>JBAQZJ010000246.1:0-37560 GCA_049790855.1 Planctomycetaceae bacterium | reverse complement strand
GGGCCGGCCGGCCCGCCGGGGCCGTCGGGATCGGGCGCGGTGACGCTGACCAGCCGGCCCAGGCCGTCGTAGGCGTAGGTCGTCTCGTGGCCGAGTGGGTCGGTGACGCTCGTCAGCCGGCCGGCGTCGTCGTAGGCGTACTGCGTCTGCGGGGCGGCGAGCGGGCTGCCGGTCGCCAGCGGGCCGCCGGCGATCGTCAACAGGCCGCCGGCGTCGTAGCCGTAGGTCGAGACGTCGCCGGTCGGGTCGGTGACGCTCGTGAGCAAGCCCACGGAATCGTAGTCGTACTCGGTGATCGTGCCCGCCGAGACGCTGCCGGTGGGATCTTTGACCCAGAGCAGCCGGCCGAGCAGGTCGTAGCCGTATTCCCATTCGGGAGCCGCCTGCGGGCCGGCGGCGTCGGGGTCCGGCTCGGTGATTTTGACCACGTTGCCGAGCAGGTCGTATTCGTAGACCGTCGTGCGGTTGCCGGGGGCGATCTCCTTCCAGAGCCGGCCGTTCGTGTCGTAGACGTTCTCGGTCACGAGGGACGTGAGCGGACCGGCCCCGTCGGGGTCGGGCGTGGCGACCGTCTCCAGCCGGCCGGCGGCGTCGTACTCGTAGCTCGTCACGTTCCCGAGCGGATCGGTGACGCTCATCAGGTGCCCGCAGGTGCAGAACACGTACTGCCAGACCGGCGCGGCGAGCGGGCCGGCCCCGTCGGGGTCGGGCAGCGTCATCGACTCCAGGCGGTTGTAAAGGTCGTAGGTGTAGCTCGTCGTGTGGCCGCGTTCGTTCGTCTCGCTGCTGAGCGTGTTCGTCGTCTGGTCGTAGACGGCGCTGCGGAACGTGCCGTCGGCGAAGGTCGTCTTGACGACGTTGCCGCGGGCGTCGTACTCGAAGGTCGTGACGAGGTCGGCGTTCGCGTCGGGCGTCGCGCCGGCCTGCTGGATCACCTTCCAGAGCAGGCCTTTCGAGGCGTGAGTCGCGGGGTAGTACTCGTAGCGGGTGACGCGCCGCGTCCCGTTGACGAGCGGTTCGGTCAGCTTGGTCCGGTTCCCGGTGACCGGATCGACCTCGTAGTCCCAGACCTTCTCACGTTCGTCGGTCTCCTGGACGAGGTCGAGACCGTTTGCGGCGTAGATGTAGCTGCGGAAGGTGCCGTCGGCGTGGGTGATCTTGGTGAGGTAACCGCGGTCGTTGTGCTCGTACTTGGTGGCGAGGTCGGCGCCGCCGGCGGGATTGGGGGTGTGGAGCTCGGTCACCAACCCGGAGGCGTTCCGGACGTACTCGGTCGTCGTCGTACCGATCCCGGTGGCGCTCGGGGCGACCTGGCTCACGACGCGGCCTTCGGAATCGAAAGTCGTTTGCGTTTGTGCTCCGGCGAACGTGATCCCTCCAAGTACGGACGAGGCCGCGACGAACTCGTCAAGCCCTTGAACGGCCGCAGGGTTGCGGGTCTCGACGACGCCTCCCGGATGGACGACTTCGACGGCCGCCCGGCTTGCGAAGTCGTAGTCGATGGCGGTCGTCCCGCGGACACCGTCGGTGTGCGACGTCATCAACAGCGTGCCGTTGCCGGTCGCCGCGTCGTCGTAGGTGAAGACCGCCTCGGCCTTGAAGCCGGTGCCGGCTTTCGTGGGGCCGTAGGCCCGTTGCAACGTCCCGTCCGTGTTATGGGCGTAGTTCCAGGTCACGCCGTCGCCGTCGGTCATCGCGCTCAGCAGGCCGGCGGTATACGCGAACGTCGTGATTCCGCCGAAGCCGTCGTCGAACTCAACCAGTTCGTCGGCGATCGTATCGCCGTCGCGGTCGCCGTAGGTCAGCGTTTGGACGCGGCCGGAGCGGTCGACGATCTCCTCGAGCAGGCCGGTCGTCTGGTCGAAGTATTTCTTGTCGCCGGCGGTCAACGTGAGTACGTAGCGGCCGTCGCCGGCGACGGCGAGGGTCTCGAATGAGTCGGCCTCGGCAAGGTAATTTGACCCCTCTTTCGTGAAGAAGTCGGCCGTCCCGTTCCCACGGATCAACCCGGCGTCCTGGTCAACCGGATCGATGTAAAGCCGATCGAGCACCGGCAGCCACCAGCGGTTGCCGAACTCGCTGTCCGCCCGATTGACGACCGCGATCCGGCCGGAGACCGTTTTCGCCGCGCCGACGGCCACGCCACTGGAATCTTTACCCTGGATGACGACTTCGTAGTCGTAGTAGCCCGTCTCAAACAATGACGCATCGAACTGGAGAACGAGCCGGGCCGTGTCGCCGACCAATCCCGACGTGACGTCGGGGTCGGCGGTCGCAACCGTCGGGACTCCGATCTTGAGTTCGACGCCGTATGACGCAGGCGGCGATTGTGACGGAATATCGACATCGATGGCGACGACCGGATGAGGATTTTCCTGGCTGCACCAGATGAGAGTGGTCGGCGTCGAGTTTCCACACGTTTCACAAGGATTAAAGTCTAATCCGAAGCAGTACCCTGCATCGTCGGGAGGTTCGACGACGCGGACCACGGTATCGGATTTGGTGACTCCCATGGCGACGGCAGCCGTCGTCGTGGCGGTGCCGTCAGTCGCTTCGACGTTGAAGATATAGGTATAAGCACCCTCCGAGGTCCACGGCCCGTTGGGTCCGAGAGGTGCGTCAAGCCAGACCTCTCCCGATTCTGCGTCGACGCGAATGCGACCGTAAGGTGCGGGTTGGTCCAAGGGACCGCCTGGCGATTCTTGGCCGGAAGAGAGCCGATAGGTCACTTGGTCATCGGGATCCGGGTCGATCGCTTCGACCGTCGTGATCAGGACGCCTTTTGTGGAGATTCCCACGATGTCGTTGTCGTGGTAGCCGGTCGGGGCTGTGAAATACGGAGCCTGATTGGACAGGAGCAGCCTGCCTTCGAGCAGTTCGAGCGAAGGAGCAATTCGACCGACCGTCGACTTTCGCCGACGAGCCGGCCGTGCTGAGGGGCGAGGCCGCAACGTCTGCAACCAGTCAAATGTCATCGGCTCGCTCTTCTTTGTTTGAATGAGATCGCACCAGTCGGCAATCCACCTTGCGGCGGAACCGATGACCCAGGCGCCGTGTCATGGCCGAGATCGGCCCACACGGACAACCAGCAACCGCAGAAGTCATCTCGCCAAAGGAACCCGACGAGCTTCGGTGAGAAACGATCGATCGCCGACCTCCATGCGGACGACGCCCCCGGCTGCGTCACGATCACGATCTCGTCGACGAGATCGGCGCAGGACTCCAGACATCGCGCCAGCGTCGGGCTGTCCTTCTCGGAGAGCATCGCCAGCGTGACCCGCGGGGGCATCAGCCGGCCCTCCGCAGAATCTCAATCGCCGATGGGAACAGCGTCGTTCCGCAGGGAGCAAAGACGCATGCGTCGCGGGCACGCTTCCCTACGGAAGAGTGCGACGAACATGGACGCCCAAGGCTGCGCGCGGCCCGAACAGCGCAGCGGACTTCCAATCGCAGACCCTCCCGAAGCGTGACGGCGGAGTGGTTCTGTCGCAAAAAGACGGTAGTCCTCAATAAGTGATGTTTTTGGTAGGCGGGAGGTGCGGGCCGTCAGGGAGGTTCACGATGTCTCGGTGCCCCGATTGTCACGGCGACGCGGTCATCAAGTACGGCCGCATCCACAATGGCAAGCAGCGGCTGCGATGCAAGGACTGCGGCCGGCAGTTCACCCCGGAGGCCGTCTGGCGGAAGATCTCCGACGAGACCAAGGCCCTCATCGACCGGCTACTCGTCGAACGGCTGCTCGTCGAACGGCTGAGCCTGGCCGGCATCGCACGAGCGGTGGGCGTCTCGGAGTTCTGGCTCCAGCAGTACGTCAACCGCAGGTTCCGCTCGGCACCCGCCCCGAGTCCCGCTTCGAGTCCCGCTTCGAGTCCCGCTTCGAGTCCCGACGGCCGGGGCGGAAAAAGGGGGCTGGTGATGTTGCGTTGCGACGAGATGTGGTCCTTCGTGGGCCGCAAAGACCACAAGGCCTGGGTCTGGCTGGCGATGGAGGCCGGGACCGGCCGGATCGTGGGGCTGCACGTCGGCGATCGCGGCGTCGCGTCGGCGAAAGCACTCTGGAACAATCTGCCCAAGGGCTACCGGGACCGGGCGCTGTGCCTGACCGATCACTGGGAGGCCTACGCCGCGGCGATCCCGCCGCCGCACCATCTGGCGGTGTCGAAGCGGTCGGGGCTGATGAACGGCCTGGAGCGATTCAACAACACCGTGCGGCAGCGGCTGGGCCGCTTCACCCGCAATACGTTGGCCTTCTCGAAGTGCTGGAAGAACCACCTCGGCTGCCTCCGATTCTTCATCAACGACTACAACCTCACCATTACATAGTGAGGACTACCAAAAAGACAAATGTCGATAGTCGGCAATTGAATGCCGATCACCGAGCACCCTTGATGGCACAAGATGAAGTCAACACGGAACAGAAGCAACCCCTTTTCTGGAACGTCTGGAAGTTTTTTACGAGATTTGAACGAGGTTTGTTTTCCGCCGCTATAGCCCAGCCAGGCAATGTTCGGTGCATGGCGGCGCTGACAGCGGCCCGTATCGAAGACAACGCACTCGATCGACAGGTTCGCGTCGTATGGTTCTGTCGAAGACCGTCACAATCACCGTTGTTTGTAACGCGCCGTCGGCACTGAGCCGGCGTACTGAAGCTCTCGATCAACACGTGCCTGGCGTGAGAGCGCTCGCCTTACCATCGAGCCAAAGCATCACCGCGACTTCGTCCGCTCATCACGAGGTTTGAGGGCCAATTCCTGTGGCGAAGTGGTATCGCGACCGCCAGGTTGGACACGTGCTGTCCGCTCGTCCGGATACCCTCGTCATTCGGGCCGACAAACCGCGACGACTAGGTTTACGACCAGTCCATCACAGCGACGCTGCGGCCGAATGAGACTTCAGCGCGATGAACGAACACCGACGCTCGATGCGAGCACAAGACCTCCACCACCGGCTTCGCGAATTCGGCCTGTCCGGATTGCAGGAGATCAATGGTTGGATCCTTGGCTTCGGCACCAAAGCCGTTGTCCTCGGGCCGGACGAACTGATCGCCGCCGTCCGCAGCGAGGCGGAGGAGCTGGCGTGGTATTACCAGCGGGCAACGCCTTCCGGCGTCATCGAAAAACAGAACTTCGACACGGGGTCGCAGTGATGCACGATTAGGTGCTCAACGCCTAGTGGCATAAAAGGTTACGACCGAAGCGCAGACCCTCCGTCAAGCGAAATTTTGGAATTGCCGTGAAATCTGTCACGGAAAGTACTGGAAATTCGATCCGCGCGGTGGTCTGATCCGAAGGAGTGCGCATCTCTGGCGATGCTAATAGTGCAATCTATACCATATGGACATCAACATCCGATCAGAAAACCTCGTCCGCCTCGTCGATCCCACGAAAGCGGTCCTCACAACTGCCCGAATCAATCGGGCGTGTCGCGACTTCTCAATTCTACCAGAAGAAGTCCTTCACGAGGCGCTACTCGGACTGGTCAATCTCGCGGGCGACCGGTTGGTCGAAAGGCCGATTCACTTCGCGAGGAAACACGCTCGCCACTACGTCACTCACTTGATCCGTCGGGAAGCGCGATTCCGCCAAGGGCCGTCCTGATCAGGTTTAGCACCGTCAAGGAACCATCTGAGATTGCACGACCATGCTCTCCATCGAAACGCATGACAAACGGGATGAGCGGCCGCCTCTTGAGCTGGAGGTCGCCCACCGCATCGACGTGATCGCGGCACTCGCAGTTCTTTCACGACGACAGCGAGACGCGTTGCTCGTGCGTCATCAGATAGAACTGCCCAGTCGTCGGTACGACTCCGTCCAAGAGTGCGCGGCGGCTTATCGTGTGAGCGACAAGCAGATCTACGCAGATGCAATTCGAGCTCGTAACCGACTTCGGAAGACCCTTGGCGAGGAGTACGTGCAGTGCCATTGAACACCTCAATCGACCTTGCCTTTCACTGCCTGAGCAGCGACACGCTCGCCGCCGACCATGCCTATGCCCTATACGGAGCCGTCTCGCGGCTGCTGCCGGCGTTTCACGGCGAGAACGGGTACGCCCTGCACCCGATCGGCGGCCGGCAGGTGGGCGGAAGGCGGATGGCGCTCTCTCCGACCAGCCGCCTGACGCTCCGCCTGCCGGTCGACCGCATCGCCGAGGCCCTGCCGCTCGCCGGCCGCGCGCTGCGGATCGGCGACGCGACGGTGCAGGTCGGCGTCCCCGAAGTCCGCCCGTTGATTCCCGCCCCGGCCCTCCGCAGCCGGCTGGTCACGATCAAAGGCTTCTTCGAGCCGGAATCGTTCGCCGAAGCGGTCCGGCGCCAACTCGCCCACGAAACGCTCGCCGTCTCCGACGACGCGACGATCACCGTCGTCAAACGAAGAACCCTACGGATCAAAGACCGCGAAATCGTCGGCTACGAAACGCTGATCGAAGGCCTGACCGCGGACGAGTCGTTGCGGGTGCAGGAGGCCGGACTCGGTGGGCGGAGACACATGGGATGCGGAGTGTTCGTCGCAATTCGTTAAAACGGGAAAGGGACCAGATGCCAGTTCAGACTGCGATGCGACTGCTCGCCAAGTCGGCTCCGAAGGGATATGAGCCGAAAACGCTCATCGGACACACGATCGACGTCGTCGACGCCTTCGACTCCTTGTTCGGCACCGCAAGCGAGCCAACGGCTCTGCGTACAGCGTGGCTGCGATTCTTCCGTCTCGACGATGCGGATGCGCTTCGCTTTCTCCGGCTGGGTCGGCTCGCGACATCGATACATGACCTCGGCAAGGCGAACGATGGATTCCTGGCGGCTCTGTCGTACCGTGGCAGTCAACTCATTCGGCACGAACATTTGACGGGGTTGCTGTTCTCCGCCGTGCCCTCATGGAGCGACTGGTTGACGAGCGCCGCCGGATCAATCGAGGACGCCGACATCGTCCTCGCGGCGGCTCTGTCGCACCATCTGCGACTCTCACCGCAGAACATCGCTCAGAAACAAGGCGACGGTGAGCTTGTCGAAATATTCTCGGAAGAGCAGGACTTCGCCTATCTGGCCGATCATCTCGGCAAGGCTGCCGGAATCGAACCGCCGCCGGCCGGCGACATGCCGCGGTTCTGGGCTTGGGGGACGGACGGGTTGCCGGGTTGTCTCGATATGGCCGCCGCCCGCCGCGATCTCCGAGAGCGGCTGGAAAAGTTGTCTGACCGGCTTGATGTACAGGCACATGAAAACGAGCAGCGCTTGATGCGTGCGGTCCGCTGCGGCCTGATCGCTGCTGACTCCGCCGGCTCCGCCCTGCCGCGAACGCAGCACGGCATTCCCGAATGGATTCGAAAAGCCTTCACCGACAAAGAACGTTGCACAGCGGAATTCATTGCGAAGGCGGTCATCGAAGAACGCAAGAAGGAAAAGGGGATCAAGAGCCTTCGACGGTGGCAGAACGATTGCCGCAAACTCGGTGATCGAGCGCTGTTGATCGCCCCCTGCGGTGCCGGCAAGACGCTGGCAGCGTGGAAATGGGTCGAGGGCCGTCTCGCCGTCCGAGAAGCGGGACACGTCCTCTTCCTTTATCCGACTCGTGCAACCGCGACCGAAGGATTCAAGGACTACGTTTCGCACGCTCCAGAAGCCGACGCCGCGCTCGTCCACGGCACCGCCGCGTTCGATCTCGACGGGTTGTTCCGCAACCCGTTCGAGCCGGGCGAGGCCGACCCGCGTCACCACAAGCAGTTCGGCGGCGACGAGCGGCTGTATGCTTTGCGTGACTGGGGCAAGCGAGTCTTCGCCGCGACGGTCGATCAGTTTCTTGCCTTCGTACAGTACGACTATGGCTCCGTCTGCCGCTTGCCGGTGCTCGCCGATTCGGTCGTCGTGATCGACGAGGTTCATAGCTTCGACACCCGCATGTTCTCGGCTCTGCGGGAGTTCCTCAAACATTGCGATGTTCCAGTGCTGTGCATGACGGCGACGCTGCCCCCGAAGCGGCAGAAGGAGCTTGAACAAGCTCTCGACACGGAGGCGTTCGACCCTTCCGCCGACCCGCGCGAGACGGAACTGCACGGTCAGGCCGATCACCCTCGCTACCGCGTCAATGTGCTCGATGCGGCATCTGAGAACGACGAACCGCCGGCGGCGGTGTTCGAGCGAGTCGAAGAGGCGATTCGGAAGAAGCAAAAGGTACTGTGGGTTGTCAATACGGTTGACCGGGCGCAGGCGATCGTCCTGCGATTGGCAAACCTGGCATTCGCAGACTTGCCGAAAGGGGCGACTTCAATATCCGCCGCCGGCGCGGCTATGCACTGCTATCACAGCCGGTTCCGCACACTCGATCGCCGTGAACGGCATCGGGCAGTCCTCGCCGCCTTCAAGAACGCCCGCGCTGTCGTCGCGGTGACGACCCAGGTCTGTGAAATGTCATTAGACCTCGACGCCGACCTTCTGGTGACGGAGCGTGCGCCGATCACGGCCCTTGTCCAACGAATGGGTCGCTGTGCCCGTCACGGGAAACGCACCGGAGACGTGCTGATCTATTCGCCCGCGAAAGACGCACCCTACGACGGCGACGACCTGTTCGGCGTCGATCTGTTTCTCAAGGGAGGCGACGGCCTGAAACAACTCGACGGCGCGACCATCAGCCAAAGCGAACTGGCCGAGCGGCTTGCCGACTGTTGTCGATCCGACAAAAGCGAGCCGTTCCGTCCGTGTCAGTTCTTCGAGAGCGGTCCATATGCAATGAGCGGCGAGGATACGTTCCGCGATATCGAGCAATTCACCGAGACGGCAGTGTTGCGGAGGGACGTGGCCGCCTATCTGGAGGCGGACAAAAACAAGAAAGAACAACCGAAATACCTACTGCCGGTGCCGCGGTGGCCGAAGGAGTGCCGCGTCTCCGCCGAAGAGCGAAAGGCTCTGTCGTCGCTGCCGCCGTATCTCGCGGTGGCGCGGGACGACCTGTATCACCCGGCACTCGGCTTCCGCAAGCCGGAGGAGGCGTGACCATGGCGAAGAAAGCCTCCACGAAGAAACCTGTCAAAGCGAAAAAAGCCGCAGTGGACGCGATTCCCGTCCCCTATCGCCTTTCGGCTCTGCCGACCGTCCAGCATCGCGCCGGTCTGGCCGGGCTGGTGTTGGAACTCGATTTTCTGAGGCAGTCCGATCCGGACGGCGGCGCCGGCCAGATGCTCGGCGAGATCGGCCGCGACGAGGTGACGGTGACGTTCACCGAGGCGGGGCTGAGGGAGCTGTTCGACCATCTGTATGACGCGCGAAAGCAAACTGTTTCCGACGGTAAGAAGGAGTTCGACGTCGTCAAGCCGGCCGGTCACTTTCTGAAGCATCACCTCGCCGATGGTGACGGCTTCTGGCTGAACCTGTGGCGGCGGATGCTCTGGGCGATCCCTCGCGGGCGACCGACGACGCGAATCCCCTTCAACGCCCGCGCCGACGGCAAGCCGTGCGCCGAAGGGCCAAACGCCTGGAAGGATCTGGCGAAAGCGGCGTCGAAACAGCAGCCGGTTCTGGATGAACTCTCCGGCGCGTTGCTGCTGGGTGCGCAAGCGGTGAATGCCGAGACCGTGCCCTTTCAGGGCCGCGTCGAAGAGAACCTGCTGCTGCATTTTTGGCCGCTGACGACGCTGACGTTCGTTCCGGTGACGCTCGATCGCGACGGCAAAGCCTCGGCCGACGGTTACGCGCTCGCCGTGCCCGACGTGAGCGACCTGAAGTCGTTCCGTTCGCATTACCCCAGAATGCTCCGCCGGCTGCCGGTGCCGAAACCCGGCTCCCGACTGCTCGGAGGTTTCCCTCCCGATGCTCTCATCGCCCTGCCGCAGCAAGGGGCGCTTGAATTGATGGAGGATCTGATCGCCCTGGCGGGCGACGCGGCCGGCGACGGCTATCCCGCGTCGATCCGTGGCGTCGAAGTCGCGGCGATGGTCAAGGAGGGCCAGAACGCCAAAAGCCGTGGATTGACTCGCATCGCCGCCGATCCGCGGCGGCGCGAAGAATACCGAGCCGTCAAGGCGTCCTATCGACATCCACTGTTCGTCGAGGGTTTGGTGCGAGCGCTGCTCGATGGTCCGAGGACGCCGTGGTACGCATATTTCGGGAAGAGCCTTCAATCGCGAGAAGCGGCGGTCTTTCTTCACCGCGATACGAAGGCCGTGAATCTCTGTGACGACGCCGCAAACAAGTTCCAATCGATCCAACGCAACCTCGCTCGCCGTCGCAGGCTCTTTGAAACTCTCGCTCACCGAACCGGAGACCCCGAGATGAAGCAGCAATCGAAGCAGCGGTCGCTCGAAGAAGTGATTTACGATCTCGCCCGCGTTCACGTCGAGGTTCGAGCGTTGAACCGGCTCGGCAAGACCGACGACGAAGCCAAGAAGCTCCGCCGTTCCCGTAAGGATCGAAACGAAGGCGAGGCGTTCCCCGGCATCGAGAAGCAACAGTACGCCACGGAGAAGGAAAAGGCCTGCACCGAGTTCTTTCTCTCATTCCGTTCTCGCCGCGGACACGACTTCGTCGCCGATTTCTGCAACCGGTTCGGGCCGTTCGAAGACACGTTCCTGACGCGAGCCGAATATCTCGACCTCGCCCGGGAACTTCAACGTCCCGCTGCCGACGGCGAGCCGGAGACGACGCAGTCCGGCCCCGATCGCATCAAAACGCTTTCGCTGCTCGCCCTGTCGGCCCTGTCCGGCCGTTGATCAACCTGCCTTTCCCACCGATGGAGACCCGAATCGTGAACCTGTTCGCCACCGTCCTGACCCACGCCGCTCCGACCGCAAACTACCGCGGCGAGAGCGAACTCAACAAGACCGTCATCCAGAAGGTGACCGACGGTCGTTTCGACTATCCGATCATCTCGCCCGAGGCGATGCGGAACGCTTTGCGAGAGGTTCTCGCAGGCTACGGCCTTCCGTCCAACCGGGAACGGCTGCACGACGAGGAGCAACTCGCCGTGAAGTTCCGCGACTACCCGAATCCCGACGAATACGCCGACGACTTCTTCTTCGGATACCTCGTCGCGGCGGGAAAGGCCGACCGGGCGAAGATCAGCAAGGAAATGGAGAAGCAGAAACGGAACGGCTTCACCTTCAAGCGGGACTCCGTCCTCCGCATGAATCTCGCGAAAGCCTTGGAACCGTTCCGACATAGCAGCGTCTTTACGCAATCACCGTTGATGCCGAAGGACGGCGAGAACAAGAGCGCCTACTCCAACGCGACCAGTTCCGCACTGCTGCACCGTGAGACCGCCGTCACCGCCTTCCAGTACCCCTTCGCCCTCAACTTCAACGACTGCAAGGCGAAGCCGGAGTGGACGCGGGCGCTGCTACGGGCGATCGGGGAGCTCAACGCCGTTTCCGGCAACCATGCCCGCAGCTACTACGAGTTCGCCCCGGCGAGCCTCGTCGCGCGGCTGTCCGAATCGCTTGTTGCGGGATATCCGACCTACTGTTTCAACGCCGACGGCAGCCCGCCCGACGTCGTGAAAGAGCTTTGCGAGAACGATTCGATCTATCCGCCCGGCGAGTTTTACCTCGGCGGCGAACTGGTGAAAATCCTTTCGGCGGAACAACGCGAAACGCTCGCCGGCAAAGGCGTCACGCTCGATCGCGACCCGAAGCGACTGTTGATGACGATCGCCGATAAGTCGCTCGGTCCGGCGAAGGAGGGGAAATGATCGTCCTGAAGTTGACGGCTCCTTTCGCCGTCTTCCGTCCCTTCGCCGCCGGCTGGCATCGGCCGACCGCGACGTTCCTCACGCCGTCGGCCGCTTACGGCCTGCTGCTGAACGTCGCGGCGATCGAATCTCGTCTGACGGAGGAGGACGAGAAACATCCTGGCAAAGTGCCGACAACGCTCAACCGACCAGGGCTGCCGGCCTGCCGCATCGCCTTGGGAATTCTCGCCACCGCCGAGCCGCCGCGAGTGCAGTCGGCCTTCCAGCAACTGCATAACTATCCGGTGGGAAGCGCCGCCGGAACGGACGAAGAACTCGCTAAGGGACGGAAGAACAACATCTCGCCGGTTCGACGCGAGTTTCTCTCTGATTTGGATGCCGTCATCGCTCTTGACGGCAACCACGCTCTTGAAGACCGCATCCGTCGCGGTCTTGCGGGAGAGTTCAACGCCGGTCGTTACGGCTTGCCGTTTCTCGGCGACAACTCCTTCCTGCCAGACGAGCTTGCCCCGCTTGACGTCGTGCCGCCAGTTCGCTGGTACTGCCGCGTCGGCGAACAACTCGACGAGCGTATCGACATGCGGCAAGCCACTCGGCTGACCGTCTGGATCGATCGAGCCGGTATGGCGGGAACGATCTCCCATCTGTATGCGCCGACAATCAACCCATCACCCTACCCCCCGGAGGAGGCATGGACACCGATCGAACCGCCGTAGCCACCCCCGACGCCCCGCCCCTCCGCGTCATGGCTCTGCACGCGCTGCTCTATTGCGAACGCCTCTTCTATCTGGAAGAGGTCGAGGAGATTCGGGTTGCCGATGCGGCGGTGTATGCCGGGAGGCGGTTGCATGACGAAATCGCGTCGCCGGACGACGAGACGCCCGAGCGGCGGAGCGTCGAGGTGGCGAGCGAAGCCTGGAACCTGCGCGGCAAGGTCGACGCCGTCCGGCGGCGGGATGGAGCGTGGGTCGCGATCGAACACAAGCGCGGGCGGGCCAAGAAAGGAGACGACGGCGAGGTCTCGCCCTGGCCGAGCGACCGCGTGCAGGCGATCGCTTACGCGGTGCTGCTTGAAGAGCATCTCGGCGAGCCGGTGCCGCAGGCGCGGGTCCGCTATCACGCCGACAAGAAGACGGCGTTCGTCGTCATCGACGACGCGGCCCGCGACGAATTGCGACGGGCCATCGAGCGGGCTGAGACGCTGCGGCAAACGGTCGATCGGCCGCCCGTCACCGAGAACGAGCGGCTTTGCGCCCGCTGTTCGCTGGCCCCCGTCTGCCTGCCCGAGGAAGAACGCCTCACGGAACGACAAGTCGATACGGACGCCGTGACGCCGACGATCTTCCCGTCGCGCCGCGACAAGCAGACACTGCACGTCACGGCTCATCGTGCTTCGATCGGACGCAGCGGTGAATCGCTGGTCGTGCGAAGCGATGACGCCGGCAATGTTCGCGTGCCGATCGAGTCGCTCGACGGCGTGGTCGTTCACGGGCACGGCCAGGTCACGACGCAGGCGATTCAATTGCTCGCCCGGCACGGTGTCGGCCTCGACTGGGTCAGTGCCGGCGGGAGATTCCAGGCCGGCCTGACGACCTCGCCGAGCCGGGTGCAGCAACGAATCCGACAGTACCGCGGACTGACGGACGACGACCTGCGTCTGCGACTCACCCGCCGGCTCGTCCACGCGAAGGTCGAGAACCAGCTCCGTTACCTGCTTCGCGGCACCCGTGGGGCCGCCGATCGCCGCGAGGAAGTTCAACAACACCTCGATCGCATCCGCGAAGCGCTCCGCAAGGTTCCCGACGCCGGCTCGGTGGACACACTGCGTGGTCTCGAAGGCATCGCCGCGAAAGGTTACTTCGGCGCGTTGCCGTCGCTGCTGGCGCCTTCAGTCTCCGATGATTTGCGCCCCAACGGACGTACGAAACATCCACCGCGCGACCGGTTCAATTGCTTGCTCAGCTTCGGATACGCCTTGGTCCACTCGTTGCTGCATCGGACGATTACCGCGATCGGCCTGGAGCCGGCATTCGGGTTCTTCCACACGGCCCGGTCGGCGGCGCCGCCGCTGGTGCTCGACCTGATGGAACTGTTTCGCACGCCGCTGTGGGAAATGCCGCTCGTCGGCAGCGTGAATCGTGGACAATGGCATCCGACCGACGATTTCCAGATCACCACCGATCACGTCTGGCTCAGCGATGCCGGTCGTCGCAAAGCGATCGTTCTGTTCGAAGAGCGGCTCAAGGAATCGTACCGCCATCCGCACCTTGAGCGGAGCCTCGCTTATGACCGGATGGTCGAACTGGAAGTCCGTCTGCTTGAAAAAGAGTGGTCTGGCAGCCCTGGCTTATTCGCCCGATGGCGACTCCGCTGACGATGGCCGCTCTCCCGCCACGCTCCCGCCCGTCGAGATCCGATCGTTCGTGGCATCTGGTCTGCTACGACGTTCGCGATCCGAAACGTTTGCGGCAGGTCGCGAAGAGGCTCGAAGGTTACGGCGAGCGGATTCAATACAGTGTCTTCCGCTGCCGGCTCGACCGCGAAGCCCTTGAGAAGCTACGCTGGGAGCTGGGTCGCATTCTGGACGAGGTCGACGATCTGTTAGTCATCCCGCTTTGCGGCGGATGTGCCGGCCGGATCCCGATTCACTCGACGGGTGATCGCTCCGACTGGACGGAACCACCGCCGGGATTCCGGGTCATCTGACGTCTCTCTGTGGTTTTGCCCTCAGTGCTCTTGCCCGTTGATAGAAATCATGGACCCTTGCGTGGTCAAAGCGCGGGGATGCGAAATTGCTGTAACGTGAAGTTACGACAGCAGGTAAGGTCTCGTTGCCAGAGAAACTATCCATGAATTGCATTGAGCGACACGGAAGATTCGACCCCATGACGCGTTACGTCGATCGACCGCACGCTACATTCCGCGAGACAATCGGCAGGGCGATTGGTTTCGCCTCCAATAAGCTGATGCTTGAAATAGGTGGTCGTATCTCTTGTTATGAACAAAGGTTGCGAGCAGTGCAGTGATTCGTTCGATGACGCCGTCAGGCGTTGAGCACCGATGTGACGCACGCAAAGCACCTGACGCATGATCGCGTGATTCGTTCGATGACGCCGTCAGGCGTTGAGCACAGCCTCGATCTCCCCGAGCATGTCAAAAAGAAGCTGGTGATTCGTTCGATGACGCCGTCAGGCGTTGAGCACGACGCCGTGTTCCACAGCGGCGCCGCGGAGACGGGTGATTCGTTCGATGACGCCGTCAGGCGTTGAGCACTCCCTTGGCAAAACCCCCACAGATATCAAGAACGGGTGATTCGTTCGATGACGCCGTCAGGCGTTGAGCACAAGCAAATGCGCATCGACTGGAAGCATGCGCAAACTGTGATTCGTTCGATGACGCCGTCAGGCGTTGAGCACATCCAGCGGCCGATCACATCGGACATGCACGCCGGGTGATTCGTTCGATGACGCCGTCAGGCGTTGAGCACCCGTCCGTCGCGAGCTTCGCCGCTTCCGCCTTCGCGAGTGATTCGTTCGATGACGCCGTCAGGCGTTGAGCACAGCGTACACGGCTCCGCGATCGACCACACCGGCCGCGTGATTCGTTCGATGACGCCGTCAGGCGTTGAGCACATCGGGATCCCGCGGCCGGTCAGCTGGTTGACGTCGTGATTCGTTCGATGACGCCGTCAGGCGTTGAGCACGACAAGAGCGGAATCGACTTCAAGCTGGTCTCCAGGTGATTCGTTCGATGACGCCGTCAGGCGTTGAGCACTCGATGCGGCCAGGTGACAGAATCATCTTCCCGCGAGTGATTCGTTCGATGACGCCGTCAGGCGTTGAGCACGCCGCCACGAAAACCAGCCGCAACGGACAGCACCAGGCGGTGATTCGTTCGATGACGCCGTCAGGCGTTGAGCACGCGCCGCTGGCTGTGAGGGTCGCGTACACCAACCCGTGATTCGTTCGATGACGCCGTCAGGCGTTGAGCACGTCCGTGCGCACGCTGAGGTTCTCGAAATTCCAGGTGTGATTCGTTCGATGACGCCGTCAGGCGTTGAGCACACACGCGGCACAATAGCGTAAACACCGGGGAGCGAGTGATTCGTTCGATGACGCCGTCAGGCGTTGAGCACTTAGACAGATATCGGATATGTGTCAAACATCAATCAGGTGATTCGTTCGATGACGCCGTCAGGCGTTGAGCACAGAACCCAACTCTCACGGCATAGTTCACGGCGATCGGGTGATTCGTTCGATGACGCCGTCAGGCGTTGAGCACACGGCTTGGGCGAAAGACGGGTTCCGGTTCGCCACGTGATTCGTTCGATGACGCCGTCAGGCGTTGAGCACCTTTCGATTGCCTCGGCCGCGTCTTCTGCCTTGGCACCGGTGATTCGTTCGATGACGCCGTCAGGCGTTGAGCACCTCGCCTGAGACGCCACAGCCGCCGCGACAGCCTGGTGATTCGTTCGATGACGCCGTCAGGCGTTGAGCACGTGTCGCTGAGAAGTTGCCTGTGGAGGACGGACATGGTGATTCGTTCGATGACGCCGTCAGGCGTTGAGCACTTGGTGAGGCCCAGAACGATAACCTCGGCCGCGACGTGATTCGTTCGATGACGCCGTCAGGCGTTGAGCACGATCTGCTCGACAGTCAGCATCGTTTCGCCTTTCTGGTGATTCGTTCGATGACGCCGTCAGGCGTTGAGCACATGCACGACAACATCCTGGCGAGCATCCGCAAGCTCAGTGATTCGTTCGATGACGCCGTCAGGCGTTGAGCACGGGTTCGAGGCGAAGCAGGTGATCCCGACGCTGCGTGATTCGTTCGATGACGCCGTCAGGCGTTGAGCACACCTGCCTTGACCTGAAGCACGCCGATCCACACCTGTGATTCGTTCGATGACGCCGTCAGGCGTTGAGCACTCTGTCCGATCGGCAAATAGCCGCCACTCGTCTTGAGAGTGATTCGTTCGATGACGCCGTCAGGCGTTGAGCACTTCACGGCCAGCGTGTCTGTCCCCCAGGCCGCCTGGTGATTCGTTCGATGACGCCGTCAGGCGTTGAGCACCGGGCAGCCGGGAAGTGAACGGCACCGGGACCAGGTGATTCGTTCGATGACGCCGTCAGGCGTTGAGCACAGGGGATGTCGCTTCCTGTCGCTTCGTGTCCACTCGTGATTCGTTCGATGACGCCGTCAGGCGTTGAGCACGACTGACGGTCTAGACTGTCCACAGGAGACCGCCATGTGATTCGTTCGATGACGCCGTCAGGCGTTGAGCACGCGAGAGTCTCGATCACCGGCGACAAGGCGCTCGAGCGATTCGTTCGATGACGCCGTCAGGCGTTGAGCACTACGCCCTAGACCTCGGCATGTTCGAGCCGTTGCGGGTGATTCGTTCGATGACGCCGTCAGGCGTTGAGCACACGATCACAGAGGATCGCCTAAGCAGTTTCCCACAGGGTGATTCGTTCGATGACGCCGTCAGGCGTTGAGCACTCGAGCCTGGTCGAGGGCGGAGCCGCGACTGGAGGGTGATTCGTTCGATGACGCCGTCAGGCGTTGAGCACGTGGTCGACAGCATCAGTTGCAGCGGATCAGGGATGTGATTCGTTCGATGACGCCGTCAGGCGTTGAGCACCTCGCCACCGCCGCCGCTTCGGTGGTCCTGAGCGTTGTGATTCGTTCGATGACGCCGTCAGGCGTTGAGCACGTCAGCGTGAGCGACTGGTTTTCGTTGCACCGCACCGTGATTCGTTCGATGACGCCGTCAGGCGTTGAGCACGGGTCGACAGCTTCGAAACGGTCTCGATCCTCTACGCAGTGATTCGTTCGATGACGCCGTCAGGCGTTGAGCACACGGGGATGCCGTGCCAAAGATCGAGAGCCATCTATGTGATTCGTTCGATGACGCCGTCAGGCGTTGAGCACGCTCTCGATCGCCGACGCCCGCTGCCGTTCGACTTCGCGTGATTCGTTCGATGACGCCGTCAGGCGTTGAGCACCTCGGGCTTGGGCGGCTTGTGTTTCTCAACGATCGCTTGTGATTCGTTCGATGACGCCGTCAGGCGTTGAGCACCCGAAGCGCTGGACGCTTTGCTGCGGGAGATTGAGAGTGATTCGTTCGATGACGCCGTCAGGCGTTGAGCACACCGGCGAGCGATTTCGGATAGCTGCTCAGCGTTCGTGATTCGTTCGATGACGCCGTCAGGCGTTGAGCACGTTGCCGAAAATGACCCGGTGAAACGGTATTTGATGGTGATTCGTTCGATGACGCCGTCAGGCGTTGAGCACGGACCCTGAACCGGCAACCGTTTCGCCGAAACTGCGGGTTCGATAGGCTGATTCCCTGTGTGTTCACCTCGTCGGGGCTGGCAAGCTGCACGGCTTGGTGACGTCGGGTCCGCAGGTCTGGCTGGCGGCGAGCCATGGCTCTGCCGCACGAGTGACCGGTTCGCAGTTGATTTCCGCGTGATGGACAAGAAACAACTGACCGAAGCGGACATTCGCACGAAATACATCACGCCCGCCATCGTCGGAGCTGACGGCTCCGGATGGGACGTGATGACGCAGATCCGCGAAGAGTTCTGTTTCACGCGCGGTCGGGTGATCGTTCGCGGCAAGACGGTGAAGCGGGGTCAAGTCAAGAAGGCTGACTACCTCCTCTACTACAAGCCCAACATCCCGATCGCCGTCGTCGAGGCCAAGGACAACAACCACTCGGTCGGCGACGGAATGCAGCAGGCGCTCGAGTACGCGGAAATCCTCGACGTTCCGTTCGCGTACAGCTCCAACGGCGATGCCTTTCTTGAGCACGACCGCACCGTCACCAGCGGCCCGGTGACGCGCGAGATCCCGCTCGATCAGTTTCCGACTCCCGAGGATCTCTGGGCACGCTACCGGATCGCGAAGGGTTACACGCCCGACCAGGAAGCGGTCGCGACTCAGGATTACTACGACGACGGGTCCGGCAAGGTGCCGCGGTACTACCAGCTCGTCGCCATCAATCGCACGGTCGATGCGATTGCCCGTGGTCAGGACCGCATCCTGCTTGTCATGGCGACTGGCACCGGCAAGACGTACACCGCGTTTCAAATCATCTGGAGGCTTTGGAAATCGGGAGCGAAGAAGCGCATCCTTTTCCTCGTCGACCGCAACATCCTTGCCGATCAGACGAAAACGAACGACTTCAAGCCGTTCGGGCAGGCGATGACCAAGATCACCAATCGGACGGTCGACAAGTCCTACGAGATCTATCTCAGTCTCTACCAGGCGGTCACGGGCACCGAAGACGACCAGAACATTTACAAGCAGTTCTCTCCGGACTTCTTCGACCTCGTCATCGTCGACGAGTGCCATCGGGGCAGCGCGGCCGACGATGCGAACTGGCGGAAGGTTCTCGAATACTTCTCATCCGCAACGCAGATCGGTCTCACCGCGACACCGAAGGAAACCGAAGGCGTTTCCAACATCGAGTACTTCAACGAACCCGTTTACACCTATTCGCTGCGGCAGGGAATCGACGACGGGTTTCTCGCACCCTACAAGGTCATTCGCATCGGTCTCGACAAAGACCTCGACGGCTGGCGTCCCGAAGTGGGCCGGAAAGACAAGTACGGCAACATCATCGAGGACCGCGAATACAACGCTCGCGATTTCGACCGCAATCTCATCCTGGAGAAGCGCACGGAAGTCGTCGCCGCCAAGGTCACCGAGCTTCTCAAAGCGACCGACCGTTTCTCGAAGACGATCATTTTCTGCGAGAACATTGACCATGCCGAGCGGATGCGGCAGGCGATGGTGAACGCGAACCCCGACCTGGCGGCCGCGAACAACAAGTACGTGATGCGGATCACCGGCGACAATGACGAGGGCAAGGCCCAGCTCGACAACTTCATCGATCCCGAATCGATCTATCCCGTCATCGCGACGACCTCGAAGCTGATGACGACCGGTGTCGATGCCCAAACCTGCCGTCTGATCGTACTCGACCAGACGATCAACTCGCCGACCGAGTTCAAGCAGATCATCGGCCGCGGCACACGGATCAACGAGGACTACGACAAGCTCTACTTCACAATCATGGATTTCAAGCGGGCCACTGCTCAGTTCGCCGA
This sequence comes from Planctomycetaceae bacterium, assembly GCA_049790855.1. Lineage (GTDB taxonomy): Bacteria > Planctomycetota > Planctomycetia > Planctomycetales > Planctomycetaceae > JACCRE01. The sequence goes on along the minus strand of JBAQZJ010000246.1, from coordinate 17,769 downwards.
TCCGAACTTTGACGGCGACCCCGTTCAGATCTACGAGCCGAAACCGACGGATCCCGTCATCCCGCCCGAAGAACCGCCTGAATCTCCTCCGGAACCTGTCGACGACGAGCCGACAGGAGGTGCGATCACCGATCCGCCCGGCGGCTCTGGGGGCGATCCTCCTCCGCCTGGGGTCGTGAAATACTACGTCAACGATGTCCCGGTCTCGGTCGCGACCGAACGGGTGCAGTATCTCGACGAGCATGGCAAGCTCATCACCGAATCCCTGATCGATTATTCGCAGAAAGCCGTCCGGAACACCTACGCGTCGCTCGATGAGTTCCTGACCTGCTGGACGGCCGCCGAGCGAAAACAGGTGATTCTCGAAGAACTCGCCGCCAAGGGCGTTTTCTTCGACGAGCTTGCCATCCAGGTCGGCAGCGATCTCGATGCCTTCGATCTCATCTGCCACGTTGCCTTTGATCAACCGCCGCTGACACGTCGCGAGCGTGCCAATCGGGTCAAGAAACGGAACATCTTTGGCAAGTATGGCGATCAGGCACGGGCTGTTCTCGAAGCACTGCTGCAGAAGTACGCCGATGCCGGCATCTTGAGCGTCGAATCGCTCGACATTCTCAAAGTCGATCCGCTGACCCGGTTCGGAACGCCGATTGAGATTATTAAGCTCTTCGGCGGCAAAGCGGGCTACCTTGCCGCAATCCACGAACTCGAAGCCGCTCTCTACCACCAGGCTGTTTGACCCGATGGCCAACGTCTCGAACCTGATCAAGTCGATCCAGGACATCATGCGCAAGGATGCCGGCACGTACGGCGATGCGCAGCGTCTGGAACAGCTCGGCTGGATGTTCTTCCTCAAGATCTTCGACGATCGCGAGAAAGAACTCGAACTCCTCCGCGACAACTACAAGTCGCCCCTTCCGCAGCACCTGCGCTGGTCGTCATGGGCCACCGATGAAGAAGGCATCACCGGCGATGCGCTGCTCGACTTCGTCAACAACACGCTGTTGCCGAAACTCAAAAATCTCGCCGTCGGTGCCGGAGACAAGCTCGCGACGTTGATTCGCACCACCTTCGAGGATGCGAACAACTACATGAAAAACGGCACGCTGATGCGGCAGGTGATCAACAAGATCAACGGCATCGACTTCAACGCCTCGCACGATCGCCACATGTTCGGCGACATCTACGAGAAGTTGCTGAAAGATCTGCAATCGGCGGGCAATGCGGGCGAGTTCTACACCCCTCGCGCCGTGACTCAGTTCATCGTCGAGCAGGTCAATCCCCGCCTGGGAGAGAAGATCCTCGATCCCGCCTGCGGCACCGGCGGCTTCCTCGTCTGTGCGATCGAACACTTGCGGAAGCAGGCGAAGACCGAGGCCGACGAACGCACGATTCAGGACTGCTTTGCCGGCATCGAAAAGAAGCACCTGCCGCACATCCTGTGCATGACAAATCTGCTCCTGCACGGCATCGACGTGCCTTCGAGCGTTCGTCACGACAATACGCTCGCCCGACCGCTGCGAGACTGGGGGCCGAAAGAACGCGTCGACGTCGTCGTGACGAATCCCCCCTTCGGCGGCATGGAAGAAGACGGCATCGAAGCGAATTTCCCCGCCGAGTTCCGCACACGCGAGACCGCGGATCTCTTCCTCGTGCTGCTGATGAAGATCCTCAAGCCCGGCGGACGCGCCGGCCTCGTTCTTCCCGACGGCACCCTCTTCGGCGAAGGCGTGAAGACCCGCATCAAAGAAGCGCTGCTGGCCAACTGCAACCTGCACACGATCGTCCGCCTGCCGAACGGCGTCTTCAATCCCTACACCGGCATCCGCACGAATCTCCTCTTCTTCACCAAAGGCCAGCCGACGACGCAGGTCTGGTACTACGAGCATCCCTATCCGCCGGGTGCGAAGAGCTACAACAAGACGAAGCCGATTCGCATCGAAGAGTTCGACGTCGAGAAAGCCTGGTGGGGGAGCGAGCAGGACGGCTTCGCCGCTCGCGTCGAGAACGAGCAGGCCTGGCGAGTGTCGATCGATGACATCAAAGCCAGCAACTACAACCTTGACCTCAAGAATCCGCACAACGCCGACACCGGCCCCGGCAACGTCGAGCACTTGCTGCCGGAATACGAAAAGCTGCTCGCGCAGATCGCCGAGACGCGGAACCAGTTGAAGGCTCAGTTGCTGGAGGCGCTGAGTCGATGAAAAAAAAAGCTGCTCGCAAGACGGTCGCTCCTGTCCGCAGATCACAGGCGTCCGACCTGGCACCGCTCATCGCCGAGGTCCGCGACCTCATCCAATCGGCTCGCACCACCGCGGCAGCGACCGTCAATGCCTTGCAGGTGATGACGAACTTCGAGATAGGGCGGCGGATCGTCGAGCAGGAGCAGAAGGGCGAAGAGCGGGCTGCCTACGGCGCCGAACTGTTGAAGGAGCTATCGGCACGCCTGACAGATGAGTTCGGGCGAGGGTTTTCGCAGGACAACCTTTCGCTCATGCGGAAGTTCTACACCACCTTCGGCGACCGCGTTCCAATTTCCGCGACGGTGTCTCGGAAATTGCTCTCCGATGCCGTCTCCGCCAGTTTTTTGACCGATTCTTCAATTTCCGAGACACTGTCTCGGAAATCTCGATCGGCGAGCGAGCTGCCAATTGCCCAGACACTGTCTGGGCAATCTCGCTCGACGCCGTTCCGGCTCAGTTGGTCGCATTATGTGCTGCTCATGGGGATCAAAGATCCCGCCGAGCGCAGCTTCTATGAGATCGAAGCCGCGAACGAAGGCTGGTCGCTGTCGGAGCTGAAACGGCAGAAAGCCTGCGGCCTCTATGAGCGGCTGGCGCTCAGTCGCGACAAGCAGTCGCTCCGCCAGCTGGCAACCGAAGGCCAGCTCGTGACGCGTCCGCAGGACATTCTCAAGGAACCGTACGTTCTGGAGTTTCTGGGTCTCGACGAGCGGGCCGCCTATTCCGAAACCGATCTCGAATCGGCCCTCATCGACCATCTGGAGCACTTCCTGCTCGAACTCGGCAAGGGCTTCTTGTTCGAGTCCCGCCAGCGGCGGTTCACGTTCGACGAAGATCACTACTTTGTGGACCTCGTATTCTACAACCGCTTGCTCCGCTGCTACGTCCTGATCGACCTCAAGCTCGACAAGCTGACGCATCAGGACCTCGGCCAGATGCAGATGTACGTGAACTACTTCGACCGTCACGTGAAGCTGCCCGAGGAGAACCCCACGATCGGATTGCTCCTCTGCAAATCGAAGAAGCAGGCGATCGTCGAACTCACACTGCCTGACGACGCGAACGTTCACGCCCGCGAGTATCAGCTCTACCTGCCTTCGAAAGATCTGCTCAAGCGGAAGCTGCTGGAGTGGACGGCGGGGGAGGGAGCCTGATGAAACGGGAACCGCTGCCTCCAATGGATGGGACGCTTAGCAGCTTCTTTGAGAAGTTCGAGCTGTTTGCTGCTGCGCCGCATGCCGTCGCGAAGATGCGTGGGCTCATTCTTGATTTGGCTTCAGAAGGAAAGTTAGCGGAACAGCGTTCGGAGGAAGGTGAAGGCGAACTCTTACTCACACAGATCCGCAGCAAGCACCCGCCATCTAAGAAAGGCAAATCGAAGCCAGACGAAGAACAAGCTGAATCCGCTCTTCACTCGCTGACTCTTCCGTCCTCGTGGGCACTCGCATCGCTTGGTGAGGTAAGTGAAATCGTTCGCGGCGTCTCTTTTCCCGGGGGTGTGAAGTCAGCCGAAAACGGGGAGGGAAGCATCGCCTGTCTCAGGACTGCGAGCGTTCAGGCCGAAATCGACTGGGATGACCTCATCTACATCCCCGAGTCGTACGTAGGCCGTGACGACCAATGGGTGCAGCGAGACGACGTAATCATCTCGATGGCCAACAGCTATGAGCTAGTGGGAAAAGTTGCCGTGGTTCGACACGTCCCGCAACGATCGACCTTTGGCGCGTTCCTGGCCGCTATAAGGCCGATCCTCATAGAGCCCTATTTCCTGCTGTACGTTCTCAGAAGCCCGCGAATGCAGGCAGCGTTTCGAATCAGTTCCAGCCAGACGACCAACATTGCGAACATTTCTTTGGGAAGAATGCGCCCACTTCCATTTCCTCTTCCACCACTCGCCGAGCAAAAGCGCATCGTGGCGAAAGTGAATGAGTTGATGGGGTTGTGTGATCGGCTGGAAGAGCAGCAGCGGGAACGAGAGACGCGGCACGCCGCGCTCGCCCGCGCCTCCCTCGCCCGCTTCACCGCCGCCCCCACCGGTGACAACCTCGACTACCTCTTCCACAAGTCCTACAGCATCTCACCGGCGGAACTGCGGAAGGCGATTCTGACGCTGGCGTTTCGGGGCAGACTCATTGCCCAGGAGACAGGCTGCGAACAGGACAAAGTGATCCTGAATGCAGGTCGGAAGCCCAAAGAAAAGATCCCGAAATGGGCGAAGCCGATCGAGGAAAGTGAAAAACCATTCCAGCTACCTCCGTCGTGGACGTGGGCTCGCCTTGGAGACGTCGCCAGTCTCAAACACGGATACGCTTTCGAAAGTAAGTACTTCACCAACGAGCCGGCACCTTTCGTTCTGACTACACCTGGAAACTTCTTCGAGAGGGGTGGCTTTCGAGACCGAGAATCGAAGAGAAAGTACTACACTGGCCCGGTCGACGCGGAGTTCATCTTCAAGCCCGGCGATCTCATCATCCCAATGACGGAACAAGCGGCGGGCCTATTGGGGAGTCCAGCCTTCATACCTGATGATGGCAAGATCTATATCCACAACCAACGTCTCGGGAAGCTCAACTTCTCTAAAGCTGTTACCCCTGAGTTCGCGTTCTGGTTCTTCAACTCCGACTACTTTAGAGGTGAGTTGGCAAGAAGCTGCACCGGAATGAAGGTCAGGCATACTTCGCCAGATCGAGTGCTAAGGGCTCTGTTTCCAGTATGCCCGCTGACAGAACAACGCCGCATCGTCACCAAAGTCGATCAACTGATGGCCCTCGTGGACCAACTCGAAGCGCAACTTACGGCTTCGCGTGAGACAGCCGCGAAGCTGCTCGACGCCCTCGTTGCCGAATTGACGACATGTGCGCCTTCACCCGCATCGCCTTCAATCGATCCAACTGGCAACGGCCGACCGGCGATGCCCGCGAGTACGAAAGCCCCGGCACGTACAACCACAAGTACGGCTTCGGGCACGAAGACTGGCTCTTCCGAGCCGACTGGCTGATCGATGGCTGGCGGTATGCCTTCATTCAGGGCGTCAACAAGAGCTACGCAAGGCTCGTCCGCGAAGGCAAACCCTTCGACGTGACGCTCTTCACGATCCATCCCGACAAGCGGCGACGCTATGTCGCCACAATCGAGGCGGTCGAATGCCTGACGAACCGGCAGGCCGAAGACGCCTTGAAAGAGTTCAAGCGGCGCGGCTGGTTCAAAATCATGAAGCAGGAAATCCGTGCCGTCGGAGGAGACGTCTCGGCATTGGGCGCGGCCGAATGGACGCATGATGTGCTCAACGTGCGCTACCGCTGGGACAATGTCTTGTTCTTTCCGCCTGGTACTTACGCCGCAGCCGACGATCCGATCCAGAAACGACCTCGCTATCAACTCTACGAGGAATCGAAACTGGCCGGCAAAACGATCAAGGTCGCCAAGCGGACCGGCTCGGACGTTCTACCAGAGGCGAAGTCGTATCTGCGACACGCTGTCTCCGCCGTCGAATGCACGCCGGAACATGCCCGCATGCAGGCGAAGCTGATGGAGGAGCTTCGAAAGGAGTACCCCAAAGCTCGGGTGCAGCGCGAGCAGGACTTCGTCGACGTCACCGTCCGGACGAATACGGAACTGCTGTTGTTTGAAATCAAATCGGACCTCGAACCCCGATCGGTGATCCGGCAGGCGCTGGGGCAGATTCTCGAATACGCTTTTCACCCGAGCCGAAAGCATCCGATGCCGCCGAAACTGATCATCGTCGGCCGACAGCCGCTTCCCGCGAACGACAAGGCATACCTCGCACGACTGCAACGGGAGTTCCAGCTTCCCGTCGAATACCGTGTCGTGTCGCTGTCTGACGACTGATCTCCACCGAGCCCTGCGACTGTTGATCGAAACCTGATGCCCATTCAACACGCCATCTGGAAGGTCGGAACGAGTCCTGAATCGCTGGCCGCATGCAAGCTGGTGAGCGAGAAGATGCTCGAAGACATGATCGTCGCCTGCCCGGCGATCCTGTCGAGCGACTGGCTGCTCATCGGCCGGCAGGAGCGGACCAATTTCGGCGGCATCATCGACTTGCTCGCGATCGCGCCCGACGGCTCACTCGTCCTGATCGAACTCAAACGCGACAAGACACCCCGCGAGATCGTCGCCCAATCGATCGATTACGCCTCGTGGGTCGAGAACCTGACGGCCGAGCGCCTCGCGCAGATCCACGAACGGTTTTGTCCCGGCAAGAGCCTGAGCGACGCCTTCCGCGACCTCTTCCACGAAGAACTCGACGAGGAATCACTGAACCAGTCGCATCAGATCGTGATTGTCGCCTCGGAACTCGACGACTCGACCGAGCGGATCATCGGCTACCTCAACGCCCGCGACATCGCCATCAACGCGATCTTCTTCCAGGTCTTTCAATGCGGCGGCGAGCAGCTTCTCAGTCGGGCCTGGCTGATCGACCCGGCCGAAACGCAGGCGAATGTCGGGGCGACGAGTAAGACTGCCGGTGACAAAGAGCCCTGGAACGGCGAGTTCTACGTCTCGTTCGGGACCACGACGTCACGCTCCTGGGACGATGCCCGCAAGTTTGGCTACATCAGTGCCGGCGGCGGCAGCTGGTACACGAAGACGCTCAAACTGCTGTCACCGGGTGACCGCGTGTGGGTCAAGGTACCCCAGAAAGGCTACGTCGGCGTCGGAGTCGTCACTGAGCCGGTGGTGAACGTGAACGACTTCACGGTGACGACGGATGAGGGAGAAAAACCCGCTCTCAACGTTCTGCAGCATGCGTCCCTGTATCGGCAGTCCGCCGCCGATCTCGATAAGGCCGAACATTTCGTGAAGGTGACCTGGCTGGACACCGTGCCCGAAGATCAGGCCTTCGACGAAGTCGGCCTGTTCGGCAACCAGAACACCGTCTGCAAACCAACGACCCCGAAGTGGCGGCACACGGTGGAACGATTGAAGTCGGTCTTTCCGAAGTGGAATGACATCAACTCGGCGAAGCCCTCTGCCTGAGCCGTCTTCGTCATCATCAGGCCTGCTCGTATCGTACACCGGGACCGGCATACGGCCGAATGCAGCGAAAACTTCGGAGCACGTTCTTTGTCGGAATGTGAAATTCGGCCAGGTCGGGCCGTCGGTATTCGAGATTTTTCGTCGTTCGGTGTCACCGCGAGGAAGTTCTGATTTCCCAATCTGGAAAACATCGACGCAATTTTTCCGGCCCTTCGGAAAATTCAAATGCGCCTCAGTCTTTCGCGTTCAGGCGAATGGGATTTCTTCCGGAGGGCGAGCTGCGGTTTTCGGGCGGTTTTGAGCCACTTTTGAGGCGGTTTTGAACGCCGCCAATCGGCTCTTGCTCCGAAAGTTTCTTCTTCAAACGCCCGCGAAAATCTGCGCAGGCACCCGCAGAAAAAAAATCTTTCGCTCGCGGGGGCCCTTCGCGCCAATGCGTCTATTGTTCTCCGGGGCGTCGTTGGACGCCCAACGCAGAACGAACGGAGGCAGACGCATGCAACTTTTGGACGAATCGCTGATCTCCATGTCGGAGGCCGCGAAGGAACTGCCGGGTAGGCCGCATATCGCGACGATTCACCGCTACGCCCGGAAAGGAGTCCGGGGGCACCTACTGGAAACGGTGGCCTGTGGTGGCCGTATTTATACGAGCCGCGAAGCCTGCCGCCGCTTTCTGGCCGCTCAAAATCAAACGTCGCGAAATCCCGGAAACGGTGGGTTCTCGAATCCCCAGCGCCGCGAGCAGGAACGTGTTGCGCGGGAACTCGATGCGTTGGGTCTGTGACCTCGCTGACTCTGTGAATCTCCGGCCGATGTAGGCCGGAAAAACCCCCGTGGGCTGCCTTCTGCGCTCCCGGTGCGCGCGGAGGTCAGTCCATTCATTTTCGCTTTGGCGAAAGGAGTTGAGGGATGCCTGAGTTCAATCAAGAGAAGTCGTTCGAGCAGTATCTCGCCGAGTGGCCGTTCCATTCCGGTTATCTCGCGGATTGGGCGCTGCGGCATCTGCTGAACCGAACCGATGCCTACGTGCGCTACTTGCCCATGAGCAGGCGAACGGACGGCCGCAAGATGTGGACGGTGAAGGACAAGGTTCCGAGGAAGCGAGTCTGTTGGCACTTTTCCGGAGCTGACGTCGGCAATCTCGTCGCATTTCACGCGACGTCGGCCGTGGGCACCTGTCGCTGGATCGGGATCGATCTCGATTGTCACGACGACAATCCTGATCTCGCCATGCGGAACTGGAACTTTGGCGTCGCCATCTCAAATCGATTGCTGTCGATTGGAATCACACCGCTGGTGATGGATTCCGATGGCCGCGGCGGGATTCACGTCCTGGTGCTGTTCACCGAGCCTGTCGATTCGCAAATGGCCTATCGATTCGCGAAGTGGCTTGTGCGGGACTGGCAGTCGTACGGAATTTCGGAGCCGGAAACGTTTCCGAAGCAGCCGACCCTCAAGGGACTGCAGTTCGGTTCCGCTCTGCGGCTGCCGGGCCGGCATCACACGCGGTCGCATTGGACGCGGGTGCTGACACCGGGCGGGCTCGTTTCTGGCGGTGATGCCGCTCGACTGATTCTCGCGACACCGCTGCACCCGCCGAGGATGATCCTGGCGGAGGCCCGGAACTATCAGTTGCCGGCCGAATTCCCGCCGCAGTTCGTGATGCTGCTCCCCGAGCACATCGCCAGATCCCAATCGTCTCCGAAGGCAACGCTGGCCAAGGAGGAGATTCTGGGGCGGGCGAGAACGTATCTCGAAAAGTCGGGACCAGCCACCGAGGGGCAGGGCGGCGACAATCATTTCTGGCGACTGATCTGGTGCATCCGCACCAAGTTTTCGCTCACGATCGAGGAAGCCTACGCGCTGTTCCTGGAATGGAACGCGGGATGTCTGCCGCCGTTCTCGCCAGAGTACGTCTGGAAGCAGTTGTTGAGAGTCTGGTCCAGGCCCGCGTGAGGAAGCGCGGTCCGTGAACCAGCCATCACAGGGCAACCATTCCGCCTCCCGGTCCGAATCTTCGGATCGGGAGGCGGATGCCCGATTGCAAAACGTCCGCGACTCGCTCATCGAGGTCCGCCTCGACTCCCTGGGCGAGGACGGTGCGTTCCTCGATCGGTCGGGAACCGGCTCAGGCAAGACGTATGCCTGTATGCAAGCTGCGGCGGAGCAGTTGCCCCAGCAGTCGCTGTTCGCCGTACCCAGTCACCGCGATGCCGAGGCGCTGGTCCGTGAGTTCCGGCACCTGCGCCGACTGCCCGTCGTCCACTTCCCGAAACGAACCACGAAGCCATCCAAGAAAGCAGTCCTTTGCGCCTATTGCGGAATCGATCCGCCGGGACCGCCGGAATCCAGTTGCCGGCATTGTTGCGGAACGGGCTCGATCAAGAACTTCATCACCTGCTGGAATGAAGAAGCTGATCTCGCCGAAGCCGCCGGGCTCTCCGTGACAATTGCCGTCTGCCAGGACTGCCCCTTTCAGAAACGATGCCAGTCCGAGGGGTATCTGTTTCTGACGCATCAGGCAGCAGAGAGCCTGATTGTCGTCGCGACGCATGCGCGGCTGCAATTTCGCGGTTTCGCCGCGGTCGCCAAGGGCCGAGCATACGTCTCAGTTCAAGAGGACGCGATCCACATTTTGCGTCCCTTGGAAAACGTGGACCTGGCGGCCGTGAGAGAGTTCGACAAATTCTTCACCGATTTGTTCAACGACCCGCGGCGACTTGACTGGTTGTACAAACAGGAACGGGACGCATCGGGTCCGGCCGTCGATCCATTTCTGCGAAACATGGCCAACATCTCGCGAGCGATTCTGGAGGCAGCGGACAGCTTGAACGAGCGGCTGCACGTTGTGCCGCTGCCAGGCGGCGTCCAGCGACCGCCCCGAATTGACTGGCTGCTCTGGACGGTGGCGAAAGAATTCAAGCACATTCCCCGTCAGCACGTACTTCGCGTACTGCTCGCCGCGGCGGAAGGCCGCCTGCATGCGCTCGTTCTCTTTCGCGACACGATGTACGGACCGGGCGAGAATCTGCCCGCCGGAGAACCCACGTTGCGGGCTGTCTTCAAGAACGAACGTCCGGCGGGCACTGTCTGGTTCAGCGACGCCACGATGGAACAATGGCGGTTGGAAGCTGCCCTTGGCGAATCGCTTTCCCAAGTCGTTGAACCCGTCTGGCTGCCGCCTCAGAAGCGTCTCGTGCAAGTCACCAAAGACGTCACGATTTCTACGGGCGGCAAAACAGTTCGGGCATACGTTCGGGAAGCGCTGGCCCTGTTCCCCGAGCGGACCCGAGTCGGCATTCTCTGCCATCAGGACCACAAAGCACACCTCAAGAAGCTCGAACCTCAGTTTCTGCAACGGATCGTCGCCACGGAGCACTTTTGGGGAGATGCTGGCCGCGGCAGCAACGAATGGATCCAGAATTGCGACCTGCTCGTCGTACTCGGCACACCACGATTACCGGCGCTGGCGATTGCCACCGGACTGACGCAATTGGGCGAATACGCGGCCGCTTGTGACGATGGCTGCTGGGGGGACAAGCCCTGGACTGCATTCACGACCGAAGGTCGCGAGTTTCCCGTCTTCGGCCGCGGCTACGGCCACGCCCGCTGGGAGGCCATGCACGTGGCACTTGTCCGCGCGGCACTGCACCAGGCGATTGGACGGGCTCGGACCCATCTTCCGGATGGGATCGACGCGATCGTGTTTTCGGATGAGCCGCTGGGACTGCCGACCCTCGACCCCAATCTGCTCTCCAATCTGTCAGACTCCGTCGGGAAGGTTTATTCCGAACTTGGCGCAATGATCGCTAGTAAATCTTTATTAGCAATCGTTGCGCTTTCGGATCGCAGCCGAACGGATTGGGGCGGGATGGATCCAGCTCGGGACGCCACGGTCCAGTCCGTCGATTTGGCCGAACGCACTGGGAAGAGCCTGCGGCAGATTCAGCTTGATCTACAGCAGTTGAAAAGGGCCGGTATCGTCGCACCCACAGGCCAGAAGGGCGTATGGAAGCTCAACGATCCTTGGAAACCAACCATCGAGAGTTCTGGAAACTCCGAACGATGGAACCTGTCCAGGTAACTCGGCCTCGCTGAGCACTCGCGATAGCTTTCAAACCTTCGCAGCTTACCACGGCGCCGATTTTGGTCAGCAATTCGACGGAATTGTGCGGTTCTGGGAATGGGCTGCCGTTTTCTGTTTTGTCACAAAGGGCCCCCTATGTGTCAAAACCTGATTCGCCTCGAAACTGCGTGCTCGTCGGCTTCGTCCGGTCCGGCTGAGAGCGGAGTTTGTCAGTTGCCGATCCTGAATCTACGGGCGGCGTTCTGAAAAGCAGAGGCGGTAGCCGGTGCTCACACACCCACCACCGCCGTCATTTCGCCCGCGGTTCAATTTCCGTCGTGACGACGGCCTATCCGACCTCAGCCATGATCTTGCGGGCCGCGGCGAAGTCTCGCTCGGCGTAGACCTGCGTCACGGCAAGTTCCGCGTGGCCAAGGACTGTCTGCGCGGCTTCGATGCCGTATTGGCGGCGAAGATCGGTCGCTCGGGAATGGCGCAGACGATTGGGGCTCCATACTTCGACCTTCGCGGCCCGGCATGCTCGCTCGATGGTTCGCCGATAGGCGGCAAGCGTGTACCGATCCCCCGGTGCTAGCTTCGGTCGAGACTTTCGATTCTTGCCGGGGCGGTTTCCGCATGAAATCGGAGTCGTTCGCTTCGCATGAAGCGCCGAAAGTCGCTCCGCTTCAGCTTCTACCGGGCTGAAGCAATATGAATCTGCTGGCCGATTGTCGAGATACGGCAGCACGATCGCCTGGGCGCGAGGGCCGAAGAACAGCCGCCGTTGACGACCGTGATGTTCCGTTTTGTGGCTTTCGGGTACGTATTCCCAAATTTCATTCTCGCGATCGATGTCACATGGTCGAAGCGACAGGATTTCGCCCGGACGAGCGCCGGCGAGCAGTTGCAGGCGGATCATGTCGCACACTTGCCGGCTGACATGCGGCAGGATTGCGTTGATGTCTGCGTTGGCGACAGGACGAATAGGCGGCGTTTCGCGGGCAGTTGTACGTCCTTTCCGGAGCCCTGCGACTGATTTCAGTCCGTGCAGGACACCTGCCGGCACCAGTTCGTTCTCGGCGGCCCAAGCGAACATTCGCCGTATCCGGCCAACGCTACGATTCGCTGTTGCCCGGCACTGACCACAGGACTTTGGATCGTCTTCAATCGTCGTTATACGATCGGAACTGTCGCGAAGCAGTTCCGCGCGAACAGCTTTGAGTTTCAGCGGCCCGAACTCGGCGGCCGGAGTCGAGCCGTAGAGCCGCCGCAAGATTCGTAGCGGCATCTTCAGCGTGGAGAGTTCCGACGTTGGCTTGCCGTTCTTGCGGTAGTACTGCTCAGCATGTCGCCAGTACGTGAGTACGAGGGAGTCGATCGTCAGCGAGTCGGGCAGCGCGGGTTCGGTCGCAGGCGTAGTGGCACCGCCGGACACGAGAAATTCGGCGACGATCCGCCGATACTTTTCCTCTGCTTCTGGGCTGCCGTATTTGCCCAAGTAGCAGTGACGTCCTGCGATGAGGACGCGGGCCTGACCCGTTGCGGCGTGCAGACGGAGGGACGGAACGCGAATCTTGCGTGCCATGGGGCGCGAATCCCGGAAAAAGCGGAAAGTGGTAGTACTACCACTGAACCGCTCCCACTTCGGGCCGCGCCTGAGACCGTCCCAGGGTGCGTTAGTCTAACGCTCGGCAGAACTTAGAACGAGTGGAGGATAGGGGGCTCGAACCCCTGACCTCTTGCATGCCATGCAAGCGCTCTCCCAGCTGAGCTAATCCCCCGTTGGTATGGTTTTGCGGCGCTTCGTTTGGGAAGACACCGCGGCGTCACGGCTGGTTCACGTAACTGGGTGAACCATATTGGCCGTAAACGATGCTGTCAAGCGTCGCTTGCTCACGCATCGGAGCCGCGACCGTCAGGGAGCGATTCTCGACGAAGCTATGCCGAAAAGCGCTCCCTGAGGGTCGCGGCTCTGATCTCCGACCGCCGACGGGTCGCAAGTCTCGCGTCGATCAGGCTTGATACGTCTCAGATACGTGAGTCCGTTCCAGGGCGATCGTTTTGATCTGCTTGAGATCGAGCTTTCCCGATCCGAGGACCGGAATCGCGTCCACTTCGTAAAAGCTCGTGCGGTCGGGAATCCAGAGGTTCGGCACGCCCGTTTCGCCGAACTCGCGCAAGACCAGGTCGATCGGCCGGGTCAACGGGCGGTGCAGCACGACGAGCCGTTCGCCCTTCTTTTCGTCGGGAACCGCCGTCACGCACAGCGGCAGTTCGCCTTCCTCGCCGACGTCGCCGGTGATTCGGATCAGCGACTCCTCGATGCCGATGTGCGGCACCATTTCGCCGCCGATCTTCGAGAACCGGCTTTGCCGGCCGGTGATCCGGATGAAGCCGTCGTCGTCGACGACCGCAATGTCGCCGGTGTTGTACCAGCCGTCGAGGACGACCTCGGCCGTCTTCTCGGGCCGGTTCAGATACCCCTGCATGACGTTGTCGCCGGTCACGAACAGCAGGCCGGGCGTGCCCTGCGGCAGGTCGGCGAGGGTCTCCGGATCGACGGTCTTGACGCGGACGCCGGGAACGGCGCGGCCGACGGTTCCGTGCTTCACCCCCGCCAGCGACGGCGACGTCGCGCGGTGCTCGGGAACGTTGACGGCGACCAGCGGCGACAGCTCCGTCGTGCCGTAGCCTTCGTAAGGCTCGAAGCCGAACTTCGCCTTGAAGGCCTCGAGCAGGTCGAGCGGCAACTTCTCGGCCCCGATGAGGACCAGGTCGAGCGAGGCGAACTGCGCCGGCGTGCAGCGCTTCACATAGCCCCGCAGGAACGTCGGCGTGCCCATCATCGTCGTGCAGCGATATTTCTGGCACAGCTCGCCGATGATCCGCGAGTCCATGGGGTTGAAGTGGTACGCGACACCCGAGGCGAGCGTCAGCGGCCACCAGAGCGTGATCGTGTAGCCGAACGAATGAAAGAACGGCAGCGCCCCGAGCACCATCTCGTCGGGGACGAGGCGGATCAGCGCGTCGACCGCCGTGATGTTCGAGTCGATGTTCCCCTGGCTGAGCATCACGCCCTTCGGCTCGTTGGTCGAGCCGGAGGTGAAGATGATCGTCAGCAGCTCGTCGCGGCTTACGTCGGTCAGGCCGAGCTTTCGCTCCAGCAGCGGCATCGGCGCGGCGAGCGCCCAGAACGCCGCCCGGGCCGTGTCGAGCTTCGTCGCGTTCTTGCGCAGCTCCTCGACGAAGACGATCTCGGCGTCGAGCTTCATCGGCCGCTTCTCGAGGAACCTGCGGCTGGTGAGGACGTGCCGGACTCCGGCTTCGCGAATGCAGTGGTTGACCTGGTCCTCGGTGAGCGAGTAGTTCAGGTTCACGGCGACGCGGCGGGAGATCGCCAGCGCCGCGTTGACGACCGCCCCGCCGACGCTCGGCGGCAGCAGCACGCCGACGTTCTTTTCGCCGGCGTCGAGGACGTGCCTTTCGAGCAGTCGCCGAAACAGGATCGCGCCGATCAGCAGCTTTCCGCCCGTGATCTCCTGGCCCAGCGAATCGGCGATCTTCAGCCGGGACCGGTCGAGCCGGCAACGGCGAAGAAAGCGGCGGGTCGGAACGAGCTGCTCGTCGAGGGCCATGACGGTCGACCGGTCGGATTTCAACGGGAGCGTGAGGAGACAGGATGCGGGGGAAGATAACAGCGAACGCCGATCTTTGCATCGCCCGGCCGGTGAAGTTTCGGCGTCCAGCACCCCGATTGCTTTGAACGTCCAGACAAAACCTCGGCTGATCGCCATCCCGGCCGCGTCCTCGGTCCCCCTCTCCTTTGAGGAGAGGGGTCAGGGGTGAGGGGATGCCTTGTGCGTTCCTCCGTGTGTTGCAACGATCCGCAGCTGCGATTGCTTGAGGAGTTTCGAAGAGTCACGTCAAACGACGCCCCTCACCCCCGGCCCCTCTCCCCAGGGAGAGGGGAGTATCGTCGGGTCGTTCTTCGTGCAGCCGGGGTACTCGAGTGGAGAACGTCGTCTTCCACCGCCGCGTGAAGTTTCGGGCGGCGTCGCGGTCGGAGCGGTGAAGCATCACGATCTGCTACGATGGTGCCTGCGATAGCGACCGTCGAACGCACTTTCTCTCACGGCACGGCGATGACCCAGGAATCGACTCCGTCCACCGTTGCCGAGGCGCTGCCGGTCGATCCGGCGACGCACCCGGTCTTGTTCTTCGACGGTGTGTGCGGGTTGTGCGACGCGACGGTCAACTGGCTGCTGCGTCGGGACACGGCCGGCATCCTTCGATTCGCGCCGCTCCAGGGCGAGACGGCGGCGCGGGTGCTGCCGCCGGCTGATGCGCAGGATCTGCGCAGCGTGGTGCTCGTCGACGAGCAGGGCGTCCACCGCCGATCGCGGGCGGCGATCCGCACGCTGCGGCACCTCGGCGGACGCTACCGGTTTTACGCACGTCTGCTCTGGATCATTCCCGCGCCGCTGCGGGAGCTGGTCTACAAGCTGGTCTCGAAGACTCGCTACCGGATCTTCGGAAAGAAGGATCTCTGCCGGCTGCCGAAGCCGGGCGAGTCGGAACGGTTCCTGCCGTGATTCGATCGACGCACCGGTGTCAGGAGATTCCCGCGAGATCGGACCAGGCGACAAGGGACGCGAGTTTGTTCTCTCGCTGGCGCGTCGGGCTTGCGAACGTCGAGCGACGTTCCAATGCTGATGGTGCCCACGACGCACCGGCAGGCTGACGCCTGCCGCTCGCCGGACGGCCTTGCCTGAAAGGGAACCCGACTCGTGACCGCCGAACCTGCTGCATCGCATCCGCCCCGTCGCGTTCGCTGGCTGCCGGGGGTGATCCTGCTGATTCTGTCGCCGTTCGTCGTCGCCGGAGCTTGGTCTGCGACCGGGGCACTGGCCGACGGCGACCGGACGTTGCAGATGACGGCGTTGATCGCCGCGCTCTGCCTCGCCGTGCTGATTCAGGCGATCTGGTGGCTGGGCTTTGCCCGACTGAGCTGGCGGGGACGGCTGATCGGCGCCGTCGGCGTCGCCGCAACGGCCGCCGTCGCGGCAGGAGCCATCCGGATCGACGGCTACCGCGGCGAGATGATGCCGATCTTCGCATTTCGCTGGCAGCCGACGCCCGAAGAGCGGGCCGTGGCGTACTTCAGCACACCGAAGTCACAGACGGCGGGCAAAGCGAGCGACGCTGCTCCCGTCGCCGTCAGCGAGGGCGATTGGCCGCAATTCCGCGGACCTCAACGCAACGGAATTGCACCGCAGGCGACGATTCGCACTGACTGGGAGGCGAACCCGCCGGCGTTCGTCTGGGGGCCGCAGCCGATCGGGCTGGGCTGGTCGAGCTTTGCAGTCGTCGGCGATCTGCTCTACACGCAGGAGCAGCGCGACGAAGAAGAGGTCGTCGTCTGCTACGACGCGAAGACGGGCAAGCAGAACTGGGTCCATGCCGACACCGTCAGGTTCAGTGAATCTCTCGGCGGCGACGGACCGCGGGCGACGCCGACGTTCGGCGACGGAGCCGTCTACGCACAGGGCGCCACCGGTCTGCTGAACTGTCTCGATGCCGCGACCGGCTCGGTGAGGTGGCAGCGCGACATTCTGGAAGACGCGGGCGACGGCGAGCGGGTCGGCAATATCGACTGGGGCATGGCCGGCTCGCCCTGCCTGTGGAAAGGCAAAGTCTACGTCGCACCGGGCGGCGGACAGGGTCGCGGCGTGATCGCCTACGATGCCGCAGCGGGGGACGTCGTCTGGGCGGCCGGTGACTCGCCGGCGAGTTATGCGGCGCCGCGGGTCGAAACGATCGATGGAGTGCCGCACTTGCTCGTGTTCGACGGCGACGGCTTGAAGAGTTACGACCCGGAGACCGGAGACGTGCTTTGGACGTTCGGGCCGTGGACGAACCAGCCCAAGGTCAACGCCGCCCAGCCGATCGTCGTCGGCAACCAGGTGTTTCTCAGCAGCGGTTACACGATCGGCAGCGCGCTTCTGGAGATCGTAAAGGACGGCGACAGTTGGAACGTCGAGACGGTCTGGCGGAACGACAACAAGTTCAAGCTCAAATTCAACGACGCCGTGCTTCACGATGGATACCTCTACGGCGTCGACGAGGGCATTCTCGCCTGTTACGCGTTCAAAACCGGCGAGCGGCAGTGGAAGCGAGGCCGCTACGGGTACGGTCAGATCGTGCTGCTCGGTGAGACGCTCGTGATCCTCGCCGAAGACGGCACGCTCGCCGCGGTGAAGGCGTCGCCGGAAAAGTACGAAGAGCTGGCCCGCGTGCCGGTGCTGGAAGGCAAAACGTGGAACCATCCGGCCTTCGCCCGCGGGTTTCTGTACGTTCGCAACGACCGCGAAGCGGCGTGCCTCGATTTGCGACCGTGAACGTTCCCCGTCAGAGCCGCGACCGTCAGGGAGCGTTTCGCGGCGTCCCAACGCCCTTATT
>JBAQZJ010000245.1:0-23798 GCA_049790855.1 Planctomycetaceae bacterium | reverse complement strand
CTCCTGTCTCCTGTCTCCTGTCTCCTTCCCTCCCTCCCTCACTTCATCTTCTCGATCAACTCCGCATTCGACTTCGTGTCCGAGAGCTGCTTGAGGAGGACCTGGATGGCATCGGCGGGGGAGAGGGGATGGAGGGCGCGGCGAAGCTGGTAAACCTTTTCCAGCGCCGCGGGGCTCAGCAGTAGCTCCTCCTTGCGGGTGGCGCTCTTCTCGATGTTGATGGCGGGGAAGATCCGCTTCTCGGCGATTTCGCGGTCGAGCACGATTTCGGCGTTGCCCGTGCCTTTGAATTCCTCGAAGATGACCTCGTCACCGCGGCTGCCGGTCTCGGTCAGAGCCGTGGCGATGATGGTCAGGCTGCCGCCACCCGCCTTCTCGGGAACGTTGCGCGCGGAGCCGAAGAAGCGCTTCGGCTTCTCGAGCGCGCCGCTGTCGATCCCGCCGGACAGCGTCTTCCCCGTCCCCCGCTCACTGGTGTTGTAGGCGCGAGCGAGACGGGTGAGCGAGTCCAGGACGATGACCACGTCGAGGCCGCTCTCCACCTGCCGGCGCGCGTACTCCAGCGTCATTTCGGCAACGGCAACGTGCCGGTCGGCCGGGCAGTCGAACGAGGAAGCAATCACCTCTCCCACCCCGAACATCTCCATCTCCGTCACTTCCTCGGGGCGCTCGTCGACCAGGAGGATGAGCAGGAGCGCCTCCGGGTAGTTGGTCGCGATCCCCTTCATGATCGCCTGCAGGAGCATGGTCTTGCCCGCTCGGGATGGGGCAACGATCAGCGCGCGCTGTCCCTTCCCGAGCGGCGCGATGAGATCGACCACGCGATTGGTTAGGTCGCGGCCTTGTGTGGCGCCGGCGAACTCCAGCATCAGCTGGTCGTCGGGATAAGCCGCGGGGAGGCTGCCGAATGCAGGGCGCTGGCGCACTGCTTCGGGTGAAAGACCGTTCACCGCTCGAATGTTCGC
Source organism: Planctomycetaceae bacterium (assembly GCA_049790855.1). GTDB lineage: Bacteria > Planctomycetota > Planctomycetia > Planctomycetales > Planctomycetaceae > JACCRE01. The sequence goes on along the minus strand of JBAQZJ010000245.1, from coordinate 22,833 downwards.
GAGAGGCGGGCTCTTCCCGCGTCCGGGAGGGGCCCCGGCGTCGCCTTCGATCAGGTCGCCGGTGCGCAGCCCGAAGCGGCGAACCAGTCCCTGGCTCACGAACACATCATCTGCCGTCGATTGAAAGCCCTCCGCGGCGGAACGGAGAAATCCGTTGCCGCTGGAGAGTACCTCGATCACGCCGCGAACCGCGGTGCCGGATGCACTGGGATCCTCGGCACCGCTACGTGAGTGAGCCGTTGCACTCATCTTGCCGATAATTCAAGGAACAGGAAAAAAGAGGATTGCCACGAACCAATAGGTGGGTGACCACGGACCGGTGCGCGTCAAATACTGTGCCGCGGTAGGTCGTCTCGCCTGGGGGATGGATGAAGATAGCAGCCAGGCCCGCGTAGGCAAGGGACGGCAGGTCATCGATGTCTGGTAATCGACCACCCACGCCACTATCTTCGAAACTGTTCATACCAGCCGCCTTAGATTCCTTCCAGGTAACCCTACTTCTTGTCACCGACGAACCCGTTCCATCCGCACGCACGGCGACGGCGCGCCATCTTCTCCACCGCATTCATCGCGCTGGTGCTGAGCTCGCTCGGTGCCGCATTTTTCCGCACCCAGGTTGTAGAAAACGAGGACTACGCGCTCCGCTCGGACGAGAATCGCCTCCGCTGGTTGCCGATTCCGGCACCGCGGGGAGCGGTTTACGACCGCAACGGGGAATTGGTCGCCGAGACGGTCACCACCTACGATCTCCTGATCAACCCCCTTTCCGCGGATTCCACCTGGCTGGTGCTGGGTCGTCTGCGGGAGCCTCTGACGCTTACCGATTCCATGATCGAGGCGCTGGCCGCGCACCGGCGAGCGCACCTCGGTGAGCCATTGCTGGTGGCTTCGAACCTCGCCTTCCCCGAAGTTTCCTGGATCGAAGAGCACCGCAGCGATCTTCCCGCCATCACGCTGGAGCCGCGACCCGAGCGGCGCTACCCGCAGGGCGAAGCGGTAGCGCACCTGATCGGATATGTCGGCGAGATCAGCGCCGCCGAACTGTCCGATTCGCTGAGGTGGGGCGACTACAGAATGGGGCAGGAGGTGGGGAAGGCGGGGATCGAACGGCAATATGAGGCGTTGCTGGGAGGAACTCCCGGTGCCCGCTTTGTGGAGGTGGATGCGCGCGGACGCGTAATGGGCTCTTTTGCCGGCGAGGATGCCCATGATCCTATTCCGGGGGCGGACATTCAACTGACGCTCGATCTGGAGTTGCAACGCTTCGCGCACGCTATCTTCCCCCAGGAGATGAACGGCGCCATCGTCGCGATGGTGCCGGGTACGGGCGAGATCCTGGCCCTCTATTCTCACCCCACGTACGACCCCAACCTGCTCATCGGAACGATCCCTCCCGGTGTTTGGCAGGCGTTGAACAGCGATCCCCGCCGCCCGCTTCTCAACCGCGCCAGCAAGGGAACGTCAACGGAAAAAGACTCGCTCTGGTGGCGGCCGGGTCGGGAGACCTCGCCACGGCACGACGACGTGAGAACGGCAGGGTGGATCGCTTTCGCTTCCCTCGGGCCTGTCAATCACGTCACAATCGAAGGCTCCGTTCCTCGATTTCGTCGCGTGTCGTGTCGGTCCAGCGGTCGCATCTTCGATTCGGCTTGTGGCTGGGCGGCTTGTGGGTCGCCGCGCTCGTCGTCCGTCTCGTCTACCTGCAGGAGGTCTCCGACTCGCCCCTGTGGCAGGTCGTGATGGGCGACGCACGGTCGTACGACGCCTGGGCGAAACGGCTCGCCGCCGGCGACTGGCTGGGCAGCGACGTCTTCTATCAGGCGCCGCTCTACCCGTATTTTCTCGGAACGATCTATGCGACGTTCGGCGAGGGGCCGTGGGCGCCGCGAATCGTCCAGTGTCTCCTCGGCGCGACCGGTTGCGTGCTGCTCGCCGTCGCCGGTGCGAGGCTGGTCACGCGCCGGGCCGGAGTGACGGCCGGCCTGATGCTCGCAGTCTACCCGCCGGCGATCTTCTTCGACGGATTGATCCAGAAGACGACGCTCACGTCGTTTCTGGTGTGCGGACTGCTCGCCGTCGCGGCCGGTCTCGCCCGTCGACCCGCCTCGATCACTCGCTGGCTCCTGGCGGGCGTGACGACGGGGCTGCTGACACTCGTTCGCGAGCATGCCCTGGTGCTGGCTGCGCTCGCTCCGCTCTGGATCGCGTGGGCGTTCGGCCGATTCGGTCGCAGGCGGTTCGGTTGGATCGCGGTGTTTCTGACGGGGATCGCGGCGGTGCTGCTGCCCGTCGCGGCGCGGAACCGTTACGTCGGAAACGGGTGGCATCTGACGACGAGCCAGTTCGGGCCGAACTTCTACATCGGCAATCACGCCGGGGCGAACGGACTGTACGAACCGTTGCGGTTCGATCGTGGTGATCCGCTGTTCGAACGGGTCGACGCGACTGAACTCGCCGAAGAGGCGACCGGTTATCCGCTGTCACCCGGAGAGGTCTCTCGCTACTGGACGAGCCGGACGCTCGCCGACATCGCCGCCGATCCGCTCGCCTGGACGGCGCTGCTGGGCCGCAAGCTGTGGTACGCCTGCGGCGAGCATGAAATCATCGACACCGAAGACCAATACACCTACGCCGAACACTCGACGCTGCTCGCGTCGCTGATGCGGGTCTGGCACATGGGCGTGCTCGTGCCGCTGGCGGGGTTCGGCGCGGTTTTGCTGTTGCGGCACAAGCAGTGGCGACGACGGTTTGCCTGGCCGACGCTGATCATCGTCGGTTACACGGTGAGCGTGCTGCTGTTCTTTCTGCTCGGCCGTTACCGGTTTCCGCTCGTGCCCCCGTTGATGCTGTTTGCGGCCGCGGGCCTGTGGCAGGCGGTACGGCTCGCCCGTTCGCCGCGGCTCGCCTGCGATCGCAGACGGCGGGAGCAGCGTCGGCGGCCGTTGCTAGCCGCGGCTGCGCTGGGTTTGGCCGCGGTTCTCGCGGTGCCGGTCAACGTGCCTTCGGGCAGCATCGACGAAGCGAAATCGGTGACGCGGACCAATCTCGGAAAGCACCTGTTCCTCGCGGGATTTCCGTCGGAACGCGTCACGGCCGAATACGACCGGGCCATCGAGCTGATGCCCCGCGATCTCCTCCTGAAAACGAAATACGCCCGAATCCTTTGGGAGATGGACCAGCGCGACGCGGCACGCGCACAACTGGAAACGGCGGTTCAACAGGCACCGCACGACGCGGCAATCCTGATCGAATCGGGGCTGATGTTGCGAGAGCTCGGCGAGTTCGAGCTTTCGACCGCACGGCTGCGAGCGGCCGTCGCGGCGGCGCCGCGAACGACCGAACCGCCGTATCACCTCGCCATCAACCTGCTGGACGAGGCCGACCGGGTCGGCCGCATCGCCGCCGCATACGGCTTGCAGGCGACTTCACCGTTCTCCCTCGAAGCAGACGAAGCGAGAAAGGGTCGCCGGCAGGCGGAAGCTTTGCGTCGAGAGGCGGCGGCGTTGCTTCGACAAAGCCTCGCGATCGACGCCGACTCCGATGCCGCCCACGCAGCGCTTGCCGATGCGCTGACCGCACTCGGCGAGCGAGACGAAGCGGCCCGCGAATACGCCATCGCCGCCACACTCGCCCCCGAAGCCTCAAACCGCCGACCACGCCCCCGCCAAGCCCCTCCAACTCCCCCCTGACCAACCCCGATTTCCGATTTCCGATTTCCGATTCCCCACTTCCTATTTCCCCGCCGCCCATTTCACCAGCGTCACCTCGTTGCCCACCGCATTGTGTCGCACTTCGTTCATGAAGGTGCGCATCAGCAGGAGACCGCGGCCGTAGGGCTTAATGAGGTTTTCGGGATCGGTCGGGTCGGGAACCGCCGTCGGGTCGAAGCCGGGTCCGTCGTCGGTCACGACGAATGTGGCGTCGGTCGTTCGAAACGTCGCTTCCAGCCGTGCCTGACGATCTCGAAACGGTGCTGCGGTCGCTCGTTCGGAGACGACCCGCTCGAACGAATCGTCGCCGCGATCGCGCAGCTGCGACGAGACCTCGAGATTGCCGTGCACGATCGCATTGATGAGAGCTTCTTCGAGGGCGACGGCGACGCGCAGGCGGTCGGGCCGTTCGCAGATGCCGAAGCGTTCGAGTTCCATCTGGGTATGGCGCAGCACCGAGGCGACGACGCTGCGGTCGTTGCCCATGACGTAGCGATGCGACGTTGCCGACAACACGTGGCCGGCCGTCGGAGCGCCGTTGGAACAGGCGAGCGCCATGATCCGCTCGACGATCCCCACGAGATCGCGGGCGAGTCGATCTCGCGGCACGAAGGTCGCCGCACCCAGCAACAGCGCCTTGACGGACGCTTCGTGAGACGCATTCGACGTGACCAGCACGACCGGCAGGTTCGGATAGGTCTCGCGCACCGACGTCAGCCAGTCCTTGCCGTCGCGAACCATCTCGGAGTCGACGAGCAACACCTCGAACCTGCCGGCGGCCAGCCGTTCGAGTGCCTCGTCGCGTTCGGAGACCCATTCGGTCGTCCAGTCTTCGCGACAGCGAACCTGTTCGAGAACCGAATCGGACCCCGTCCCGTTTTCCAACACCAGCGCCGTCGTCATCCCCATCCTCTCCTCGCCGGAACGGCCGTCGCCGTGTCGCCGGCTCGATCAATCATACGCCCGAATCGACCAGTTGTTTCGACGGCACCGCCGGATTCGCCGGCGCGCCGCCGGAACCGTGTCGCGACACGCCTGCGAGCCGGCGACCGAACCTCTTCGGCATCGGCGCAGAAAAACCGGTCTCCTGCTCGTTTTGCGAGCGGAAGACCGGAGGAGCGACGCGATTTCGATTGACCGGAATGCCGTCGCGGCGGTCGCGCAGAAGCAGTGATTTCACTCGCGCGTCGCCTCGACCTCGGCAGCGGCTTCGACGGTGGCGCTGGCCTGGACGACCGGATCCTCGTCGGTTTCGACTTCGGCTGTTGCCGTCGTCCCGACTTCCGCGCCCGCGTTGACCGTCGTTTCGCTATCGGCCGGCTCGGTTCCGGTCGGCTCGGTCGCCGTTTCGTCGCCGTTTCCCTCTTCGTTGAAGGTCCGCATCGCGGAACCGACGGTGTGCTCTCCGGTCGTTCGCTGCGTATGCTGAGCGCGGGCGAGGACTTCGAGTTTGTCGGCCTGTTGCAGCAGTGCTTCGTCACCAAGCTCGACGGCGCGATCTCGCATCCGGTCGATCTGGGCGAGCCGCCGGGCAAGATGCGCATCGGCCTGGCTCAGAATGCGTGCAGGGTCGTGGCCTCGTCCGCGACCGATCCGCACATCCGCCGAGCCGTTCGTTTCGACGCTTACGCCGGCGCCGTCGGCCGTTTGACGCCGCTCGTCGCGCTTCAGCCAGCCGAACCCCAGCCCGAGGCCGCCGCGACCTTCGGTCTCGACCTGCGTTCCGCCGCGACGGTCATTTCGCGAGGAGCCGCGTCCCAGTTGAACGCCCGTTCCCCCGCGCAACTCGGCCCCGAGACGACCGGATCCCAATTGCGAAGCGACGTGACCGTTCCGCTTCGTGGCCGCCGCGTCCAGGCCGAGTGCAGCCGCGGCGCCGGGACCGCGATCGGTCGTGACAGTCGCCGAACCGGCTGCACCGCCTGCGGCACCGCCTGCGGCAGCGTTCGCGGCTCCGTTTGCTGAACCGTTCACGAACATCCCGCCACGATCGTACAACGTCCCGGTTGCAGCGGCGTCGCCCGTCGCGCGGCCCGACATCCGTGCCCGATCGAGCACCCGTGCGCGGCTTTCGAGCGCGCGGTCCACGGTGGTACTTCCGCGGGCCGCCGCACCGACGTCGACCGGCGGAGCGGCGAAGGCGATACCGGCCGAGCCGGCGGCCGCCAACAACGCGAACGGGCGAATGCAGCGTGTGAAGAATCGCATGGGCATCAGGTGTCCTTCCGTGAACGGACAGACGGGTTCCCGGCGGCCCCGGAACCGGGACGTGAGGAGAAGGGACCGCGAAATAGCACGACCCCGGCTCGCAAACAATCGCAATCATCGACCGGGCGAATCGAGCGACTACATGCGACTTGACGAATTCCGCAGCGAGACATAGAACCTGCCCACCCCTCTTCGCTTCGCCTGTTCGGCTGTTCAAGGCACACGTTCGGTTCGCGGGCCGCGACCGCCCTTCCTCCGGCGTCTGGTCGATGCATCGCGCCCTCATCTTCCTGCTCGCGACATGGCTTGCCGTGTCGGCCGATCCGCTGAATGCCGGGTCTCCGGGAATGCGGACGTACCTCGAGACGCGCCTTGCGGAGAATCCGGAGGACGCCGCTTCGCATCGCCTGCTGGGACGCCTGCTGCTCGAAGAGAGAGACGTCGCCGGCGCGGTCGCCCATCTGCAGATCGCCGTCAAGCGGGAACCGCTGAGCGGCGCCGCACATTTCGATCTCGGTCGCGCCTTGCACGCGACCGGCGATCTCGTCGGAGCCGCGGCGCAATGGCGACAGGTGCTCGACGTCGCCCCCGGCACCGATTACGCCCGCGACGCCGAGACGCGGCTTGCAGAACTGCCGCCCGACGCCCTGGGCGGAATCGAAACGGCGGGCTACGAGATCCGCGAGTTTCCCGGACCGCCCGGCATCGAGCCGTTGAACGATCCGCTCGATTTGCCGGCCGAGCGATTGCCGTTGTTCGTCCGGCTCGAAACAGGACTGCTTTACAACAGCAACGTGGCGCTGGCCCCGTCGTCGCGGCAGCTGTCGCCGGGTGATCGCGAGAGCTTTCAGTGGTTCGTCTCGCCCGAGATCGAATGGTCGGCCCTGTCGAAAGGCGACTGGGTCGCCGGGCCGATGTTCAGCGGTTATTTCACGCTCAACGAAGGCAGTTTTCGCGAGTTCAATCTGCAAAGCTACACGCCCGGAGTGTTCGCCGAAGGCGTTTACGACCGCCAGGCCGGAACGCTCGTGCCGCGGCTGGAGTACCGGTATTCGGCCGACCAGTTCGAGGGCGAGAACTTCTCGCAGCGGCACGCCGTCCTCGGCCGGTTGACGGCGTTGCACGCCGCAGGCGGCGCCACGACCGGCTACGTCTCGATCGACCAGACCGACTTCGTCGACGACGGCGTGCTGCCTGAAGTGACCAGCGCCGACGGCTTGAATTACGCGACCGGCCTCGCCCACGAGTTCGACTTCGACGACCGCTGGCTCAAACAGTTCCGGGCCGGCGTCGATCTCGACCGGCTCGACTCGCGCGGCAGCGATTACGCCTACTGGGGCGCCGGCGTCACCGGCCAGGCCGTCGTGCCGATCGTGCCGACGATCGACTTCACCCTGCGCGGCGGCGTCGGCTACCGCATGTACGACCGCTACGAGTTCGAGCCGGACCGCGACGAACTCATCTGGCGTGCCGGCGGCGAGTTGCGGAAATGGTTCACGCCGCAGCTCTCCGCCGCCGCGATCGCCAACTACCAGATGTTCGACTCGAACAACCCGCTGTTCGCTTCTGACCGGATGATCGCAGGGCTGGTGATGGAGTACCAGTACTGACGGCAGGAGACAACGCCCGAGGAACGACGACGAGACATCGCATCGCTCCTGTCAGGGTGAAGGGACACGCTGCGTCACCGTAACGTGCCGTCGGTGCCTGCTCAACAGGCGAATGCCCGCGATCAGGCGTTTCGACGCGAGCCGCCCGACGTTCGCGCGAGTGCCTTGAACGGCCTGATTCGCGTGCTTCGCAGGCAGACGATTTCAGAGCCGCGACCGTCAGGGAGCGTTTATCGGCATCCCCACGTCGATAGACGCGTCCTGACGGTCGCGGCTCTGATCGCGCAGCCCGATCGAAAATGTTGCGCATTCTGCGTTGGCGGGATCCGGCCTTGGCGTCTTTGCGCATTTTGCGTGAGACTTCCTTTCGCGCGATCCGCGACTCAGAGGCCATCGGGTCGCCGCGAGCCGATGGCGGCGGTAGCATGCGGCTCGTCTCCCGCGATTTTCTACCGGAGAGAGAGTTCATGCCCTGCGCTTCGTTCAACCGGCTCTCTGCATTGTTCTGCGCGTCGCTATTGGCCGGCCAACTCACCGCTGCCGAGCCGCAGCCGGCGGCCTACGACGTCGTCGTCTACGGCGGGACCAGTGCCGGAATCATCGCCGCCGTTCAGGCGAAGCAAATGGGCAAAACGGTCGTCGTCGTCGGACCGGACAAACACCTTGGCGGCCTGTCGAGCGGCGGACTCGGCATGACCGACAGCGGGCGCAAGGAAACGATCGGCGGGCTGTCGCGCGACTTCTACCATCGGCTCTACGAGCACTATCAGCAGCCCGACGCCTGGAAGTGGCAAAAGCGCGAAGAGTACGGCAATCGCGGCCAGGGCACGCCGGCCCTCGACGGCGCCAACCGCACGATGTGGGTCTTCGAGCCGCACGTCGCCGAAGCGACCTTTGAGACCTTCGTCAAAGAGTTCAACATTCCCGTCCATCGCGGCGAACACCTCGATCGCAAGACCGGAGTGAAGAAGGACGGCGAGCGGATCACGTCGATCACCATGCTCTCGGGCAAGACGTATCGCGGCAAGATGTTCATCGACGCGACCTACGAGGGCGACCTGATGGCCGCGGCGGGCGTGTCGTACACCGTCGGCCGCGAGAGCAACGAGACGTATGACGAAACGCTGAACGGCGTGCAGGTTGATGAGAACACGCACAACCATCGCTTCCTTGTGCCGGTCGACCCATACGTCAACCCGGGCGATCCGTCGAGCGGACTCGTCTGGGGCGTGCATGACCACGGGGTTGGCATGGAAGGTTCCGGCGACAAGCGGGTTCAGGGCTATTGCTACCGGATGTGCATGACGACCGTGCCGGAAAATCGCGTCCCCTTCTCGAAGCCCGCCGACTACGACGAGGCGAAGTACGAGCTGCTGTTCCGCAACTTCGAAGCCGGCGATCTGCGGGTGCCGATGCACCCCGGACCGCTGCCCAATGCCAAGACCGACACGAACAACAACGGCGCCTTCTCGACCGACGACATCGGCATGAACTACGACTACGCCGAAGCGAGTTACGACGAACGCACTGCGATTCTCGCCGCTCACGAAAGCTATCAGCAGGGACTCATGTGGAGCCTCGCGAATCATCCGCGGGTGCCGCAATCGGTCCGCGGCGAGATGGCGAAGTGGGGGCTGGCGAAAGACGAGTTCACCGACAACGGCCACTGGCCGCACCAGATCTACGTGCGCGAAGCCCGCCGGATGGTCTCCGACTACGTGCAGACCGAGCAGGACTGCCGGCGGCTGCGAATTTGCTCCGACAGCGTCGGTCTCGGCTCGTACAGCATGGACTCGCACAACGTCCAGCGATACGTCACGGCCGAAGGCACCGTCCAGAACGAAGGCGACGTGCAGGTCAGTCCCGGCGGCAGTTATGCGATCAGCTACCGGTCGATCGTGCCGAAGAAAGGCGAGGTGGAGAACCTGTTCGTGCCCGTGTGCCTGTCGAGTTCGCACATCGCTTACGGCAGCATCCGCATGGAGCCGGTGTTCATGATTCTCGGCCAGAGCGCCGCGACGGCCGCCGCGATGGCGATCGACGAAGGCGTCGCCGTGCAGGACGTGCCCTACGACACGCTGCGCAAACGGCTGCTGGCCGACGATCAGCGACTCGAACCGCAGGGAAAGCCGCGACCGGCCGATTGACGGTCGTGCGAAGCCTCCATCAGAGCCGCGACCGTCAGGGAGCGCTGCGCAGCGCGGTTCTCGCCGAAAAGCGCTCCCTGACGGTCGCGGCTCTGAGGGATCGTCGTCAGTGATCGGCAGTCGGCGATTGACACCGAAATGGCGTCCAAGACTCCGATCGCCGATTTCGGCAGCTCTCACTGCCGGCTTCACCAGCGGAGAATGAGTTCCCCGCCACGCGCCCCAAAACCTCTTACGCCGCATACCGGCCGTCGTCGAGTTGCCGCGCCTGACCCAGAGCGACCAGCGTGTCGAGCAGTTCCGTAACCGTGTTCGTATTGGCGCGGGTGAAGCGGCGGGAGAGTTCGTACGCCGACAGCGGGCGGCCTTCGTGCAGCAGGCTGCGGACCGCCTGAACCCGCTCGGGCAGCGGACCAGGCCAGGCGCGTTTGACGACCTTCGCGGCCTTGGCAGGCGTCGCCGCTTCTGGTTCGTCGGTCGTCAGCATCTTCTGCGTGGCCGTCGTGCCGCCGGGGTTCTGGAACGCCGGCCGCAGCCAGCGCACCAGCCCCTTCGCCTCCTCGGCGGCGCGTTCGGCGTTGAGGGCCACGAGCCGTTCGAGAATCTGCTCGTCAGTCAGATCGACCGGCCAGCCGTAGGCCGCGGCGACGGCGGCGTCGAGGTCGTCGTGCAGTTGCCGCAGCACGCTGACGAGCCCCTGCTCGTGGATCGTCCGTTCTTTCGCCGTAAGACCGTTGTAGGGAACGCCCTCCGCGGCGTTCCGCCCCGACGGAGGACGTTCTTCCGCGAGTTGGACGTCGTCCGGACCGTGCGGAACGCCGCGGAGGGCGTTCCCTACAGACGCGCGGTCGAACTCGCGCAGCCGTTCCAGCACGTTGTACATCCCGGTCATCGTCAACCCGGCATGCGCCGCCTGCTGCCGCTTGCGGTGCGCGTCGAGCGCCTCGGCGAGTTCGCGGATGCGGGATTGTTGGGATTCGGTGCAGGCGGGGAAGGGGAAGGGGTCGAAGCAGACGGTCTTTGTGTAAATCGGACGGTCCTCAAGGGTACCGCCGGCCGCCAGGGACCAAGCAACATGTATCCGGCTTGAAAGAACACCGAGTATATAGGCGTCTTGTGACGCAAAATTGGTGAGCCTATTGTCGGGCGTGACCTTGGCATCGAGAAACTGAAAGACGCGGTGTTTAGCCGTCTCAGGCGTAGTTATAAAACGATTCAGTCCCGAGACAGCCTGTCGCCAGATAGGGCGTTCCCATCCGAAACGCCACCATTTTGACCGGATTGCTTCACGTCGATTATGGTCCCTTTCTGGTTTTACTCGATCGAGAACCCGTTGATACGCCAGCGGATGAATAGTTCTTGCCTGCTCGGCGTCGTAGCCGAAGAAGTCGATGACAAAGGCGTCCCGCGGCACGGCCATGAGATCACGTCCGTTAGCATATCGCCGAATGATCTGCCGGGCCTCGGGCGATGGGGCGGCGCCAATCATCTCCGCAGCCTCTGAGGCTGACAGGATGAAGCCGGCACCGTAAAGCTGGACGCCGGCCGAACACAACCCGTCGTTCGCTCGAAGAGGCCTTGCGTCGTCCAGGTTGCAGCCGCCGGAGAGATCGGGATTGATGCGATCCACCGGGCGATAGGTAATTTCTGACGCCTCCGGATCGTCCTCGACACCAACGGCACCGATTTTCGGCGATGCGTCCATCGCCGGAGTGACGACAGTCATCGCAATGCGAACGGCGGCGGCGGATTCACTGTCTACCCACGGGTGATCCGGAATCGCAAAGATGATGCGTGCTGGAGTCGGCTTCGCTTCCAAGTGCCGCTGAAGAACACGCCGCTGGAAGACCTGAGTGATACTGTTCGTCGTGATGAAGCCGAAGCGGCGAATTCTGCCGGCACATACCAGATCTGCGGCCCGGTCCCACCAGAACATCACATAGTCCGCTTTCGGTGGGATGTCGTCGTAGACGGACCAGAGGGCGTCGACGTAGCCGTCTCCCTGGGACTGCCGAATACGCCATCCGCCAATAAACGGCGGATTCCCCACGACGTAATCCGCCTCCGGCCAGTCGGCTTTTCGCGGATTGAGATACCGCAGGACCGGGACGCGGGCGGTGTCGTCGGGGACTTCTTCCCCCGTGACGGGGTGCGGTTTCGTCGTGCGGCCGTCCCAGCGGGTGACGGGGTTTCCCGCCTCATCGAGGACCAGCTCGGCCCCGTCGTGGGCGAGGACCGCGTCGCGGTTCTCGATATTGTGGAAGGCGTGCAGCACCGGCTCGGGCGGCGTCGTCCTGCCCCGCGTGCGGAAGTGCCATTGCAGGTAGCCGATCCACAGCACGAGATCGGCGATCGCCGCCGCCCGCGGGTTGACCTCGATGCCGAGGAACTGGTGCGGGTCGACCGTCAGCAGCGGCGGGGCATTGTCGCCAAACTCCTTCAGCGCGTTGAGCACTTCGCCTTCCAGCCGCTTGATGAGTTCCAGCGCGACGTACAGAAAGTTCCCGCTGCCGCACGCCGGGTCGAGAATCCGCACCTCGCAGAGCCGCCCGTGATACTCGCGGACCAGCGCGATCGCGTCTTTCGACTTGCCGTCGGCGTCGAGTTGCACGGCGGCGGCGTAGACGTCGTCCCACTCGCCCCGCAGCGGCTCCATGATCGTCGGCACGACGAGCCGTTCGACGTAGGCCCGGGGTGTGTAGTGCGCCCCGAGCTTGTGCCGCTCGCGGGGATCGAGGGCGCGTTCGAGCAGTGTGCCGAAGATGGCGGGTTCGACGTCGGTCCATTCGGCCTCGCTGGCCTCGATCAGCAGTTCGAGCTGGTCGCGGTCGAGCGGCAGGGCGCTGCGGTCTTCGAACAGGCCGCCGTTGAACCGCAGGAGTTTCTGCCGCAGGATCGGCGAGAACCCGCCGGTCTCCATCGTCGCCCACAGGCTTTCGGCCATCGGGGCGAAGTTCTCGGGCGTGTCGCGAAGGCTCGTCAGGAGATCGTGAAAGCTGCTTTTCGGCAGCAGGTTCACGTCTTCGGCAAAGATCGTGAACAGGCAGCGCATGAGGAACTGCGCGACGGCGTCGGGCGTGTGAGCCTTTTCAGAGCCGCGACCGTCAGGGAGCGTTTGTGAAGCGACGGGGGCCGCATTGACGCTTCCTGACGGTCGCGGCTCTGAACGCGATGGCTCTGATGTCCGTCGCTCCAACCGCTTCGCCAACTCCGCGAGCTTGGCGGCGAGGTCGCGAGTGACTTTCGCACTCCGCCGGGCCGGGTCGAGGGACAGCGGGTCGAGCCACGCGAGCCGGAGGCGTTCGCGGATGACCGGGTCGGCGAGTTGTTCGAGCCGGAGGCGGAAGCTCTGCGGGTCGGGGAACGGGGCGTAGTTCTTGCCGGTGCGGGCGAAGTCGGCGTAGAGGTCGAGGCAGAAGCCGACGTCGCAGACGATCAGCAGCGGGGGCCACTCGTCGGGCAGAGCCTCGGCGTAGCGCTTCGCCTGATTGCGGGCGCGGGTCATCGCCTGATCCCAGGCCTTCGTGCCGCGGGGGGCGGTTCCGGTCTTCTTGCGACCGCCGCGGACGACGTTCGAGAGTGCCGCCTCGTCTTCGGCGGCCCGGCGTTCGCTGCCCTGCTTCGATTCGAGAACGAACGCGCCTTGGCGGTACAGGTCGATGCGGCCGAGTTTCGACGTGCCGTCACCGTTCTGAATCTCGACGACCTTTTCGAAGACGTAGACGTTCGCGGCGTCATCCTGGCGGGTCGGCTCGGGGCGGGGCACTTCGAGCAGGTCGCAGAGTTCGCCGAGAAACGATTGCGAATTGGCCTGTTCGGCCGCGCCGGAGGCTCGCCAGCGTTCGATGAAGGGTTGCGGGGCGACGGTTGGCGAAGCGGTCGTTTCGAGCATGTCCGGCGACGGGAGGGTGGTTCAGACAAATGGTCGGAAACCAGACGATACCGTAGCGGACAAACGATCAGAAGCGAGAAGTCGTCGATGCAAAGCGGAACTGGGCACGTCCGATGATAAAAGCCCACCGGTTGCAACCGGTGGGCTTTCGAGATCGTCGCGACGACCTCGTCGCCTCAGGCGGCGAGCGATTCCGGATCGCTTTGCGACGAGTCGCCGCCGGCGCCGAGCATCTGGAACACGTCGGCGTCGACGAAGCCCTTGAGCTGCTCGCTGCGGGTCGAGTGCTGGAGTTTTTTCAGCGCCTTCGACTCGATCTGGCGGATGCGTTCGCGGGTCACCTTGAAGATGCGGCCGGTCTCTTCGAGGGTGTAGCTGTAGCCGTCGTTGAGACCGTAGCGGAGCTTGATGATCTCGCGCTCGCGGTAGGTCAGGCTCTTGAGGATGTGGTTGATCTTGTCGCGAAGCATCTCGCGCATCGCGGCGGTCGCGGGCGTCACCTCGTGGCCGTCTTCGAGGAAATCGCCGTAGCTGCTGTCTTCGCTCTCACCGACCGGCGTATCGAGGCTGATCGGGTGCTTCCAGGTCTTCATGACCCGTTCGACGTCTTCGGCGCTCATGCCAGCGGCTTCGGCCAGCTCTTCGTTGCTCGCCTCGCGGCCGGTTCGCTGACGAATCGCCTCGGCCTTGGCCTTGAGGCTCGAGATGTTCTGGAACATGTGGACGGGAATGCGAATCGTGCGGGCGTGGTCGGCGACCGCCCGCGTGATCGCCTGTCGAATCCACCACGTCGCATAGGTGCTGAACTTGTAGCCGCGGCGGTACTCGTACTTCTCGACACCGCGCATCAGGCCGGCGTTGCCTTCCTGGATGAGATCGAGGAACGACAGGCCGCGGTTGCGGTACTTCTTGGCGATGCTGACGACGAGCCGCAGGTTGCCGCCCGAGAGCTTCTGCTTCGCGGTCGTCCAGAGATCCATGCGGCGCTGGATTTCGCGGCAGCGGGCGGCGAAATCCTCGGGCGTCTCGCCGGCCATCAACAGCAGGTCTTCTTTTTCGCGTCGCAGGGCGGCGGTCTCGGCGAAGCGGCGCGGGTCGGCGGCGGCGCGGGCGATGTCGCGGTCGATGTCGAACATTCGCTGCGAGACCTGCTGCATCCGCTTGACGATCGGTTGCAGCCGGTGCGTGCGAAGGCTCAGCTCTTCGGCGAGGGTACACATCTTGCGTCGGCGCAGCGCGATTCGGGCGGCCAGTTCGGAGCGCCGGGCCTTGTCGGTCGTCTCGCAGAGCCGCTGCCAGTCGTCGACGTTCTTCGCGAGCAGCGCCTTGAGGGTCGGCAGGTTGACCGGCATGCGACCGACGATCTGCTCTTTGCGGGTGCCCTCGGTCTCGCTCGTTCGCAGCGTGCGTTCGAACGGCAGTTCGCCGGCATGCACCTTCTCGAAGCTCTCGATCGCCAGCCGGACGGCGAAGTCGCTTTCGAGGGCGTGCCGGCGGAACCATTTCCGCGTCAGCTCGATCTGCTTGGCGAGGAAGATCTCTTTGTCTCGCGACAGGAGCGGAATGTTCCCCATCTGCGAGAGGTACATCCGAATCGGATCGCGCGACGACAGGGCCTGAGCTTCGGGCGACAGCACGGCAGCCGACGATTCTTCGACGGGAGGTTCGTCGCTGGGCGCCTCGGGATCGCTTTTCGTTTCGAGACCCAGATCGTCGAGAGCCCGCACGAGGCGATCGACCATGCCGGGGTCGCCGCCTTCGTCTGGCAGATATTCGTCGACCTGCTGAAAGGTGACGAACCCTCGCCGTTTGGCGACGTCCAACACAGCCATCAGGTCGCGATCGAACTCGTACACGACATCCCTCCCTGGGTCGATGGCAGCCGCCGGCGTCATGCCGGCCGCTGACGGGTCAACAGGCATCCTGCCCGAATCCGTTCCGGCCGCGGGAGGGCCGGTGCGGAGACTCGCTGAAACGGCCGGCGTCGAACCGCCGGCCCCAAAACGGAACCCCGCCGACAACCGGCAGGGGCCGGCATCCGACGGGGTCGACAACGTCCACGATGAGTGCGGTCATAAAACCCGCGTCCTTGCGGGGATGTCCGTCGGAAGAGCCGCCGAGGCGGCACTTCCACCGGCCAAGGTGACCAGGTGCATCCATTCACCCGGGCTTCCACGGACAGGTCCAGCCGAAGCGGGGCGAATGCTACCACAGGGTGACGCTTCGCGCGCACAGAAATCGCGTGCCGCGGGAAAATTTTTCTCTTCGGCCCGCGAAACCGTCCGCTGCTGCAGGCCCGCGGCGATCGTTGAAGTCGATCCCCGCACTGTTATACTGCGCTTGAGTTTCGGCGATGTCGCGGTCTCGTGGCCCGGCGTCGCCGATACGTGTTGAAGACCGCCTTTCGGCGACCGCCGGTCTCCCGGCGTGATCTTGCGACCCGCGGCTGCCGCTCTCGCCGGCGGCCCGACAGGAACGGAACCGGTGATGACCGCGGACGTCTCGAGCAGCAAGAATCAGGCCGCCTCTTCGGGCGAAGCCGCAGCGGTCGTCAAAGGCCTGAAAGGCGTTCTGGCCGCCGACAGTTCGATCTGCCAGATCGACGGCAAAGCCGGTGTCCTTTTGTACCGTGGCTACGACGTCGACGACCTGGCCGAGCAGAGCAGTTTCGAGGAAGTCGCCTACCTGCTGTTCAAAGGCGAACTGCCGAACGCCGCGCAGCTCGACGAATTCGACAACCCGCTGAGCAGGGACGCGACGCTCACGCCGCAGGTTCGCGATTTTCTCAAAGGGCTGCCGACCAGGGTTCCGCCGATGACCGCCCTGCGGAGTGCCATCAGCGTCGCCGGCTGCTACGACCCCGAGGCCGAAGACAACAGCCCGGAAGGGGCCGACCGCCTGGCGATCCGCCTGACGGCGAAGGTCGCCACGATGGTCGCGGCGATCCACAGGTTGCGGCAGGGACGGCCGGTCGTCGAGCCGGTTCCCGACAAGCCGTTCGCCTGGAACTTCATGCACATGCTCAAGGGGTCGGAGCCGACGCCCGAAGAGGTGAAGGCGATGGACCTGATCCTCATTCTGCATGCCGAGCACGGCTTCAACGCCAGCACGTTCGCGGCAAGAGTGATCATCGCCACGCTGACCGACGTCTATTCGGCGGTCACGGGGGCTGTCGGGGCGCTCAAGGGAAAGCTGCACGGCGGTGCGAACACGGCCGTTCTCGAGACGCTGCAAAGCATCGGCAGCGTCGACAAGGTCGCGGCGTTCGTCGACGAGACGCATGCGGGCAAGGGCAAGTTCATGGGCTTCGGCCATGCGGTCTACCAGACGGAAGATCCGCGGGCCAAGCACCTCAAACGACTCTCGGGCCGGCTGGGGCACGAGCAGAACGACACCCGCTGGTACGACATGTCGATCGAGATGGAACGGCTCGTCGTCGCTGCGATCGGCAAGAACTGCAACGTCGATTTCTACTCGGCGAGCGTCCAGCATTACCTGGGCATTCCGAAGGATCTGTTCACCTGCATCTTCGCCGCGAGCCGGGTGTCCGGCTGGTGCGCCCACATCCTCGAGCAGCTTTCCGACAACAAGATCATTCGCCCCAGCGCGCACTACGTCGGCGCCGACCGGCGGGCCTATGTGCCGATCGATCGGCGCTGAAGCTCACCGGTCGCGGCAGACCGCCCCGCGTCGAGCGGTCGACGCCGGGCTTGAGCGTTTTTCGAACTCGTCGAATCGCTTCGCTGTTCGCTTCGGCGCACCGCATTCGTCGCCCCGGCCCCGGTGAACCGACTCGAACTTCAGACGGCACAGGCGACGGTCGGATACTCTGAAACGAAGCCCCAACACGGCACGAGGCACCGCTATGCGCCGGACTCTGCTGATCGCGGCGACGTTGACGGTCGTTCTGCTTGCAGAACGCGCCGACGCCAAGGTGATCTACGTCAACAACCGCATCGGCGACGACGTCAACGACGGCGAGTCGGCCGAGACGTCGCAATTGCGGAACGGCCCGGTCCGGTCGCTCCGCCGGGCGGGATTGCTCGTCGGATCCGGCGACGTCATCGAAATCGCCGACACCGGCACGCCCTATTACGGGTCGCTCCGACTGATCGGCCGCAACGCCAGCGGCGTCGACAGCCAGCCGATGACCGTGAACGGCAACGGCGCCGTCCTCGACGGCAGCGAACTCGTCAAGCCGGCAGACTGGGAGTCGCTGGGCGGCAACTTGTGGCGACTCGAAACCGAAAAGAAGGGCTGGTATCAGCTCGCTCGCGGCGACACGGCGATTCCCGAGACGCCGGTCGAAGACGACGGCCGTCAACCGGTTCCGCCTGCCGGACACTGGTCGGCCTGGCGCGGGGCGATCTACTACCAGGCCGAGCCGGACGAAGTTCCCGCGAACGAACCCTACCGCATCGCGATGTTCGAGGCCGGCGTGTTCCTCTACGGTGTGCGGCACGTCGTCGTGCGCGACCTGACGCTGCGACACTTCCGCCTCGACGGCGTGAACGCCCACGACCTCGTCGACGACGCCGTGCTCGAGAATCTGACGTGCGAAGCGAACGGCCGCAGCGGCGTGTTCGTCGGCGGCAGCAGCAAACTGACGATTCAGGGCGGCGCCCTGCAGAACAACCGCGACGCGTCGATTCTGCTTCGCGAGAAAGGCAAAGCCGACATGCGAGACGTGAAACTCGATGAGGAGCCGGTGGTCGCGGAGTAGGGCCGGCCGGCCTATAATGGCGAGGGCACTGCGAGGTCGGACATGGAACCGGATTACCGTTCGCTCATCACGATTGAACCCGGCAAACGAGGCGGGAGGCCGTGCATTCGCGGAATGCGGATCACCGTCGCCGACGTACTCTCGTATCTCGCCGCCGGGATGTCGGTGGACGAAGTTCTCGACGACTTTCCGTATCTGACTCGCGAAGACGTCCAGGCCTGCCTGGCCTTCGCTGCCGACCGGGAGCGAGTGACGATTGGAGTCGCAGAATCCGATTGACGGCTTCTTGAAACGAGAGGTGGGGATACGGGCCGTCGATATGAAATAGTCCGAAATCGGTCTCGACGGATTCCACAGACACGGTTCAATCAACGAACATCCAGGTCCGTTATGGACCAGTCGTTGAACAATGAACCTGGCCTCGCGGTGTCATGAAGCTCCTGTTCGACCAGAACGTTTCGCCTCGACTCGTCGATCGGCTTGTGGATCTATTCCCTGATTCTGCCCATGTCTTCGACCTGGAGTTGGACAGCAGTCCCGACGACGAGGTGTGGGTTTATGCCCGCGATCACGGATTCACGATCGTGACGAAAGACGTGGACTACAACGAACTCTCATTGATTCGCGGTTGGCCGCCGAAGGTCATCTGGTTGCGACTCGGCAACTGTACAACGGCCGAAATCGAGAGAGTCTTCCGGCGACACATCGCAGCGATCGAACGGCTGGATCGCGACCCGGCTGTCGGCACGCTGACGATCACATCGAACTGATGGAATGTGAACTGTGGCTCGTTGCGACGAAGGATATCTCTGCGAGGTCTGTGGTCGCGAGGTGAAGGGCATCACCGACAGCGATCTTTACCTGCGGTACGTCATCGGCGAGGTCGATGCGCAGGAACTGCTCGCGGCTCCCGAGCGACACATCCGCTGTCATCCGTTCCTCGCGCAATTCATCGTCGACCCGGCGTTCGAGCCGGTCCGCCTCGACAGCGCTTTTGCCAAGGAACACCTCGACCCGGCGGAAGTCGCCGAGAAGGAAGCGCTTGTCACTCGCGGCTGGCGACGGTTGCGGACCGTGAGAAAGCTCGGTCTGTCGATCAGCGATTATCCGCTGGAAGAAGTCCGGACGCACACGACAGAATAGCCGCAGGCGCGCACCTCCTGATTCCTGCGTTCCGACCTCCTGACTCCTCCTCATGTGGCCCTCGACCGACCAGACTCAGACGCTTCTCGCGAACGCGAAGGCCGGCGACGGCGCGGCCGTGAACGCGCTGCTGGAACGTCACCGCGACTCGCTGCGGCGGTTGGTGCGGTTGCGGCTCGACAGGCGTCTTGCCGCGCGGGTCGATGCGAGCGACGTCGTGCAGGACGTGCTGCTCGAAGCGAATCAGCGACTGGCGGGCTACTTGAAGAATCCGGCGATGCCGTTTCATCTCTGGCTGCGGAGCCTGGCCCGCGACCGGATCATCGACATGCACCGCCGGCACCGCGCCGCCGAAAAACGCAGCGTCGAAAAGGAACGGCCGTTGC
Organism: Planctomycetaceae bacterium; assembly: GCA_049790855.1. Taxonomy (GTDB): domain Bacteria; phylum Planctomycetota; class Planctomycetia; order Planctomycetales; family Planctomycetaceae; genus JACCRE01. Next base: position 3,014 of record JBAQZJ010000245.1, on the reverse strand, counting down.
ATGCCGCGTTCGGCGACCGCAGCAGCATCGAACTCGCCGGAGCGTTGAAAGATCCCGAACTGACTCCTGCCGCAGCGGCGATCAAGAAAGAACTCGAATCGCGGTTCCTGGCGGCACTCGATGAGTTGGGGGAAGACGACCGTGATATCCTGTTGATGCGGCACTTCGAGAGCCTTGGTAACGGTGAAGCGGCCGAGGCGCTCGGTTTGTCGCCGGCCGCCGCGGGAATGCGACATCTGCGGGCGCTGCGACGATTGCGGACAATTCTCGAAGGCGACGCGCTCCCTGAAGGGAGCGGCTAAACGTTCTCCTATTCTCCGTTCTCCCGTTCTTTTCCATGCATATCTGCCTGTTCGACATCGACGGAACGCTGCTCAACACCGGCGGGGCCGGACAGGCGGCGATGGAGGCCGCGATTCGGGAGCGACTCGAAACGACGACGGCGATTCACGGCATCTCCTACGCCGGACGGACCGATCGCGGCATCATTCACGACATCTTCGCGTTCTACGGCGTCGATCTTACGTCGCAGGCCCGTGAAGAGTTCATCGCCGCCTACCTGGCTCAACTTCCGCGGTACCTGGAAGGCCGGCCGGGGCTGGTGCTGCCGGGCGTCGTGGAGTTGCTGTCGCATCTGCACGCCCGCGACGACGTGACGCTCGGCCTGTTGACGGGCAACCTGCTTGCCGGCGCGCGGCTGAAGCTGGAGCATCACGGCCTCGCCGACTACTTCGACTTCGCCGTCGGCGCCTTCGGCGACGAGCATCTCGATCGAGACGACGTCGCGCGGGCGGCCTGGGACGCGGTGCTCGAGCAGCACCGTCATGTGGATGGCCTGTCGCCCGACCGGGTGTGGGTCATCGGCGACACGCCGGCCGATGTGAAGTGTGCGCGGGCGATCGGCGCGAAAGTGCTTGCCGTCGCGACGGGCGTCTATCCGGCGGATCAACTGGCCGCGGCCGGACCCGATCGGCTCGTCGATGATTTTGCCGATGCCGAAGCCGTGCTGGCGCTGTGGATGTAAGTCCCCGTTAGCCGTCGGCCTCGGCCGACGCTTCGAGCGGCCTTAAGCGCCTCGCCAGCGAGGCGGCTAACGGCTGATGAATCGGTCGGATTGGCGCGAGTTCACGACCGCCTGTGCCGGCGATCACCAAAATTCCCCCGATTTCCTCTTGGGGCGAACGACAGGGAGCGGTAATATTACGCATGTTCGAGATGTCGGTCACGGGTGGTCCGCGACGGTGTCGAACTGGGCCGGGCGGGAGCTTCAATCCGCCTGTCCGGCGAAAGCGGTGCTGCACTTCACGGCGTACGGGTCGGCTTCGAGCCGAACAATGCGACGACCCTGGCAATTCCGCGAGGGTGTTTTCCGGCGAAGAGGACGGTCTGCGACTGGATTGAGAGGATGTTTGCTGAGATGGCGCAAGGGACGATTAAGAAGCTGACGGACAAAGGCTTCGGATTCATTGGCACGGACACCGGAGACCTGTTTTTTCATCTGTCAGCCCTCCAGGGCGTGACCTTCGAGCAGCTCTACGAAGGCCAGGCGGTGGAGTACAATGAGGGCCGCGGTCCGAAAGGCCCCCGGGCGGAAGACGTCCGGCCGGTCGGCTAGGCCGCACCCGTCGTACTGATCCAACGAACGAAGCCCGCCGGTCAATCCGGCGGGCTTCTTTGCGTTGATGCCGAAATCCGCACCGCGCCGCAGGAGAAACACTCCCGCCCCCAATCTCCCCCTCCCCGCCTCTCCCCATCACCCCCTCGCATACGGGTCTTCAAGATCGTCGCCGACGAGGCCATGCCTCCTGTTCCACCGTCGCCAGGCCGGAGGCGGGCGGTCGCAGTCCGTGGGAATGATCGCGAGCATCAGCAGCAGCAGGCCGACGCACATCCAGTTCTGTCGCGGGGCGTCGTGGACGCCGCTCGACGTCATCCAGCCGTAACCGATCAGCCAGGCCGCGATGAATAACTCGAACAGGTGCGCCCGCCTGAGCCGGTGAGCGAACGACGCGAGCGCGAAGACCGCGAGCAACGTCGCGACGATGTAATCGTGCCACCAGAGCCGCGGCTCATCGGCCGGATACCGGAAGATGAACGGGCTGATCGCCAGCCAGCAGGCCAGCATGACTTCGACGGTGCGGGGCCACATGAGGGTTGAGGGTTGAGGGTTGAGGGTTGAGGGTTGAGGGTTGAGGGTTGACGGGAAGAAAGGGAGTTGACTCATTCTCTGGCAACGTGCCCCCTCTCCCCCTCTCCCACTCTCTCGGTCCCCCGTCTCCCCCCTTCCCCCGCTCCCTGTTTCCCGACCATCTCGTCGCCCACCTCGTGAGCGATCTGGTTCGGCGTGCCCCAGAAGGCTTGCCAGAAGGTCTTATTCAAGCCGCCGCCACGTTGCCGCACGCGGTTCAGATAGATCAGGCTGCACCAGACTTCATCGTAGGCCAGATACACGAGCCACAGCGAGATCGCCGCGGAGGTCAGGCACAGCGTACACCAGTAGCCGACGACGAAGCCCTGCATGCCGATGAGGATCACGCCGACGATGCCCAGCGGGATCACGTCGATGCCGAACAACACGACCATCCACGGCCGATCCTGCCAGCGCCGCGTCGAACCCGCCAGCCCGAACAGGGCGTCGCCGAGATACGCGATCGCGCCGAACACGCCGTCGGGAATGTGGAACCAGGATTCCATCTGCTTCGACGTGTCGGAGGTGACGACCATCTCCGATCCGTTCAGCCCGCCCTTCCCGCTGAAGAACGGATCCCAGATCGAGTCGACCAGTTTCCACTGATAGAGGCCGAGCACGATCGCGACCGCGAAACCGACCATCGCGATCACGCAGATCGGCACCCGCTGCCCCCACGACGAGGGGTTGTAATCGAAGGGATGAATCGCCGGTCCGGAGCGACGCCAGCGGTTGAGAGCTTGGAGCATGGGAGCGTCCGGGAGAGGTGAACTAGCCGGAACAGGCAGACGGGAGAGTGGGGACCGGGGGAGTGGGGGAACGGGAG
>JBAQZJ010000244.1:0-5467 GCA_049790855.1 Planctomycetaceae bacterium | reverse complement strand
AACAGAAACGGATCGCCGCCGACGAGGTCGTCGCGTTCGTCCGGGAGCACGTCGAGTGATCGCACGCCGCTGTTAGCCGTCGGCCGACGCTCTATTCCGTTTTCGCGCGCTTCAGCACGAGCAGTGAATTGCCGTCGCCGCCCTTGAACGCCTGCGGCCGATCTTCACGAGGCGGCGCGAAGCAGATGCGAAGTACGCCGTCGCTGAACTCGAAGATTCCCGAGACGGGTTCTTTCTCACCGGATTTCCGCAGGTCGATCGTCCAGTCGCGTCCATCAACGTCGAGCGTGACCGTCCCTTTCTCGACAGTCCGGCCGGCTAGCTGCATCGCGTAGCTGCGGTCGTGAAAGACGTAGCGGATCTGGCTCATCGCTTCGCGGTCGACGACGCCGTCGACCTCGACGGAGTCGATCGCCCAGGTTCCCTGAAACTGCTTGAGCCGGCTCGCCGCGGCCTTTTCGGTGGGTGCGTCGGCGCCGATGCCAGACAGCAGGCCGCAGCAGACCACCGCGATTCCGATCGTTCGCATCGAAAGTCTCCTTCGATCCTGCACCGGCGGCGTTTCCGTTCGCAGGTCTGCGGCGTTGCGACGTGAAGCGGACGAAATCTACCAGATCGGTCGACGCCCGCAAGATCGCATCACGATCGGCGAGGTTGCTGCGACGGGTCGCCCCGCGTCCCCGATTGTCCCGTTTGCGTCACGCCGAATCGGCCGCATTGACCGCACGCGGGCGCACCCGATAATTCGGTGAGGGCCGTTCGAGACGAACAGGGGGCGATGATGCGCGCAGCACTTCTTGCGGCCGCCGCGATGTTGCTGATCGGTTCCGTTGCCGCCGAGGCGCAAGTGGTGAAGCGGCGATCGACCGTCCGTCAGCCCGACGGGCGGACGCAGACGATCGAGTCGCGGACGACCCTGCGGCCTATCCATGATGGTCACGGCCCTCACCACGGCCAATACGGTCACGGTCATTACGGCCACGATTTCGGACACGGTCACGGCTATTCGCCGGGCTATGGCTACAACTACGGCTACGGCGGCGTCGGCGTCTACGGGTCGGGATTGAATTATTACCGCGGCCCGGCGACGTTCGGCGGCATCACGCCGCCCGTCTACGTCTACCCGCCTTACGGCATGGGTTACGGATACGGCGGCCTCGGGTACTCGGGCGGATTCGGTCCGACTTACGGTTATGGAACGGCGTGGGCGCCTGCCGTTCAGACGCCGCTGTACAACCCGCTTCAGCAGTACCGGTACGACAACGACTGGTCGCGGCTCTCGGCGGAACTGGCCGACCGCGCGATGCGGAACGTCGAAGACCCCCGGCCGGGAACCGGAGCCGTCCCCGTTCCTTCGACCCCCGAAGCGAAGATCAAAAGCGCGCGATTCGAAGCGATGGGCGACGAGGCGTTCGCCAATCAGGAGTACGCCAAGGCGCTCGGACACTTCAAGACCGCGACCGGCATCGCGAAGGACAACGGGGCCGCGTTCTTCAAGACCGGCTACGCCTATGTCGCGCTGGGACGGTTTCCTTCGGCGACCGAGTCGTTCAAGCGAGGGCTTGCCGTCGATCCCGTCGTCGCTGCCACTGGACCGACGCCCGACGAACTCTACGGCGACCATCAACTCGCCTGGACGTCGCATCTTGGTCGTGTGACGCGGTGGGTCGCCGAAGACGTCCGCGACGCCCAGCGGGTGTTTCTGCTCGGCACGCTGCTGTTGCTCGACGGCGACACGAGGGCACGCGAGTTCCTCGAAAAGGCCTGGCAGCTTTCGGGGGGAACGGAATCGGCCGTCGTCACGCTGCTTTCGCCGCCGAAGATCGAAAACGTGCAGCCGGCCGGACAGGCCGTCGCCGCACCGGCCGCAGACGCACCGGCCGCAGACGCACCGGCCGCAGACGCACCGGTCGCAGACGCACCGGTCGCAGACGCACCGGCCGCAGACGCACCGGTCGCAGACGATGTGGAAGTCGCACGGCCTGGCGGACCGGATCTTGGTCCGGTTCCGGACGATCAAACGCCGGCCGCGGACGACCTCGACTTGCCGAAGATTCCCGAACCGCCGTCGACCGCGCCGTCGCTGCCTCCTCGGGCACGATCATCGGAGCGACCTTACGGTCAGGAACCGTTGTTCCCGCTGCCGTCGGAACAGAACGACGCAGCCGGCGAGCCTGCCCCGCCGTTGCCGGCCGAGTGATGGAGACGAGTCGTGAGTCTCTTGCGTCGGGGTAGACGTGTTCAGCCCACGGCACCGAGCGCCTCCTCCAGCACTCCGAGCATCCGCTCCTGTCGCTTCAGCACCACCTCGCGAGCCGCGGCGGCCTTCGTCTTCGCGGCTTCCGGGTTTTCGGCGATCTCCAGCACCGTGGGGGCGATCTTCGCGACGTCCTCCGGCTTGTCGAGGTTGAACAGCCAGTCGTCGAGGCCGACGTCGCGCCACATGAAGCCCTTGTTGGTCTGCTCGTCGAACCGGCAGACGACGGCGGGAATGCCGTTGGCCACGCACATGATCGGGCTGTGCATCTCGTTGCCGAACAGGCCGGCGCTGCGGACGTAGACGGCGAGCGCCTCGTCGAGCTGCCGGAACCGGTCGCGGTAGACGACGTGCTTCTTGACGTCGTCCGGCAGCGGATCGACGAGCATCTCTTTGCCGAGCGGGATCTGCGTCTGGTCTTCGTGCGTGACGAGCACCTTCATGCCCGTCTCGCGGACGATCGCGGCGATCGCCTCGCGATGCGGGGCATGATCGTGATCTTTCATCTCCTCGTTTCGCGCGTGCTTCGCCGCATCGAACTCGCGGTGCTTATAGACGGTCCAGGCGGGCGTCCAGCGATAACGCGGAATGCAGCAAAGAAACCGCCCCTCTTCCAGGCCATGTTCCTTGAGGAACGCGGTCGCTGCCTCGTCGTTGCGGGTCTTCACGACGCCGAACGCGGTGTCGGGGCCGTACTCCATGATCGGGCAGGTGCAGCCGTGCTCCTTCGCCGTCTGCAGCGAGACGGTCTCGCGAAAGAACGCGAACTCTGCCTTGCCGAGCGTCTCGAAGATGATCGGCTCGGTCGAGGTGATCGAAATGCCGAACACGCCGAACGGCTTGCCGGTCTTGTCGTGCCACTGGGCTGCGTGCTTCCACGCGGCGAAGCCCGAACTCGACCCGTGCAGCAGGAAGTCGCAGTCATCGAATGCGGCGTCGATCTGCTTCGACCCGTTGAGCACCTTGACGTGGGGAAAATACTTCGCCAGAAGCGCATCGGCCCCGTTTTCGAGATTGCTCGCCCAGAAGCACACGTCGGCGTCGATCTCGTGCCGCTTCATCAGCTCGAACAGCCCCACCCAGTGGGCGACGTCGCCGATGTTCATGCTCTGCCACGCATTGCGCAGCAGAATCCGCGGCTTGCGGCCTGGTGCGGCGGCCGCGGACAGCGCGGAAGCCAGAGCGGCGGCGAAGGTCGATCCGAGAAACGTGCGGCGGTTCATGGAAGCCTCGTTAACTCGTTAAAGAGGGACGTGAACTCAAGAGGGTGGTCGGGACGAGGGGCCGTTGCAAATCTGTGCGGGGGCGGGGGTGCCGAGACCTGTCACGCACCGGCAGGCTGACGCCTGCCGCTCGCCAGGCCTGCGACTACGAGGCACGGATCGCGATGTGGTCCGCTTGGCCGGGGTCGGGGTCCGGGAAGTCGGTGCGGTAGTGGACGCCGCGGCTTTCGCGTCGCTGTTCGGCGGCGGCGATCATCAACCGGGCGACGAGCAGCAGGTTCTGCAGCTCCCAGCCGCGGGGCGCATTGAACTCGCGGGCGGCGACGTAGCGGTTCCAGAACGCGACCTGCTCGGCGGCGACGCCGATGCCCTGCGCGTCGCGGCAGATGCCGACCTGGCGGGTCATCAGCGCCCGCAAGCTGTTCCGCACGTCGTCGAGGTCGATTTCCTCTTTGGGCGGAGCGGCCTCGGGCCACTCGGCGGAGATCGGTCGCGAGCAGAAATCGTCGGGCAGGCCGAACGCGGTCTCCGACGCCGCCCGGCCGCAGCGCAGGCCGTACACGAGTCCTTCAAGCAGGCTGTTCGACGCGAGTCGATTGGCGCCGTGGAGTCCTGAACTGGTCGACTCGCCCGCTGCCCACAATCGCGGCAGCGTCGTCGCGCCATTCGTATCGACGGTCACGCCTCCGACCATGTAGTGCGCACCGGGACGGACGGGAATCAGGTCTTTGGTGATGTCGAGGCCGAACCTCGCACACACCTGGCCGATGTTCGGGAATCGCTCGCGCACGAGCGACGTCGGCAGGTGCGACAGGTCGAGATAGACGCACGGTTGGCCGGTACGTTCCATCTCGGCGGTGATCGCCCGGCTGACCTCGTCGCGGGGGGCCAGTTCCAGTTGCGGGCTGTAGCGTTCCATGAACCGCTCGCCGCGACTGTTCCGCAAGATGCCGCCCTCGCCGCGAACCGCCTCGCTGATTAAATGCCGTCCGCTGCCGGCGATGTACAGCACCGTCGGGTGGAACTGCATGAACTCCATGTCGCGCAGTTCGGCCCCGGCGCGGAAGGCCGCGGCGTGGCCGTCGCCGGTGGCGATCGGCGGGTTGGTCGTCTCGCGGTAGATCTGCCCTGCCCCCCCGGTGCAGAGGATCGTCGCTTTGGCCCAGACGAACGTCTTGCCGTGCTGCGGATTCCAGACGATCGCCCCGACACAGCCGGCGCCACCCGTCAGCAGGTCGATCAGAAACGTCTGCTCCCACGTCTGCACGGTGGGCCGCGACATAACGCGCTCGCGCAGCGCCCGCATCACTTCCGCACCGGTCGCGTCGCCGAGGGCGTGGACGATGCGGCGATGGCTGTGGCCGCCTTCGCGAGTGAGAGCGATCTCGCCGTCGACCTCGTCGAAGTGGGCGCCGTACGCCATCAGCTCGCGAATGCGCTCCGGGGCTTCGCGAACGACCATTTCGACGACGTCGGCGTCGCACAATCCTTTGCCGGCGGCGATGGTGTCGGCGGCGTGATGGGCAATGTCGTCGAGCGGATCGAGCACGCCCGCGATGCCGCCCTGGGCATAGGCGCTGTTCGACTCGGCGAGTTTGTCTTTGGTGACGACGACGGTTTCGAGCGCCGGATCGACCTCCAGCGCCGCCCGAATCCCGGCGATCCCCCCGCCGAGAATCAGCACGTCGGTATAGATGTGCGGCACCCGCTTGGGATGAAACCGCACAAGGTATCGCCGGGACAGCGGTAGCTTGAGCATGAGAGGATTATAGGCGAGCGGGGGGCGTCAGCCCCCGAGGCGTGCATCCATCTTCAGCGAACGATCTCGGAGGACTGACGCTCTTGCTTCATTCGGTTCGGTTCGGGTCATTTGCCGGCCGTCTTCAGAGCCGCCACCGTCAGGGAGCGTTTATCGACGCGCCCACGTCGATAAACGCTCCCTGACGGTCAATGGCACTTACTTTTCGTGTCTCCCCTCTCCTCTGGG
>JBAQZJ010000243.1:0-1521 GCA_049790855.1 Planctomycetaceae bacterium | reverse complement strand
GCTGCCGAGTGGCCGATTCGGATCCTGGAGGCCCGCGCGGGCCCGGCGGATGGCGTTCGCCACGGCCGCGACGGCCTCGTCCTGGCCGACAACGCGCTGGTGCAGCCGTTCTTCCATGTGGACGAGCTTCTGCACCTCGCCTTCGAGGAGCCGACTCACGGGAATGTGCGTCCAGCGCGCCACCACCTCGGCGATGTCGTCCTCGTCGACCTGCTCCTTGAGCAGGCGCGGACGCTCGCTGTCATCGGCCGGCGCGTCGTGCGCCCCGACCTGGCGTTCCAGTTCGGGAATGCGGCCGTAGCGCAGCTCGGACGCCTTCGCATAATCCCCACCGCGCTCAGCGGTATCGGCCTCGAGCCGGAGCCGCTCGAGTTCCTCCTTCTGATCGCGGATTCCCTGAAGCGACGCCTTCTCCTGCTGCCACTGCGCCGTCAGGCGCGTACTCGTTTCCTTGAGGTCCGCCAGCTCGCGCTCGAGCTTCTCGAGCCGCTCACGGGATGCCGGGTCGGACTCCTTCCGCAGCGCCTCCCGTTCGATCTCGAGCTGGGTGACGCGGCGGCTGACCTCGTCGAGTTCGGCCGGCATCGAGTCGATCTCGGTGCGCAGGCGAGAGGCGGCCTCGTCGACAAGATCGATCGCCTTGTCGGGCAGGAAGCGATCGGCGATGTAGCGGCTCGAGAGGACGGCAGCCGCGACAAGGGCCGCGTCCTTGATCTGCACGCCGTGATGGATCTCGTAGCGCTCGCGCAGCCCGCGGAGAATCGAGATCGTGTCCTCGACGGTCGGCTCGCCGACCATCACGGGCTGGAAGCGTCGTTCGAGCGCAGCGTCTTTCTCGATGTACTTCCGGTACTCGTCGAGCGTCGTCGCACCGATGGTATGGAGCTCGCCCCGGGCCAGCATGGGCTTGAGCAGATTCGAGGCATCCACCGATCCCTCGGCCGCACCCGCACCCACGACCGTGTGGAGCTCGTCGATGAACAGCACGATGCGTCCCTGGGCATCTGCCACTTCCTTCAGGACCGCCTTCAGCCGCTCCTCGAACTCACCGCGATACTTCGCGCCCGCCACGAGCGCGCCCATGTCGAGCGCAATGATCTTCTTGTCGCGCAGGCCGTCGGGTACGTCACCGCGCACGATGCGCTGTGCCAGACCCTCGACGATGGCCGTCTTGCCGACGCCTGGCTCGCCGATGAGCACCGGATTGTTCTTCGTCCGGCGCGCGAGAACCTGGATCACCCGGCGGATCTCGTCATCGCGGCCGATGACGGGATCGAGGATGCCCTTGCGTGCGACGGCCGTCAGGTCGCGGCCGTAGCGTTCGAGGGCCTGGTACTTGCCCTCGGGGTTCTGGTCCGTCACCCGTTGTGAGCCGCGGACGGTCGTGAGGGCCTGGAGAACGGCATCAGATGTCACACCGAGCTGTTTGAGGACGGCCGCAGACGAGGCGCGGCCAGATTCCGAGGCCAGGGCCAGGAGCAGGTGTTCGGTGCTGGTGTACTCGTCGCCAAGCTGCCTGGC
>JBAQZJ010000242.1:0-11765 GCA_049790855.1 Planctomycetaceae bacterium | reverse complement strand
GGCGTGGTGGGCAGACCACGCCACAGCAAGCGTCGTCATCCGGCGTTATGCCTTCTCGGGAGCGTCGGCGTGCTCGTGCTCGTGGCCATGCCCTTCATGGTCGTGCCCGTGGCCATGCCCTTCATGGTCGTGTTCGTGGTCGTGTCCTTCGCCGGCCGCCGGCTTGTCTCCGCCCGGCCGGACATAGACCTTCTCGGCGAGGATCGTCAGGTTTCCGGCATCGTCCCGCTTGGCCTTGCCAGTGACGACGACGGTTTGGAGTTCCTTCACCCCGAGCAGTTGCCGGGCGTCGGTCCCGACCGGCTTGCCGTCCGCGCCGACCACCTTCACAAGCGCCGTCTTCTCGCCGAGTCCTTCTTCGCAGCAGTAGTCCCAAGGCGTTGGGCAGCCGTCGCCGGGGATGTCGCTGCACGCCTTCGCCGCCGGATCGACGATCTTGAACGCCGCCAAACCTTCGACCCAGGGCGTCGTGTCGCCGCCGATTCGCCCGACGACCGTGACTTCCTCGCCGTCCTTCGCCGTCTCTCGGGCGGCGACGACGTCTTTGCCGCCGGCTGGCTCGCTCGCCAACAGGTACGCCTTCCCGACGGGAGCGACCGAGGCCACCGTCGGCGACGCCGTGTCACCGCTTCCGCAACCGGCGAGCAGCCCCGCCGCAAGTCCCGAGAACGCCAGAGCCGAAATCCGCTTCATTTCACTCTCCCTGACCGGATCGTCCGGTGACGTGCCGTCGCGTCCATCGCGACGGCGAGGTTCGTTGTGTCTCCCGACGGCATTCGCCGTCAGACCGCTTTCAATCCTTCCACGATCGGCATCCGCAACGCCCGGACTGCCGGCGGGATCGCTCCGACGACGCCGAGCAGCAGCCCGATCCCACAGCCGATCAAGAGCGTCGGCCCGTCCACCAGCAGTTCGATCGCCGACATCGTGAACCGCACCGTCACTCCGCGGAACAGCAGCACCGCGACCGCGGCCGCCGTCAGCGAGGCGGCCGACGAGAGCAACAGCCCCTCCTGGAGCAGGCTCAGCGCGATCGCCCGCCGAAGGAAGCCGAGCGTCTGCAAGGTCGCCAGTTCCCTCACGCGGCCGACGACGCTGCCGTACATCGTGTTCAGCCCGGCAAGCGTCCCGGCCCCGGCGACGAGCCATACGACGAGCCACGCCATCCACCGCACCGGCGCGTACCCCCTCCGGAGCGAATCGAAATAGTCCGTCTCGCGGGTCGCTTGAAGTTCGAGGTCGAGCCGCTCGGCGCAGAAGAGTTCCACGTCGGAATAGCTCGCGTCCGGAGCCAGCGTCAACGCGACCAGTGTGAGGTCTTGCCGCTTGAGTGCGGATTGCAAGTCGTCGAGCCGGCACCAGAGTTCCGACTCGAACGATGCGCCGGCCGCGGCGAATGTGCCGCTCACCTTCCACTCTCGGCCTTCCATTGTGAGCGCCCGGCCTGTCGAAAGCGCCTCGGAGGTCATACCGAGCTTCGCCGCAGCGAGCCGACCGACGAGCACCTCGCCCGGCTCCGGCCAATGCCCGTCGAGCAGTTCGACCCGGTTGTGGACCAGCAGCGCCGCCGGCGTGGCGCCGCGAACGATGCCCGCTCGGCCGTCGCCGCCGAGTCTGATCCGCGTCCCGAGGTAGAGTTCCGGCGAGGCGTACTTCTGACCGTAACGGGTCATGACCCCGCCGACGCCGGCCGAAACGAGGTCGGCGGTCCGCATCGGGACCGACGAGTATTCGAGGTTCTCCCCCATGCCGCGGGCATAGACGATCGCCACCCGCTCGTCGCCGCTGACGGCGAGCGAGCGTTCCAGCCCACGGACGAACCCGACGACGGCGACCACGAGCAGGACGACGATCGTCAGCCCGAGGAACGTCAGGCCCGTCCGCAAGGGGCGGCGGAACAGGTTGCGGACGCCGTACTCCCACGGCAGGAGGCGAACCATGAACAGGCTCCTCTCGGTGTCAGGACTTCGGCTTTTCGGTGAACGTCCCGGCCGGGCCGACGAGCTTCTTCGGCGTCTTGCCGATCTCTTCCATTGCGACCCAAAGCGCCTTCGGCGAGAGAGTCGCTTTCGCCTTCGGGGCCACCGTCACGGTCTTCGCCTTGAGGTCGAAGCGGACGCCGGCGACGCCCTCCATCGGCTTGAGCTTCTTTTCGATCTTCTTCGCGCAGCCGCCGCACATTTCGCCGACGGTGATGACTGTCTCGATCTTCGACTTGGCCGGCGGGTCCGCGGCCGTGACCGTCGCGACGACAGCCAAGCCGCACAGGGCGACGACACCGAGTAACAGGTTCCGCATCGGTCGAATCCTTTCGTAACGGGGCAGAGGGCCGGCGCGCGACGTGCGAGCCGGAAAGTTCAACGTCAAGCCACGCGCCGCGTGGCCGGTCGCATGAGTGCCGCGAACCGGGCGCGCCGAGAGCGGCGCAGCAGCCAGCGGGCAAGCGGAAGTCGCTAGATGACGAGCGACGCGAGCAGCAGCCGCAACGTCGCCCCGTCGGGCGCATCGGGCCGCTCGTCGAGTGTCTCAAGAGAGCAGGCGGTCAGACGAGCGAGGTCGTCGGTCGCCGCGGGAAGGTCTCCCGGAATCGCCGGCGGGAGTTCGAGCGCCGCAACCTTCGGCCCATCCACCGCCCCGTCGCAAACGCAGTCCGAGCATTCGTCCGGCGCGGGAGCCTCCGGCGTTTCGGTCGCCTCACCCGGGCAGCATGGGCAGCCGTCCGTCTCGACCGCGGCTCCGCCGGTGACGACGCGCACACTCTCCGCTTGACAGCGGATCGGGCAGACCACCGCCAGAGTGACGACGAGCGTCAGGTTCAGAAGTAAGCGAAGCGCGATCACAGGCCAAGTTCCCTCACCTAGGATCGTAGGGAGCCGGCAGGGTCGTCGCAAGGGCAGTTGCGAACATGTGCTTCACAGGGTTCGCCGGCAAGCGAAGAACGGCTGCCTCATTCAAACGGACCCACGGTCGGAAGGGAACGTCGTGCTTCGATCGGCGGGTACGGCGTGACGAGGCATGAATCACGCGGGGCCGGAATGACCGGGCCGGCGACGACCGGAGCAGGGGCGGAAGCGGTCGCCCGCGGGTGCTGTTCGATCGGCGCGGCAGGAGTCGGCCGGGCCTTCAATCCCGGCCCTTGCAGGCTCTGCCGTTCCCAAGCCGCCGCGTTTGCCGCCCGTGCCTCGTCGGCCGGCGGCGTCGATCTTTTGAAGACGGTCATGATGCGGCCGGAGCCTGGCCGAGCGGAAAAGTCGCTGGGGCGGTGCTCGGGTTCGACAGGCTCGACCGCGCTGAAGCACAGCGTCAGCACGTCGCCTTCGATCTTGTAGATGCCGAGTCGGACGTACCGCTCGATCGTCGCGTCGGGTCCGACTTCCCGCCGCCCCTCGAAGTCGATCCGTTTCGGTTCGGCGGTCGGATCGATCGAATACCGCCAGGCCCACAACCGGCCGAGGCCGTAGCGATTCACCCAGACCTCGTCGTCGATCTCGGCGGTGAAATGGCCGAAGCCGGTGTCCTCGGTCAGCGTCAGCCCCTGTTCGTATCGCTGCGGAGCCCAGTAGCCGCGCAGTGCTTCCCGCTCGTCGCGAACGACGTCAGGCTCCTCGGCGAAGCCGGGAAGGACAAGCCAGACAAGCACCGAAGCGGATGCGAGAATGCGAAGCATGATGCGAGGCCTTCACGACGGGATGCGGCGACGGGAACACGACGGCCGACGCGCGACCGCCTGCTTCTCCGAATCGTACCGGCCGCTCGAGACGTCGCTTACCGGGCGGAAGCCCTCCACCAGACCGGACCGTCCCTCATGCCCCGGTCCCTCATGACCCGGTCGACGAGCCGCCGTGGTTCACCGGCCGGCCGAAAGAGCACACGCGGCGGTCGCACGTCAACGTCGCCGTCTACGACAGCACTTGGGAGGCCTCCGAGGCGTACCGGCTCGACAAGAGCGAGCACGTCGCCGCGTGGGTCAAGAACGACCACCTCGGCTTCTCCGTCCGCTACGTCTTCCAAGGCGTCGTGAAGTCCTACCGCCCCGACTTCCGCCGTTTGAAGGGCCGGATCGGCATGTCGGTGTCGAGGAGGATCGCCTGCCGACGATCTGGGCGGCTCTCGGCCGGCAGGCGCGGGTTGGCGGTTCTTGCGGGGTCCGGTCGGCGTTTGCGGACTACGGGCTGACGGCGTCGACGTCCTGCGCGGCGCGGACTTCCGCGGCGGCGCGCGTGTCCGGGTAGGTCTCGGCGAGATTCCGCAGCTTCACCGTCTGGTCGACCTGCCCGCGATAGTGCCGGATCATGTAGAGCGTTCCCAGCGCTTCGGATTCGACCTTGGCGCGCTCCCCGGTTTCGGTGTCCGGGTATTTCTTGGCGATCGCGTCCAGTTCGCGGCGGAAACTCGCGATGGACTCGAGGGTCTCGAGTGGCTTGGGGGAAGCGAGGTGCGTTTCCAGCCGGTCGCGCAAGTCGCGAAGCTCCTTCGGAGAATACTTCGGCGGCGGCGGCTGCTCGCGTTCCACGGCTTCGGGTTCCGCCGCCCTGGCCGAAGCGACCGGCTTGGAAACCGGCGGGGCGATCGGGGCGACGGGCCGGGCCGGCAGGTTCACGCCTCCGAACGCCGCCATCGGCGGCCCGGACGGCTGCGGCGGCTTCTGCTCGACGATCACCGGAGGAAGGCTTTGTTGCGGAACCGGCCCGATGTGCGGCGTCATACGGAGCGTGGCTTTGCTGCGGATCTTGTTGAGCGAGTATTTCACGCCCCCGATTACGACATCGTCGGTCCCACTCGCCGACATGTCCCCCATCGCCACGGTGAGCCACGTCCGGGCCGTCTGTGAGTCGGCTCCCTCGAACGGCACGCTGAGCAACTTCGGCAAATATTCGACCATCAACCGGTCGAGCGTCGGACCGCTGGCGTGTCCCGGCCGATGGACCGTCACGGCGACGCTGGCGATGGCATCGGGAGCGTAGCACGCGACGTCGACCGTCACCGACGACTCGTTCAGGTCCAGCGTTCCGACGTACTGGTCGGCGGCTTCGGTCTCGGTCTTGACCAGAGCGAAGCCGGGGAAAAACTGCAAAATCGCATTGATGTCCATGCCGCGAATCTTCGGTGCCGTCGCTGCGGAGACGGACTTCGGCGGGGCGTTGTCGCCGGAAACCGGAATACACGACGGCAGGAGGCAGGGAATCAACAACAAGGCGGCTTTTTGCATGGGTGGCCCTTCGAAGTGCGGTCTCCGGATAACGTAACGACATGGCCGACCGGAGGCTCACACAAAAATTCAGAAGTGAACAGATATTACAAGATAGGTGAAGCTCCGATAGTGATTTGCGTGTTTTTGCCCATCCGTGGTGGAGGATCGAAGCCGCGGGGTGGTTTGGTCGAAGCTTGGGGCACGCCGCGCACTGTCGTGGTCGGTCGAGGCTCTGAGAGAGGAAGGAACGACTTCCCACGCGGTGGTTCTGCTCATGGAGCATTTCTCGATGGATGAACCGAAAGCGGTCAAAGGCCCCTGGACTCAGCGGCTGCTGATCTTGTTTTTCGCGGCCTTGTTCGGCCTGCTCGTCTATTGGCTGATCGGGTTCGTCCTCAAGGACATCGGAAGCTGGCCGGGGCCGGACTACGTCGCCCTCGAGCGGCAGATGCTCGACCCGGAACTTATGGAGCAGGCGGAGACTCTCGACGCGGAAGCCGCCGAAACCGAACGCCGGATCGCCGACCAGAAAGAGCGCCAGCAGATCCTGCGGGAGAGCACCGCCGCCTCTCAGCAGACGATGAATCAGCTCATCGAGTTTCAGCGGCTGAACCTGGAGCAAGGGGCGGACCTCACCGATCAGGAACGGCAGGCGCTCGCGGAAGCCGAACAGTTGTTCCTGGCGAATCAGCGGCAATATCAGGATCTCAACGAGGAAGTCGCCCGGCTGTCCGCCCGGCTTCGCGAGCTGCGGGACGAGCGACAGGCATTGGAGACGCGAATCATCGAAGCGCGGAATCCGGTCGATCGCGCCTACGAGCGACTGCACGAGCGGCACGATCTGAAAGTCGCCGCAGTGAAGCTCGCGGCCCTCTTGCCCCTGGTGGTCCTGGCGGTGGTGCTGTTTCTCAAAGGACGGCGAGGGATTTACGCTCCGCTTGTGCATGCGTTCGGGCTGGCGGTTCTCGTGCAGGTCGGTCTCGTCATGCACGAGTATTTTCCGTCCCGTTATTTCAAATACGTGTTGATTCTCGTCTCTTTGGCCGTCGTGGCCCGGATTCTCGTGCATCTGCTGCGCTCCGTCGCTTACCCCAAGCGGGATCAGTTGCTCAAGCAATACCGCGAAGCCTACGAGCGGTTCGCCTGTCCCGTCTGCGAATACCCGATTCGACGCGGTCCCCTGCGGTATGCCTTGTGGACGACGCGGAGCCTCAAAAAGTACCCGGTGACGACAGGACAGCCCGTCACCGACGAACCTTACACCTGCCCCTCATGCGGGACGGACTTGTTCGAGGAATGCGGCGTCTGCCACGCGACCCGACATTCTCTGCTGCCGGCCTGCGAGAAATGCGGGGCGGAGAAGTCCCTGACCCCGGGAACCGAACCGCCTGCCGCGGCATCGAACGGAGGAGACCGCTCACAAAGTTCGTAAGCGGCCGATACGCGCACAAGCCGAATGTTTCGAGGCAATTGTCCTTTTTCGGTCACGGCAGGTTTGAGAATTCCAGATTTCGTAGTGAACCTGAGCCAGCCGGGCTTCGTCTCACTTGTACAGTCGTCGTGTCGCGTCTCGTTCGACGCGGCTTTTCGCGACGTTCGTTTTTCGGAAGAACACGACCGATGTTCCGCCCGGCAGTGACTTCCCCCATCTCTGCACCCGCCGATGGAAAGTCGATCGTCGACACGTTGGTCGACGAACTGATGGCCGGCGGTGCGGACCTGCGGTGCATTTCGCTGGGCGAAATGAAACGACGCCTGGCGGCAGCGCTGCGGACGCGGCGATTGCACGCCGGGGGTTCATCGCGGCGGGCGTCGGTCGTCTGAAACTGACGACGCCGCGCGTTCTGGCATCGTCTGCGGCCGTCGGGCAGGGTGTCCTGTCCTGCCTGACGGAGCCTTCTGCTTCTGAACATCTCCTCTCTGTTCGCTCGACAACTGTTGTTCGCGTGGCGACTGGTCATTCGGATCGAGTCGACTCGCGTGCGCGTTGCAGTCGGTTTTTCTTACGGACATCGGTTGTTACCCTCACCGCCGTCTCGAGCGTGAAGGGATTCCGCCGATGCCTGCTGTGATCGAACGTCGCAAGGCAGTGGGAGTCGAGTCGCCGGCCACCGAGTCGCGGCCCTCCATACCGACCAGACGTCAGCGTCTGGTCCATCTGGATGTTCTGCGGTTCGTCGCGATCCTGCTCGTGCTGGGACGCCACGGCCATTTTGAAATCCACCCCGATACTTGGGGCGGCGGGTTCTTCGCGACTTGGCGACACGTCGGCTGGGTCGGCGTCGACCTGTTCTTCACGCTCAGCGGCTTTCTGATCGGATCGTTGCTATTTGCGGAGCTTCGTCGGCACCGGTCGCTCGACGTGAAGCGGTTCCTCATGCGACGCGGACTGAAAATCTGGCCGTCTTACGCCGCTTATCTCGCGGTGACGGTCTCGATCGCGTTCCTCGCCGCGGCGCGCAAGGGCGACTTCGCGACCGGCTTCGATCGCGTCGCGGCCTTCTGGCCGGCGTTCCTGCACCTGCAGAACTACTGGCGGCTGGACCCGGCCGAAACGGCGTTGAACGCGACCCATTTGTGGAGTCTCGCCGTCGAGGAACACTTCTATCTGCTGCTTCCCTTCTGTCTGGCCGGCCTCGCCGCGACGACGTTCTGGCAGCGGCATGCGCTGCGGACGATCACGATCTTCGCATCGCTGTTCTTCGTCGGCTGCCTCGCGGCACGCATCGTGGTCAGCGATGCGTCGGCGGGGTTCGACAAGTTTGCGCTTTACACGCCGACTCACGTGCGGATGGACTCGCTCATGGCCGGCGTGCTGCTGGCGGCGGTCGTCGCCTACCGACGCCGCACCGTCGAGCGGTTGCGATCCGCGACGCCGCTGCTGTTGCTGGTCGGCGCGGCGGGAGTTCTGGCGATCCCGCTGTTCGTTCCGCGCGAATCTCATTTCGGCCATACGTGGGGCTACACGCTCCAGTCGGCGGCGGCGTGCGTTCTCGTCTTGTGGGCCTGGCTGCGCGGCACCGACGCCGCCGCCAATGACCGCGCCAGCGACAATGTTCCGCTCCGTTGGGCGGCGGCGATCGGCGCCTACAGCTACAGCATCTACCTGTGGCACCTTCCCTATGCGCAGAAACTCTGCGACCCGCTCAACGCTTTCGTCGGCGCGCACTCGTTCGGGGCGATCGCCTACGCGATCTGCTTCGTCGCCGTGTCGGTCGTCGGAGGCGTGGCAGCCTATCGAGCGATCGAATACCCGGTCCTGCGATGGCGCGACCGAACGATTCCCGGCCGGTCGTAGAGTCGGAGTCCTCCCGGATGCTCACGGAAATCGTGCGGAACGCCGCGGAGGGTGTTCCCGACATACGGTGCGACACGCGCGACGCGTCACCGTTCCGACGCCGGGGACGGCGTTTCGTCTGCCGGCGTTTCGTCTGCCGGCGTTGCCGGCACTTGCTGCAGGGCGGCCTGTAATTCTTCGCGGCGTATCGGCTTGGCGACGTAGCCGTCCATTCCCGAGGCCAGGCAGCGTTCGCGGTCGCCTTGCATGGCGTGGGCGGTCATCGCGATGACGGGAACGTGACCGCCCGAGGTGCGTTCGCGATCGCGAAGCGCGGCGGTCGCTTCCAGTCCGTCCATTTCCGGCATCTGCACATCCATCAGAACGACGTCGAACGTCTGTTCGGCGAGTCGTTCGAGCGCCTCGCGACCGTTGTTGGCGACGGTGACGACATGCCCCCATTTCTTCAGCAAACCGAGAGCCAGCCTCTGATTGACGGGGCTGTCTTCGGCGAGCAGGATCCGCAGGCCGGCCCCGGTCGTCGCCACGAGCGGCGCTTCGGCTTGCGGCGTGGCTTCCGCGGGAGCGGGGCGGCCCAGCGCCGCCGAGATTGCGCGGAGCAGTTCCGACTGCTTGACCGGTTTAATGAGGTATCCGTTGATATCGCGTTCCTGACAGCGGTCGAAGTCGCCCGGCCGGGCGCCCGACGTCAGCATCATGACGACGGGGCTGTCGAGATGCAGGTCGTCACGAACTTGCTCCGCGAGCGCGAACCCGTCCTGGCCGGGCATGTTGGCGTCGGTCAGAACGATGCGGTAAGGATCGGACGCCGTCGCCGCCTCGCGCAGTTTTGCGATCGCTTCCGACACGCCCGCCGCCTTGTCCGGCCGCATGCGCCAGTTGCGAAGCGTTTCGTCGAGAATGAGCCGATTCGTCGCGTTGTCGTCGACGATCAGCACTCGCAATCCTTCGAACGACGCCAGCGGCACCCAGACCGGCCCTTGGGGGGCGATGCGGAACGTCGCATTGAAGTGAAAGGTGCTGCCGTGGCCGACCTGGCTTTCGAGGTGAATCCTTCCGCCCATCAGGCCGACGAGCTTCGTGGAGATCGCCAGCCCCAGCCCGGTGCCGCCGTAACGCCGCGTCGTCGACGAATCGGCCTGCTCGAAGGCCTCGAACACCGCCGACTGCTTTTCGAGCGGGATGCCGATGCCGGTGTCTGTCACCGAAAACCGCAGCGCGATCACCCTGGCCGCCGGGGCGGACGGAACCTGTGGCGCGGCGGAGTCGGCGTCGGGATGCCCGGAGGCGGTCGGCATCGCCTCCGTGGCGCGGCCGTTATGGTCGGGCAGGCCGATCGACGGTTCTTCGTCGACGGCGACGTCCAGCACGACTTCACCCCGCTCGGTGAACTTGATGGCGTTGCCGAGCAGGTTGACGACGACCTGCCGCAATCGACCGGGGTCGCCGACGAGGTGATCGGGCACGGCGGGGGCGACGTGAAAGATGAGCTCGAGCCCCTTGCGGTCGGCTCGAAGCCCGAGCGACTTCACCGTGTCGCCGAGGCTCTCGCGCAGCGAGAACGGCACGCATTCCAGGTCGATCTTGCCGGCCTCGATCTTCGAGAAGTCGAGGATGTCGTCGAGCAGCGCCAGCAGCGCCTCGCCCGAGGTATGCACCATCTGCAGGTACTCGCGCTGGGTGTCGGCCAGTTCGGTGTCGAGGACCAGTTCGGTCAGGCCGAGCACAGCGTTCATCGGGGTGCGGATCTCGTGGCTCATGTTGGCGAGGAAGGCCGACTTCGACCGGCTCGCCGCTTCGGCGACCTCTTTCGCCTGTCGCAATTCCTCCTCGAACCGCTTGAGACGGGTGATGTCGCGCGAGATGCCGAAGGTGCCCACGATTTGCCCTGCGACGTTCCGCAGCGGCAACTTGCTGGTGATGACCCAGGTCTGGCGGCCGTCGGGCCAGGTCTCCTTCTCTTCGACGCCCAGCAACGGCTCGCCGGTCTGCATGATCCGGGCTTCATCGTCGCGCGCCTGTCGCGCATGCTCTTCGGCGAAGAAGTCGGCATCGGACATGCCGACGACGGCGGTGGGGTCGTCCAGCCCGAACGTCCGGGTCAGCGCGCTGCTGATTCGCAGAAACCGGCTCTCGGCGTCTTTGAAGTAGATCGCATCCGGCAGGTTGTCCATCAGCGTGTAGAGCAGACGCTGTTCGTGTTTGAGCGCGGCGGCGCTGTGTTGCGACTCTTTCCTCGCTTTCGATTCCGCCTCCACGGCCTCGGCGAGCCGTTCGTTCTGCTCGGCGAGTTGCTCGAGGGCGTCATGATGCGCCCGGTCGAGCCGCAGCAGATCCTTCGCATTCCACCAGATAAGGGAGACGAGCAGCACGACCGTCGCCAACGCGTACAGCGAGAATCCGAATGACAGGCTGAACAGCCCCGACCGCTCGCCTTGCAGAGGCAGCCAGCCCAGCATGATCGGAATCAAGATCGCCGGCGGAAGCAGCCGACGGGCCATCAGGCCGCCCACCGATTCGCTGGCGAGCGTCCACGCCGGCTCGCGATCGGGGCGCGCCGAAAGCACGCCGAGACACAGCAGGCCGAACGCGAGGGCCGTGTGCGGCGCCATCGCGATGAAGGTCGTCAACTTGTAGAGCAGCGCGACGCCGTAGAGATAGCCGACCAGCGACAGCAGCGCGAGGCCTCCGGTCACGAGCATGAAGTACTGGCTCGGCCAGATGCGGCGCCACGCCCGCACGTCGAGCAGCGCCAGCGACATGCCCGTCGTCAACAGGCAGACGGCCGTGTTCGGCGCCATGCGGTTGGCGCCCAGCCGGCCCCGGTAGAGCGACTGGTCGATTCCGACCGGCCATTCGAATCCGTAACCGGCCAGCTTGAGAACGGCGATCAGCACCGCAGCCCAGGCCGCCGCTTCGGCGAGACGGCGTCGCGGACCGCGCGGCGGATTCGGCGCGAGCAGTCGCAGCGCGACGGCCGTCAGAATCAGTCCCGCCGCCGTCGCCGGATTCATCGCGACGCCGCCGGGATGCAGCAGCGTCGTCAATGCCGGAATGCGAAACTGCCAGCCCGCCAGCGCCAACATCCCGAAGCCGATCACGATGACGGCCGCCGCGTTGGCGATGTGCGGAAGTGAAGCGGCAAACGGGCGGTGCTGGCGAGACACGCAAGACCTCAGAGTCGTCGGCGACCTCTTCGACGAACCGCGAAACCTGCATCGGAAGATCGTCGCCGCCGTCCGGCGACAGGCTGACTCGACAGCCTGGGCGGACGGC
>JBAQZJ010000241.1:0-24700 GCA_049790855.1 Planctomycetaceae bacterium | reverse complement strand
TGGTCCGACGGGAATCGCGTCGGCAAGACGATCGATCAACACGTCCGGGGTGAGGCCGTCGGCTTCGGCGTCGAAGTTCGTCACGATGCGATGCCTGAGCACCGGCTTTGAGACGGCGCGAACGTCGTCTTCCGAGACGTGCAGCCGGCCCAGCAGCATCGCCCGCGATTTCGCGGCGAGCACGAGAAACTGGCTCGCGCGCGGTCCGGCTCCCCAGTTCACATACTTGCGGACGAAGTCGGGAGCGGCCGGGTCATCGCGCCGCGTCAGGCGGGCGAACTGCATCGCGTAGCGGACGACGTGGTCGGCGATCGGGATCGACCGCACCGCACGCTGGGCGGCTTCGATCTCCGGTTTCGTCAAGACCGTGGCAATCGTCGCCTCGCTGCCGGCGGTCGTTCGCCGGACGATCTCGAACTCCTCCGCTTCGCTCGGATAGTCGACCTTCACTTCAAGCATGAAGCGATCGAGCTGCGCTTCGGGCAGAGGATACGTGCCTTCTTGCTCAATCGGATTCTGGGTCGCCAACACGAAGAACGGGGCCGGCAACGGGTGCCGTCGTCCGCCCGCGGTGACTTGTCGCTCCTGCATCGCCTCGAGCAGCGCCGCCTGGGTTTTCGGGGGCGTGCGATTGATTTCATCGGCGAGAACCACGTTGGCGAAGACAGGGCCGGGCACGAAGCGGAACTCCCGAGCGCCCGTCGCCTTGTCCTCCGACAGCACCTCCGTTCCCGTGATGTCCGCGGGCATCAGGTCGGGGGTGAACTGGACCCGGTTGAACGACAGATCAAGCGCATCGGCCAGCGCCCGGACCATCAGCGTCTTCGCTAGCCCGGGAACGCCCAGCAGCAGGCAGTGACCACCGGCGAACAGCGCGAACAGAAGTTCGTCGAGCACGGCGGCCTGGCCGACGATCACCTTGCCAAGCTCGTCGCGCAGCGACCGGTACGCGGACGCCGCCCGTTCGGCGGCGCGAAGATCGTCCTCGGAGACATTCTGGGCTTCAGACACGGACGATGCCTTGATAACGATGAAGCGTAGTGCTGCCTCACTATCCCGACGTATCGACAGTCTGAACGCAACAGTCGGCGTAACAATAGCGATGGTTTTGCCGCACCCATTGCTGAATGCGGCCCGTCCCCAGCCACCCCTTCGTCACCGACAGCGCGTGGCCGGGACCATCGCGGCGCTCTGACGGGCCGGGGCCGAAACCGCAGGCCTCACGATCGAATCTTCGCGCGACGACCCAGATTCGATCGTCGTGCGGGCGATCGGTTCGATCGGCGAATGCCGGGCGGCGAGCGGCGCCGCTCCGGCCGGCTCTTGAACCGCCGAAACGAACGGCAGCAGGTCAGAGTCCGGCACTCGGGCGGCGGTCCGCTGATAGATGATCGCGACAACGACCGCGGCGGCCCCTGCAAACAGAAACATCGGCGTGAATCCGTTGCCGGCGAAGGCGTCGATGATCCCCCCCAGCAGCGGGGCCGACACGAAAGTCCCCACGTCGATAAAGCCCATGACGATCGTCGTTCCGGTTCCGCGATACTCCCGTGGAAAGGCTTCTGATCCCAGCGAGATCACGGCAGGAAAGAGCAACGCATGCCCGAATCCGCCGAAGATCGCAGGGATGACGAACAGCCACTCGCTCGTCACCAGCGGGAGGATCAGCATCGTCGCCACATGCCCCGACAGCCCCCACAGAATCATGCGGTGCCGTCCGACGGTCCGGCTCCAGCTGCGGGAGACCAGTCGGAACGTGAACGCCGAGATCGCGTAGGAGGCGAAGAACGGCCCCAGCCCCGAGAGACCCTGCTGCGTCGCGAAACGCGTCAGAAACACGGTCGTCACGGCGAACATCAGTCCCATGACGAACGCGACCAGCATCACATTGCCGGGCCAGTGATGGACGACCAGCCGGTGGACCGCCGGCGTCACCGCAGGAGGAACGTGGCGGTCGCGGCGCGTCACGACCACGACCAGCGCGACGTGCAGCACGCCGAGAAGTGTCGCGACTCCGAACAGCACGGCGAACCGCAATCCGTCGTCGAATGCGTGGAAGATCGCATCGCCCACGGCGGTTCCCAGGAACATGCCCAGAAAACCGCCGCTACCGAGCGTTCCGATCGCCTCGGTCCGACGATGGGCCGGAACCAGCCCTTGGACATGCACGTTCGAGCAGGTGAAGACGCCCGCCAAGCCGATCGCAAACAGCGAACGCGCGACGTTCAGCAGCCAGAGCGAGCCGGAAATGGTGAGCAGTCCGCCGCCGGCGACGAAGAACAACGCCGAGACGATCCACAACCGGCGGACGCCGTAGCGGTCGATCGCCTGGCCCAAATAGACTCGCGAGAACAGCGCGGCGGCCGTGGCGACGGCGATAATTACGCCGGCGGTGCTTTCGCGACCGCCCAGATAGCCGACCAGTTCCGCAAAGCGAAACGTCAGCGCGTTCGCCGTCACGACGGCGACGTTGGCGACATACGCGACCCAGAAGGCGGCAGGGAACCCGGCGTCGACGGTAAAGCGAGTCCGTCCGGCAAGAATGTCACCGGCGGCGCCGCGAGGCGGCTCCGATTTGCAGAGAGAATCCATGGCGGGAAAGAACAACGCAGCGTCAAACTGCGCTGCAACTCGGCGGCGTGCGGGGCGCGGCCATTCTAGGAGGATCATCGGCAAGCGGAAAGTCCCGTCCTCGACAGGACACCGGCACAACGGAAAAGTTCACGCCGTCGAGCCGTGGGTGGCTGGGGACGACGCGCAGAAACTGCTGATCTCGCTCCAGTGTCATCGCGTCGCCCCCAGCTGCGCGTTATTCGACTGGGGGCAGGCCGACGAGGATTACTTTGTTGCCGACACTGAAAGCGGCCTGCCCCCAGCCACCCCGGGCCGTCGGCTTCCTACCCGCCGAAGGCGCCGTAACGACGCACGCCGCGGGCGAACATGAGCCGGTTCGCGGCGAGCAGGGCGACGATCCAGGCCGCCTCGATCACCAGTTCGCGAAGCAGATCCGGTCCCTCGATCTTGCCGAGCAGCACCGCCGCGGGAAAGTAGGCGAGATAGTTGAACGGCAGGTAGCGGCACCATTCCGACAGCGGCGACGGCAGCCAGTCGAGCGGGATCATGTGCCCCGACAGGAAGAAGTTGATCATCATGTAGACGAACAGCAGGCTGCTGACTTCGAGAAACCAGAACGCGACCAGCCCGATCAGCGACTCGATCAGAAACCCGATCAAAAACGCGAACACCAGCGACAGGCAGAAGGCCGCGAACGTCGTCGCGTCGGGCCAACCGGGCAGATAGTCGCCCAGCAGCCAGAACACGAAGGCGAACGGTCCGACCGCAATCGCGTAGTAGACGATCTTGTGCGCGATCCGGTGCCAGAACAGGAAGCCCAGCATGTCGATCGGCTGCGTGAGGTACTTCTTGACCGCACCGTCCCGCACGTCGCGAGCAATGCCGCTCGCCAGCCCCGGCATGCTCGAAAAAGCCCGCGCGACCATCGCCAGCAGATAGTACGAGACCATCTCCGAATAGGTGTAACCGTTCAGCGTCGATTCGGTCGCACTGCCGTAGATCGCCCCCCACAGAAAAATCTGCGTGACGATCGGCAGGAACCGCACCAGCGTCGCGAATGCGAAGTCACCCCGGTAGACGAGACGTTCCTCGATCCCGGTGCGGAGAATGAACCAGTTGGTGCGAAGGGCGGCGAGCATCGGCGGTCGTGTCGATAACATGAAAGCCTGAAAAGCCCGCCCCTTGCAAGGGGCGGGCTTCAGTGGGTCTCCGCGACCGCTTCGGCCGCTTCGCGGGCCTCTTCGTCCGGTTCCTCATCCTTCGTCGTGAACAATTCCGCGATCACCTCTTCCAGCGGTCGATCTTCGACGCTGACGTCTTCGACTGTGTGTCGCGAGAGCAGGGCGGCGAGCACTTCGGGGATCTGCTGCCGGGGGACTTCGATTTTCACACGCGGCGGCGTGCTTTCGAGAACGGTGCCGTAGCGCGTCAGGTCGGTCGGGATCGCGCCGCCGAACTGGATCTCGATGATCTTCGTCGTGCTGAAGCGGTCGATGATCTCCGCGAGCGGGCCGTCGTGCCTCACGCGGCCGCCGTCGATGATGATCGCCCTCCGGCAGAGCGCTTCGACGTCTTTCATGTAGTGACTCGTCAGCAGGACGGTGATCTGCCGTTCCCGCTGGTAGTATCGCAAAAATTCCTGCACCTTCCTCTGCGAAACGACGTCGAGACCGATCGTCGGCTCGTCGAGGTACAGAACTTCCGGACTGTGAAGCAGGGCGGCGATCAATTCCATCCGCATCCGCTCGCCGAGCGACAATTCGCGGACCGGTTGTCCGATCAGACGGCGAACCTCGAGCAAATCGATAAGCTCATCGAGCCGACGGCGGAAGTCGTCGTCGGCGATGCGGTAGATTTCCTTGTGCAGCCGGAAGGATTCCTGGGCCGGCAAATCCCACCAGAGCTGGTTCTTCTGACCCATGATGAGCGAGAAGCGCCGACGATAGGCATTCTCCCGCTTCCAAGGCGTGAAGCCGAGAACGGTCGCGGTGCCGCCGGTCGGATAGATCAGCCCGGAGAGCAGCTTGAGGGTCGTCGTCTTGCCGGCCCCGTTCGGGCCGAGAAAGGCGACCATCTCGCCCTGTTCGATGTCGAAGCCGACACTGCGGACGGCGCGGACTTCGGCATGATTCCTCCGGAACAGCCCCGTCAGCGACGCGAGCAGCCCTTCCTGCTTCCGGTAGACCCGGTAGGTCTTGCTCAAATCGCGGACGGTGATCGCAGGCATGTCGCCATGATAGGGACGGGTGGCACGTCCTGAAAGGGCGTGGTCCGTCGCGCATCGCCACGCCCTTCCTTCGTCAGGGCGTGCCACCAAAAAAGCCCACCGGTTGCAACCGGTGGGCTTTGGGTACGTCGTGTCTCGTAACGTTCCTACGTTCCCGCGGTCTTGGCGCCTTTGACCTGTTCCAAGTAGTCGGCGGTGATCTGCAGCACTTCGTCGTTGTAGAAGTTCTCCGGGAAGATCGGCTTATCGGGGCCGGCGGCTTCCTCTTCGGCGATCTTCTCCTCGATCTCCGACTGCTGTTTGACCTCTTCCTGCTCCGCCCGTCGCTCGGCTTCGTTCAGAGAGATCGTCTTGTCCTCTTTGCGATCGAGGAACTTGACGATCTGACCGTTGAGCTTCTGGAACTCTTCGTTCTTCGCGACCCGCCCCGCCGATTGTTGCCGCAGCGTCGACAGAATGCCGTCGCCCACAAGCCCCACGGGTTCGAAGTCGGCCGGGTCGACCTGCCCGAAGGGCAGAGCGTTGTCGAGGAACTGCTCGCCGAGATCGAGGTGGTCGATCATCGACGGCAGAACGACGTCGGACAGCACGCCGACGTGCTGCGTGCTGTCGCCGTTGACCCGATAGAATTGCTGGATGGTCAGTTTCAATGCCCCGCGCTGGTCGGACAGGAACGACAGCAGCCGCGGCGGCACCGGCATCACGTTCTGCACGGTGCCCTTGCCGTGGGTCGTCGTGTCGCCGACGACGATGCCGCGTTCGTAGTCCTTGATGGCGCCGGCGAAGATCTCGCTGGCCGATGCCGAGAGCCGGTTACAGAGGACGACGAGCGGTCCCGTGTAGGCGACGTTGGGGTCGACGTCGTCGTGGCTCTTGACGGCTCCGTCCTGTTCCTTGACCTGCACGACCGGCCCCTGGTCGATGAACAGACCCGTGACCTCGATCGCCTCGGCGAGCGCGCCGCCGCCGTTCGTCCGCAGGTCGACGACGATCGCATCGACGCCGCCCTGTTCGCGAAACTGCTTGAGCACCTTGAGGACGTCTCGGGACGTGCTGCGGAAATCCTCGGTGCCGGCCTGGGCCTGCTCGAAATCGCGGTAGAACGAAGGGATGTTGATGACGCCGACACGATAGGCGCGATCGCCGATCCGCTTGCCGGTGTCGAGAATCTCGCCGCGGACGGCCGACTCGTTCAACTCGACCTGCTGGCGGGTGAGTTCATAGTCCTTGATCTCGCCGGCGGCATTCTTGACCTGCAGGACCACCTTGGTCCCGGCATTGCCGCGGATCAACTGGACGACCCGCGTGAGCTTCATCTCGACGACGTCGGTGAATTCCGATTCGTCGCCCTGCCGTACGCCGATGATCTTGTCGCCGGCGGTCAGGCGACCGTCTTTGTGGGCGGCGCCGCCGTCGACGATGCGATTCACCGTCACGTAGCCGTCTTCGCTTCGCAGTTCGGCTCCGATGCCTTCCAGCCGCAACTCCATGCTGATCTGGAAGTCTTCGAGCGTGTTCGGCGACATGTAGCTCGAATGCGGGTCGAAGCTGTGCGTGAGCGCCGACAGGAACATCTCGAGTTTTTCGGCGTCCTGCGTCTGACGGGCCGTCAGGCCGACGTTGCGATACCGTTTGTGAAGTCGTTCGCGGATCTCTTCGATCGGCGCATCGTCGAGCTTCAGCGACAGCACGTCGTACTTGATGCGCTTCCGCCAGCGGTCGTTGATCTCCTGCGAGGTCGTCGCCCAGGGCAGCTCGTCGGCGTCGATGACGATCGCGTCGTCCTGTGTGAAGTCGAAGTCCGAATCGATCAGCAATTGGGCGTGTGCGATACGTTCGTCGAGTCGCTTCAGGTATCTGTCGTAGGCGGCGTAGGCGAACTCGGTGTCGCCTTCGAGCGTCATCTCGTCGAGCTTCGTCCGATAGCCCGAAAGTTCGTCGACGTCGCTCTTAAGGAAGTAGAGCTTCATCGGGTCGAGGTCGGAGAGATACTTCTCGAACGTCTTCTTCGAGATCTCGTCATCCAGACCTTTCTGGCTGATGTGAAACTTCTCGACCATCTGGCCGACGAGCTTCGCCGTCGTTTCATCTTCGGGCCGCGGGCCGCCCTGGGCCACCAGCCCTGTGCCTGCCAAGGCTGCGATGACGAACAGAGAGCAGGCGGCGACGCGCGGGGATCGTCGAAACATCATGGGCCGGTTCCGTAGGCAAGAAGCGTCAAACCACCGCCGTCCAAGGCGGCAAGACACGCGTATCGGGTAAGTGTAGTGAAGCCGGAAAAACCGGACAAGACCCGGTCTTCCGCAGAATAGGGCGTTTGGCTGATCCGGCAGCACAGCATGTCGAGTGCCGATTCATGCCTCGGTCACTTTTCAGAACCGGCCGGTGTCGGTTCCGGTCGCGAGAGAAACTGCAGCGACGACACGAGTTCGAGATCGCGGTCGGCAAGTCGCGCGAGGTGGTCCGGCTCCAGGGTGAAGACGAGTTCCGCCTGCCGGCCGTCGGGGGCGGTGACGAGGTAATAGCGCCAAAGCCGCTTTGCGTCCTTCGTCTTGCCCGAGACCGTCACGCGATAGACGGAGGCGTCGCCGCCCATGTCGAGCTCCTCGGTGTCGACGATCTCGGTGAACTGCTCGCCGAGCGATTTGCGGACGGCATCCTCCAGCAGCCGGCCGGGCGTCCGTTGACCCGCGGGCACCGTCGGGGCCGGGGCGAGGTTGCACTGCGCGATCAATCCGCCGTGATCCAGCAACCGCAGAATCAGCAATTTGTCGGTCTGATGAAAGACACGCCAGCCGCGCTCGCCGGCCAGCCCGACGCCGAACGGCGCCGTGTATTCGATCCACAGGTCGCTCGCTTCGGGCTCAAGCGGAATCGCCTTCACGGCCGCATCCGAAAGTTCCTCATCGGATGCGGCCCGCGCCCGCTCGACGACCGCCGTCAGCGTCAGTTCCATGCCCGGCGACAGCGGGCCGATCGACCGTTTTTCGGTCTGCGTGACTTTGGCGGCGACGACGGCATCGGCGTTCACGTCGAACGTCAACGTGCCTTCGAGCGTCGTTTTCGAGGTCGCGCCCTTCGTCGCCCCGTCAATCTGCGCCGTGAAGCTGACGGTCGCCTGACCGTCGCGAACGCTGTCGAGCCGGCAGGTCGTCTTCTGGTTGAGCGAGACTTCCGTGCCGGCCATCGCCGGCCCCGCCCAGGCATCGGGCGTCCACGTCTCGCCGACCGAGACCTCGCGATCGGGGAGCAGTGCCGCAAGCACCAGCGGGTCGCCGGGGAAGGGGAGCAGTTCCACTTCCATCGACGTCAACGGGCCGGCCGGCGAATACGAGACGATGCCCGCGCGCGTCGCCCGTGCGACGATCTGCGATCGTTCTTCGCGCAGATTCGGTGCCGACGACTGACCGCCGACTTGAATTTGCGACCGGGCCTCCTCGAAGTGTCGCAACCCGCGAAATGCCGCCTCGTCGCGTCCGGCCGGCGGGAGACGCCGCTCCAGAAATCGGAACGAGGCGGCAAGCTCGACAGGATGCGTGACGGGCTTTTGTTTCTCGTCGGGCGGCTGGAACTCGAAGTCGCCCTTGCCGGTCACTTCGACAATCACCTGCCAGGTCTCCCCCGACGACGGATCATCGCGGAGGGTGAACTTGTCGGCCGCTTGCGTCGGTGCGGTCGAGAAACCCAGCGCCAGCAGCATCAACATCCGGTGAGTCAGCATCCGTGCGACCTCCCTGGAAGGCGGTGCAGTTCTGTGGCACCGACATCCGTGTCGAAAACGTCATCGTTCCGAAGAGTGCAGCGTTCCCCGGCCTGCCATCTCGCGGGCGGTCGCTGCCAATCCTTCCGCATCGAGACCCAGTTCGGCAAGCAACTCTTCGCGATCGCCGTGCTCGATGAAACGGTCGGGCAGCCCGAGCAATCGGACATGATTGGTCCGTAACCCCGCCGCGTTTGCCGCCTCCAGCACGGCGGACCCGAAGCCGCCCGGCAGCGTATTTTCCTCGACGGTCACCACGAACGGACAATCCTCCAAGGCGCGTCCGATCGTCTCGAGATCGAGCGGCTTGATGAAGCGGGCGTTGATGACGCCGACGTCAAGCCCATCATCCTTAAGCCGCTCGCTGGCCGTGACACAGGCCGGGAAGAGCGCCCCGAAGGCGACGAACATTCCGTCGCTGCCCCAGCGGTAGACTTCGGCCTTGCCGTCCTCGACCGGGGCGACGCGCCGCTCGACCCGCTCGGCGGCCGCCTTCGGATACCGCAGCGAGGTCGGTCCGCCGCGATCGAGGGCGAAGGCGAGCATCGGCTCGACGTCCGACTCGTCGCCGGGGGCCATCACGGTCATGTTCGGGAAGATCCGCATGTAGGCGTTGTCGAAGACGCCGTGATGCGTCGGCCCATCGGCCCCGGCGAGTCCGCCGCGATCGAGGGTGAACACGACCGGCAGGTTCTGCAGGGCGACTTCCTGGAAGATCTGGTCGAAGCTGCGCTGCAGGAACGTGCTGTAGATGTTGACGATCGGCCGCGCCCCGGCTTTCGCCATGCCGCCTGCGAAGGCGACGGCGTGCCCTTCGCAGATGCCCGTGTCGAAGAAGCGTTTCTCGAAATCGGTGCGAACCTTCTCGAGCTTGGTGCCCGTACACATGGCGGCCGTCAGCACACAAACCCGCTCGTCGTCGCGCATCGCGTCGTAAATCGCGTCGCTGACGACGTCGGTATACGCCCGGCTGCCGCTTTTCTTGACCGGGATCACGCGCCCGTCGTCACTCCGCTGGAACGGGTTGGGGCTGTGGAATTTGACGGGATCTTCGCACGCCGGCTCAAAGCCGTGACCCTTCTCGGTGAAGACGTGCAGCAGGACCGGCCCGCGGACGTCTTTGACCATCTCGAGCGTCTCGACCAGCTTCGTCAGGTCATGGCCGTCGACAGGACCGATGTAACGGAAACCGAGTTCCTCGAACAGCATCCCGCCGTGCAAGAAGCCCTTGATCGCATCTTTCGCCTGGGCGAGCACACCCTCGACGCTCTCGCCGACGAGCGGCACCTTGTTGAGCAGCCAGGCGATGTCTTTCTTCAGCCCGTTGTAGAACGGTGCGGTCCGTGCCCGGTCGAGATACTCGGCGAGACCGCCGACTCGCGGGCAGATCCCCATTTTGTTGTCGTTGAGGATCACGAGCAGATCCTTGTTCATCCCCGCGGCATTGTTGAACGCCTCGAAGACGATGCCGCTCGGCAAGGCTCCGTCGCCGATCACCGCGACGCTCTTCCGGTGCTCGTTCGACCGCAGCAGGTCGTCGGCCGCCTTCAGCCCCAGCACCGTCGAGACGCTGGCCCCGGCGTGGCCGGTCATGAACAGGTCGTAATCGCTCTCGACCGGGTTCGGATAACCCATCAATCCGCCGCGCTCGCGGATCGTCGAAAACTGGTCGAACCGACCGGTGATGAGCTTGTGCGGATAGATCTGATGGCCGGTATCCCAGATCAACCGGTCCTTCGAGAAGTCGAAGACGAGATGCAGCGCCACGCAAAGCTCGACGACGCCCAGATTGCTCGCAAAGTGGGCCGGTCGCGTCGAGACGACCGAACACAGCGCTTCGCGAATCTCGTCCGTCAACTGAAACAACTGCTCGCGCGAGAGCGAGTGAAGTTCGTTCGGCGATTTGATCCGCGGCAGAATCTTGTAGTCCATCATGGTCGTCTCTCTGAAGGAATCCCGGTCCCTCGCGTTCCGGAGCTTTGCGTCGTCGCGCCGCTCCATGCTTCTGTGACACAGCCGACGTTGCGGATCGGACCTGGTCGGTTTCCACCTGCGTTAACCGCGGTCAGTGATCTCGCTCCAACACGAAACGGGCCAATGCCTGAAGCGGTTCACCGGCGATCCCAAGCCCCGCAACCGCTTCGGTCGCAGCGTGAACCAGTTCCTCGGCACGCCGTCGACTTTCGTCGACGCCGTAAATTCCGGGATAGGTGAGTTTCCCGAGGGCGGCATCTTTGTTGACGCCCTTTCCCATTCTGTCGCGATTGCCGACGACGTCCAAGAGATCGTCGGTAATCTGGAACGCAAGCCCGATGTTCCGGCCGTAGGCGGCGAGGACGACTCGCTCCGATTCGGCGATCCCGGCAACCCGCGCGCCGAGCGAAGCGGCGCAGGCGATCAACGCTCCCGTTTTCCGCCGGTGGACCGCGACCAGCCGCAATCCGTCAGCGTGCCGATCGCCTGTCGCAGGAACCGACTCCGACTCGAAATCGGCGGCCTGACCGCCGACCATGCCCTCGGCGCCTGCGGCGGCGGCAAGGTCGGCACAGCAGGCCGCGGCGACTGCGGGGGGCAGTGTCTGGGCCGCAAGAACCTCGAACGCCCGCGTCAGCAGGGCGTCGCCGGCCAGGATGGCGATCGCCTCACCGAAGACTTTGTGGCTCGTGGGCCGACCACGGCGAAGATCGTCGTCGTCCATCGCAGGCAGATCGTCGTGAATCAGGGAATACGTGTGGACCATCTCCAGGGCGCACGCAGCAGGCAGTGCGCCGGCGGGAGTGCCGCCGCAGGCCTCGCACGCGAGCAGCGTCAGCACCGGCCGCAGGCGTTTCCCGCCCGCGAGCAAGCTGTACTCCATCGCGTCTCGCAGCAGCGGAGGACAATCGCCCGCCGCCGGCAGAAACTCGTGGAGCGCCGATTCGATCGCGTGCTGATGGCGTTTCCATCGCTCGGCAAGAGCCGAATCCATAGGCGTCGATGCTCTGAGAGCCTGTCCGGACAGTCTGAGTCCGTTGCGTCGGATCTGACGAAAAAATTTCGAGAAGGGTCGCGGAAGTCTATCCGACTCGGCATGGCAATAAAACAGCCTTCTGACCCGGAATTGATGCGAAATTGGAAGACCGATATCCTTCGCCGCACATCTTTTCCGTTTTCCCCTCTGTCCCGTCGGCCCATGCAGATCGTCATCGAGGAGCCGTATCGCTTCATTCCGCCCTACCGCGGGCGGGTCTGGAGCGAGATCTTCCGGCCCCTGTTGCCGTACTATCTGCGCCTGTCTCACGGCATCGTCGACGTGAAATGCCGCGGCCTCGAACAGCTGCAGAAATCGGTCGACGAGGGGCGGGGCGTGCTGTTGGCCCCGAATCATTGCCGCTTGAGCGATCCGATGACGATGGGCTGGATCGTTCGCGAGTCGAGAATCCACCTCTACACGATGGCGAGTTGGCACCTGTTCAAACAGGAGCCTCTGTTCGACCGACTCTCGGCGGCGATGATGCGGCGTCTTGGCGCCTTCAGCATTCTTCGCGAGGGAGCCGACCGCACAGCCCTGACGACCGCCATCGACATTCTCGCCGCTGCCGAGCGACCGCTGGTCATCTTTCCGGAAGGCGTCGTCTCCAGGGCCAACGATCGACTCGGCCCGCTGATGGACGGCGTCGCATTCATCGCCCGCATGGCGGCGAGGAAGGCTGCGAAAACCAGGCAGTCGAGCGTCATCATCCACCCCGTCGCGTTGCGCTACGTCTTTCTCGATGACGTCGAACGCGCCGTCGATCCCTTTCTGAAGGATTTGGAACAACGTCTGACCTGGCAGCCGGGCGGCGACCGCCGGTCGATCGAACGCCTGCGCCGTCTCGGTGAAGCGCTCTTGTCGCTTAAGGAGATTGAATACGTCGGCCAGGCGATGCCGGGGGATCTTCACGACCGACGGCGGAATCTGATCGAGAGCATTCTGCGGCCCATCGAAGACGAGTGGATCGGAAAGCATTCGGATGCGTCCGCCATCGCGCGCGTCAAAGACATTCGATCCGCCGTGTTGCCGAAGCTGATCGATCGCAATCTGCCCGCCGATGAACGATCGCGAATCCGCCGACAACTTGCCGACGCCACTCTCGCCCAGCAAC
Organism: Planctomycetaceae bacterium; assembly: GCA_049790855.1. Taxonomy (GTDB): domain Bacteria; phylum Planctomycetota; class Planctomycetia; order Planctomycetales; family Planctomycetaceae; genus JACCRE01. Next base: position 12,015 of record JBAQZJ010000241.1, on the reverse strand, counting down.
TGCACTTCCATCCGGAAGACTATCTTGATGCCGATTCGCCGCCGGAACGCCTACTGGAAACCGTCGAGCGGCTGGAAGAGGATCTGACCGGATCGATCCGCGTGTACGGCCGGTTTCGAGTTCTGCTCGACGTCGGTGAGGCGATCGAAGTATCGCCGGAGCGTGAGAAACGCATCGATCGCGACGCGCCCGACGCACTGCTCGAACAGCTTTCCGAGCGGCTGCGGGCGATGCTGGAAGCGTCCGGCCGCGAGGTTGCGGCCTCGCGTGGCCTGACGGTTCGTCGCGATCTCGTCGAGCAGCCCGAGCACGTCGCCGCTGGAACGTGATCGCACTCAGAGACTCTCAGCCGTGGCGCACGTCGCCGGTCGCCAAATCGAGCCCGATCTGGCACGCGGTGAGGAACTCTTCGACGTCGAGCGACTCGGCGACGGTATGAATGTCGTGTTGACCGCAGCCGAGGGTGACGGTCGTCAAGCCGTGCGCGTGCATCCAGTTCGCGTCCAGTCCGCCGTTGCCCACGACGCAACGCGGTTCACCGCCCGCGCGGCGGACGGCAGCGGAGGCCTCGACGACGGCCGGCGCATCGTCCGGGAGCCGGAACGAGTCGTACTTCACTTCAGCCTGGAACTCGATTGCTCCGCAATCGCCGCGAATGTTCTGAACTTCCTGGGCGGCTTTCCGAAACGCCGAGTCGAACTCGGCCACGATCTTTGCGCGAAAGCGCGGATCGTGAGAGCGGGCTTCGGCGTGGATGGTCAGCGACGACATGACGACGTTGTTCGCGTCGCCACCGGCCATCGTGCCGAGGTTGCTGGTGCCTTCTCCTGATTTCGTGCTGATCTTGCCGTGCCAGCCGTTTCGATCCAGTTCGGCAATCGCGCGACCTGCGATCACCGCCGCCGAAACACCGTTTTCGGGATGCACCCCGGCATGGCTCGCGATGCCGTGAACGACGATCGTCATCGCCGTCGCTCCGATGGCTCCGACGGTGACCGCAGCAGGATCGCCTCCGTCCCAGTTGAAGCACAAAGCCGGCCGGCCGAGCTTCGAGACGTTCGCATAGCGTGCGCCGACCAGGCCGATCTCCTCCTGTACGGGGAAGAACAGCGTCAACGGCGGGTGCGGAAGTCCTTCATCGAGAATCGTCAACACGGACTGCAGGACGACCGCGACCCCGGCACGGTTATCGGCCCCGAGGCCCGTCGCAGGATTCTTCGAGACGATCCGCGCTGCATGGCGCACCGGTTGCGAACCGACGCACAGCGGAACAGTGTCGAGATGGGCCATCAGCAACCGACGCGGCGCGCGAACCGTGCCCGGCAGTTTGACGACGAGGTTGCCGCACTCGCCGCCGATCGGGCTCCTCCGGTGCGCGGCATCCGCCGAGATCGCCGACTTCGGAACTCCGGCCCGCAGCAAGGCCCGTCGAACGTGATCGGCAATCCGGCCTTCCTGGCCGCTGCGGCCGGGCGCCGCCATCAATTCGGTCACCAGGTCGATCGCGCTCTTCCTGCGGCGGGACGCGGCGCGAGTCGACATGCAAGACCTTCCGGGCAGCGGGTAATGCGCGGCTTGCGGTCAATTCGAGGCTTGCGGTCAATTCGCATTGGCGCGATAGAGCTTGGTCTCGCTGTCGTGTTCCACCTCGCCGTTCTTCTTCATATTGAACAGGTTCAGGTAGGCGACCTGGCGGAAGTTTTCGGAACTGGATTGATAACCGGTCGCCTTTACCTTTTCGATGACGTCGTCGAGCGACATCGGCTTTTTGCTCTTCTGCAGTATCTCGACGATGATGCTCTTCAACGACGGTTGGTTGCGGAATCGACCGCGTCCGCGCTTCGGTTTGCGGCGACGAGCGACCTTCCCGCCGCCGCCGCGGGACGCACCGGTCAATTCGGTGATTCTCGCATCGCATTCGGCGAGATCCGATGACAGCTTTTCGCGGCGGTCGGTCAATTTGGCGAGTTCGGCACGGCGATCGTCGAGCATTCGCTCGAGTTCGGCGACAGACAAAGCGTCGGTACGGGCCATCTAAACCGGTCTCCTTGTTTCCGCAAACAGTGGCGCGCTAATTGTGCGACCATTCATAAGCGATGATTAATGCCTGAGTCGACTCAAAAATTCAATCCTCATCTCTGTAAACAAGCGCGAAGTAAGCCAAAAGAGTTCCGGGACGGCTGATTCGTGTCGCGGGCGATGTTCGACCTGTGTACAGACGAATGGATCACCGGGAATGTGCCGTCTAGCCTCGCTGGGGCGAATTGTCTAGAGTCCCGCTCACCCGTGATTCGGATTCATGCGCCTGCAACTCTCGGCACTTAGGCCGCTTTTGATGGCCTGCGTCCTGCTTTCGTTAGCGGTCGCAGGTGGCGAGCTGACGTTGCGCCTGCGTGGCTCGGCCGTCGTACCAGGAACATCGATCGACGACGATCAGTTGACGGAACCCTGCGGCGTGGCATACCGCCGGCTTCGCCGGTTGCAATCGACGACGACGCACGACCCCGACACGGGCGAACCGGTGACGGTCGCGGTGAACAGCCACGGACTGCGCGGCCCGGAGGTCGCGGTTCCGAAGCCCGCCGGCGTCTACCGGGTGCTCTGCCTCGGTGATGAAACGATTCTGGGGCGCCATGTCGACGAACCGCACGCCATGCCGGCGCGATTGCAGCAACTGCTGCAGGCGCATACGCGGCTGCGCGTCGAAGTGCTGAACGGGGGCGTTCCCGGCGATTGCCCGCTGCTGGCGTGGCTCAGGCTGCGGCATTCGCTGCTGGGCCTGCAGCCCGATCTGATCGTGCTGCATGTCGACATGACCGACGTCGAGGACGACCGCCGACGGCGGCGCGACACGCGCCTCGATGCATCAAGCTCGCCGATTGCCTGTCCGCATCCCTTTCTGGTGCGATCGCAGCGAGAGCGGCCGTGGTGGCGAAACCTGCAACTCACGGAATGGCTCGTTAGAAATGTCGGCACCGTCGGGCCGTCGGCGTCCGGCGGATCGGCCATGACGTCACCCGTGTCACCGACCGCGTGGCTCCGCGAGAACCCGCCCGATTGGAATCTCTACGTGGAACAATCCCTCTCGCCGCTCGAGCAGATTCAACAGGCGGCCGATGGAGTGGGCGCCGTCGTCGTCGTGGCGACCTGTCCGCAACCGTGGCAGGTGTCCGCCGACGCGAGCGCCGAACCGGGAGTCCGTGAGGCGGCGGGAATTGCGCCGGGGTTGTTGATGACGAGCCGTCGGCCGTTCGACGCCATCGTCGGCTTCGCACACGCCCGCAACATTCCATGCTGCGACACCTCGACCGCCTTCCGCGAATGCCCCGAACCGGCGCGGCTCTATCTTCGAAACGCCCCGGTGCTCTCGCGTCTCGGACACGAGCTTTATGCGCGGGTCCTCAGCCAGTTTCTCGCAAGGCGACTGGCGGCGTCCCAGGTGCCGGGCCGATCGCCGCGCCTCGAACTTCAGGAATCGTCCGACGGCGGGGCGGCATCGCCTCAGCCCGGAGGAGTGACGATCTCGTTCGGCGATGATCGACGCTGAATCAGCCGATCTGGACCCGGACCGGCATCTCGCCAGAATACGAACGGGGAGCCCTTCGCTCCCGCAACGAAGGAACGAAAATGGGCAGCTTCGAAACGACCGCTCGCTATTTCAACCAGGCCGCGGAACTGATGGAGCTTTCCGCCAACATGCGGCGACTGCTGCTTACGCCGGTGCGCGAGGTGAAGGTCCAGGTGCCCATCGAGCGCGATAACGGCGAGATCGCGACGTTCATCGGCTACCGCGTCCAGCACGATGAGGCACGTGGTCCGATGAAAGGCGGGCTGCGTTATCACCTCGAGGTCGATGCCGACGAAGTGCTGGCGCTGGCTTCGCTGATGACGTGGAAAACGGCCGTCGTCAATGTGCCTTACGGCGGCGCGAAGGGCGGCATCACCGTCAACACCAAGGAACTGAGCGCCGGCGAACTGGAGCGGCTGACGCGAAAGTTCGTCGATCAGATCCACGACGTCATCGGGCCCGACAAGGATATTCCGGCCCCCGACATGGGCACGAACGCCCAGGTCATGGCCTGGATCATGAATCAGTATGGCAAGTTCCATGGCTTCAACCCCGCAGTCGTCACGGGCAAGCCGGTCGAGTTGCACGGGTCGGAGGGACGGGAGGAGGCCACAGGCCGAGGTGTGGTGACGATCGCTTGCGCTCTGCTCGAGAAGCTCAAACGCGAACCCGGTCAGACGACCGTCGCCTTGCAGGGCTTCGGAAACGTGGGGAGCTACGCCGCGGCGTTTCTGCACGAGAAAGGCGTCAAGGTTCGCGGGGTTTCCGATGCTGCGGGCGGGGTCTGGAACAAGGTGGAACTGGACGTGCCCGGCCTGTTGGCGTATGCGAAAGAGAAGGGGACCGTGAGCGGGTTTCCGGGAGGAGAGCCGATCACCAACGACGAACTGCTCACCTCCGACGTCGACGTGCTGATCCCGGCGGCGCTCGGCAACGTGCTCAATGCGGAGAATGCAGAGCACATCCGCGCACGATTCATCGTCGAGGCCGCGAACAACCCCACGCAGCCCGAAGCCGACGAAGTGTTCCACCGTCGCGGCATCACGGTCGTGCCGGACATCCTGGCGAACGCAGGCGGCGTCACCGTGAGCTACTTCGAATGGGTCCAGAACCGGCAGCACTTCAAGTGGGAGCTGGCCCGCGTCCGCAAAGAGCTGGACCGCGTCATGACCGAGAGCTTCGACCACGTCTGGAATATCGCCGAGACACGCAAAGTACCGCTGCGACTGGCCGCCTATCTGCTCGGAATCGGACGTGTCGGGCGTGCGACCGTGCTCGGCGGGATATAGACTCGCCCCGGCCGACGGGTATACGATCGCACCGAAGATACGATCGCACCGAAACATCCACCTCAATTTCCCGCAAGCGTAGCATCCGTCGCCGATCCGCCGCCTCTCAGGGCGGAGGGGTGCGGCCAGTACGCCTCAGACACTCTTCGTCGAGGAACAGCGATGCCGTCCGACGAACGTTCGTCCCTCAGTCACCGAACGTCGATGACCGCGCCCGAGCCCGATCTGCCGGCCGGCCCGATCTTCGATTCGCTGACGGCGCCCCAGCGACGCGAGCTGCTCGCGCTCATGGAGACGGCGTCATTCGAACCGGGCACATCGATCGTTGACGAAGGCAAACAGACCCCCGGTCTCTGGATTCTGACGCGCGGCCGGTGCGACGTGGTCAAAGCGACGCCCGACGGCGATCGCGTGCTGGCCGAACTCGGGCCGGGTACGGTGTTCGGCGAGATGTCGTTTTTCGAGCGAGTGCCGCACGCGGCCACCGTTCGTAGCGTCACCAGCGTGACGGCGCTCCGGCTGACTCCCGAAAACTACGCTCAGCTCGAACGCACCGGACTTCGCGCGGCCCATCAGATCGCTCATGCGATCGCCGTCGTGCTCTCCGAGCGTTTACGGCAAATGGACGAGTGGACCACCTGCCTGCTCACCCAATCTCGCCCCGAAAAGCGCGAAGAATGGGCCGAGTTTCGTGCCAAGCTGTATAACGGTTGGGGCATCTGACGAAGAGCGTCCCCGCGACCAGGAACATCGAGAGTCTCGAAGCGAGTGAGTGGTAGGTCATGTCGGAACTGCTGAATGAGGCGACGGCGACGGCCGCCCGGGCCAGACGGGCCTCGCGACAACTCGCCCGGATCCACGCCGAGGCGAAAAACGCCTGGCTGCGACAGGCGGCCGCGACGATTCGCAGCCGAAAGGATGAGCTGCGGACGGCGAATCGGCTCGATCTCGATGCCGCTCCCGGTTACGGACTGACCGCCGCGGCGATCGATCGACTCCGGTTGACGGACGAACGGCTCGAAGGAGTCGCGGCGGCTCTCGAAGCGATCGCGATGCTGCCCGACCCGATCGGCGAAGTCATCGAAGGACACGTTCGGCCGAACGGGCTTCGTATTCAGAAAATCCGCGTCGCGCTGGGTGTCGTCTTCTTTATTTATGAATCGCGCCCGAACGTCACGGCCGACGCGGCGGCACTCTGTGTCAAGAGCGGTAACGCCGTCATCCTGCGAGGCGGGAAGGAAGCCCTGCACAGCAACATCGCCTTGCACAAGTTGCTGGCTGAAACTCTCGAAGACTGCGGTCTGCCGCAGGATGCCGTTCAACTCGTCGAGACCACCGACCGCGCCGCCGTCGGGCATTTTCTATCGCTCGGCGACCTGATCGACGTCACGATTCCGCGAGGCGGCAAGAGTCTGATCGACCGCGTCGCGGCCGAGGCCCGGATGCCGGTCATCAAGCACTTTGACGGCATCTGCCATGTCTACGTCGACCGTGCGGCGGACCTCGACATGGCGACGAGAATTGTCCTGAACGCCAAAGTTCAACGGCCGGGCGTCTGCAATGCCGCCGAGACGCTGCTCGTCCACTCGGCCGTCGCGCCCAGTTTCCTGCCCGCGGTCTCGAGGGAACTCCTCGCCGTCGGCGTCGAGTTACGCGGCTGCCCGCGTACCCAGGAAATCGTGCCGCAGGCCTCGCCGGCGAGCGAGCAGGATTGGCGGACCGAGTATCTTGATCTGGTGCTGGCGGTGCGTGTCGTGTCGGATCTCGACGAGGCGATCGAGCACATCGAAACCTACGGATCGCGGCATACCGATGCCATTGTCACCAATGACCTTGCGGCCGCGACACGCTTCACGAACGAGGTCGATTCGGCGGCCGTCCTCGTGAACGCCAGCACCCGGTTCAACGACGGAGGCGAACTTGGACTGGGGGCCGAGATCGGCATCAGCACCGACAAGTTTCACGCACGCGGGCCGTGCGGCCTGAAAGAGCTGACGAGCTACAAATGGGTGGTGGTCGGTGAGGGTCAGGTCAGGTCGTAGTCGGGCGTTGACAGTCCACGCCGTCTCGGCGCCCACGGGGGAACATCTGGGGCGTGCGACTAGCTTTCTTGACGGAAACTCTTAGCATCGTTACATCTATGCCATTGCCGTCGGGTTCGTTCCCCTCGGCGGGCGGTTCATGATTCCATCGAGGGATACCAAACACGGGGATGCGTCCGCACGACAACACACCTCAGCCACAACAGCGGATCAACGACCAGATTCGCCTCACGCCGATTCGGGTCGTCAGTCACGACGGACAGATGCTCGGGGTCATTCCGACGATCGACGCGCTCAATCTCGCGCGGGAAGCGGGACTGGATCTCGTCGAGGTCGCTCCGAACGAACGGCCGCCTGTCTGCCGGATCATGGACTTCGGGAAGTTCAAGTACCAGCAGAAGAAGAAGCACAGCGTCAAGCCGCCGCACCAGACGCAGATCAAAGAGATCCGGCTGCGTCCCAAGACGGGCGAGCACGACATCGACTTCAAGATCAAGCGGGCACGAGACTTTCTGTCCCACAAGGACAAGGTGAAGGTCAACATCCTGTTTCGAGGTCGCGAACACGCCCACCAAGGTCGGGGGAAAGAGATCCTCGAAGGCGTCATTGCCCAGTTGCAGGACGTCGCCAAGGTCGAAAAGCCGCCCGGCATGGAAGGACGGATGATGACGGCCGTCCTGGCTCCGAAGTGACCTTGGCTCACACCGGGGCCGCATCATCCGTCGGGAATCGCATCCCGGCGGCGTGAACACCGGTGTTTGCGGCGGGTGACTGGACACCCGGCATCTCCGATATTACCATTTCGCCCTTCCATCACCCCCGCAAGGCCGGAGCTGCGTCCATCGTGTCGCTCCGCAGAAACCGGGAAGCGGATTATGCCGAAGCAGAAAACCCACAAGGGAATGAAGAAGCGGTTCACCGTGACCGCTTCCGGTAAGGTCAAGCACCGCACCGCATTCCGCGGCCATAAACTCAGCCACAAATCCGCGAAGCGGAAGCGGGCGCTGCGCAGCGACCACGTCGTCATCGGGGCCGATGCGAGAAAGATCGCCGCGGCTCTCGCTCCGGGACTCTGAGTCGCCCGGAAGTCCGCCGTCGCGTGCCGCCACCCTCCCGCTTTCCTTCCACCGCAGTTGCGATTCTGAGCCATGAGAGTTCGCATCGGGGCAGCCCGAAACCGTAAGAAGAAGCGTCTCTTCGATGAGGCGAAGGGCAATTACGGCGGCCGCAGCAAGCTGCTGCGCACCGTCAAGGAAACGGTTCTGCGGGCCAGGCAGTTCGCCTTCCGCGATCGCCGGGCCAAGAAACGCGAAATTCGCGCGCTGTGGATCACGCGGATCACCGCGGCCGTCCGTTCGCGCGGGATGAGCTATTCGGTGTTCATGAACGGTCTGAAGCTGGCCGGCATCGAACTCGATCGTCGCTCGCTGAGCGATCTCGCGGCACTCTATCCGAGTGTCTTCGACGAGGTTTTCGCCGCCGCCAAATCGGCGGTCGAGAAGAAGCAGGCTGCCTGAGCCTCACGTCAGTCACTGACGAGATCGAGCGAAACAAGGCCGGCGCCGCCGGTCGGATGCGGCCGGGTGCCGCGTTCCGACCAGCACCGCCGGCCTTTTGGTGTTTCCGCCATGGACCCGAGCACTCTCTTCGCCGAGTATGAAGCTGCCGCCGTCGCGGCCATTTCCTCGGCGGGATCGGCAGGGGATCTCGAAGCGGCCCGCGTCGAATTTCTCGGCAAAAAGCGAGGTCGTCTCAAAGACCTTCAGAAGCTGCTCGGCGAGGTGCCGGCCGAACAGCGACGCGACGTCGGCCAGCGATTCAATCAGACCAAAGACAAGGTCGAAGCGCTGCTGTCCGATCGGCAGCAGGAACTGGCCCGTCCGGCTCGGGCGGCGGGAGCGATCGACGTCACCCTGCCGGGACGAGCGCCGCGGCTGGGAACGCTGCATCCGATCACGCAGACGATCGAAGAGTTCAAAGACATCATGGGCCGGTTCGGCTTTTCCGCCGTCGAAGGCCCGGAAATCGAAGACGAGCACCACAACTTCACGGCGCTCAACATTCCGCCGGAGCACCCGGCCCGCGACCCGCTCGACAACTTCTACCTGTCGACGGCTGCCGTGACCTCTGGTGGACCGGCACTGCTACGCAGCCAGACGTCGACCGTCCAGATTCGCGTCCTCGAGCACACGCCGCCGCCCGTGCGGATCGTCTCGCTCGGCCGCGTCTATCGGCCCGATACGCAGGACGATACGCACTCCTGCATGTTCCACCAGATGGAAGGCCTGATGGTGGCCGCGGACGTGACGATGGCTCAGCTCAAGACGGTGCTGAGCCTGTTCGCCAAGGCCTACCTGGGCGACGACGTCGCGGTCCGGTTTCGCCCCTCGTTCTTTCCGTTCACCGAACCCAGCGTCGAAGTGGATATGCTCTGGGGCGATCGTTGGATTGAGGTCGGCGGGGCGGGGATGGTTGACCCGAACGTGCTCCGAGCCGTGGGCTGCGATCCCGACAGCGTGACCGGCTTCGCCTTCGGCCTCGGCATCGAGCGGTTCTGCATGCGACGGCACGACGTCAAGAACATTCGCCTGTTCTACGAGAACGACGTCCGGTTTCTCCGTCAGTTCTGACGCCGGGTCGCTGAACTCGCCAGGGGCGGTCCAGGTCCACCGCCGACCTGAGGGCATCGTGCCGGCATGCAGCTCACAGGTCTGTTCCTGTGGCAGCAGAAGGCGTCGAGATCGTGCGTCTTGGCCGGCGGCGCGATGCCGCGGCCCGAACACGCCTTTCGGCGTCTTCCGACTCGACCTAGAATGCCGCTGCACCTTCTCGCCCGCGTTTCGAGCCGAATTCGATGCCGCACCGGATGATCCGCCTGACGCTTCTCGTCGCAGGACTGGTCCTATCGGCGGCCGGACCGGCCTTCGCGGCACCGCCGCGAGAGAATCGCCAGCTCGAATCTCTGCGATCGCGGCATGCGGAGCTGAAACGCGAACAGGCGGCAGAACTGAGCGAGCTCGCCGCGCAACTGGAGCGGATCGGTGCGACCGACGCGGCCCACGAGGCCTACGCACTGGCCGTTTCTGCCGACCCGCAGCGGATCGTCGTGAACCGGCTGCCGCGACGTGTGCAGCCCGAACCGACGCTCACGCTGCCGGCCGGCGAGCGATCGTTGCGGCTGAAACTGCGCAAGCTCCGCGAGGAACAATCGGTCGATCTGTACATGCTGTCGCGGCAGGCGCTGACGGCGAAGTCGACGCATTATGCGTATGAACTGCTGCGGGAAGCAGCCGCGCGCGATCCCGACAATCCGACGGCCCGCCGCGTCCTGGGTTTTCTGCGGATGGGCGACGAATGGCTCACGCCGTTCGAGGCCCGCATGCGGCGATCGGGGAACGTCTGGGACGAAACGTTCGGCTGGCTGCCGGATGATCACGTCGAACGCTACAAGGCGGGAGAACGCTACCACCAGGGTCGCTGGATCAGCAAGGAAAACGACGTCGAGCTGCACCGCGACTTCGATCACGGCTGGGTGACCCGGACGGAGCATTATCTCGTCAAAACGAATCACAGCCTGGAGCGCGGCGTCGAGATCGCCAGCCGGTTGGAGACGTATCATGCGTTTTTCGTCGAGACCTTCGCCGGATTCTTCTCGCGACCCGAGGATCTTCAGACCCTCTTTCGCGGAACTTCGACGCGCAACACCGAGGCGAAGCCTTACGAAGTGCATTACTTCGCGACGCGCGACGAGTACAACAAGCGACTGGTCGCCAAGATTCCGACGATCGCCGTCACGAACGGCCTGTACTACACGGAAGACCGCGTCGCCTATTTCTTTCACGACGAAAAGCTGACCCTCGACGACACGCTCTATCACGAGGCGACGCACCAGTACATGTACGAGTCGCGACCTCGCGACCGGCTTGTCGCCACGCAGGCGCATTTCTGGGTGATCGAAGGCATCGCCTGCTACATGGAGTCGTTCAAGCCCGGTGAAGAAGCGCTGTCGCTCGGGAATCCGAATCATGCCCGGATCGACGCAGCCAGATACCGCTACCTCACGGAGGGCGTCTATACGCCGCTCGGCCAGTTCGCTTCGATGGGTCTGACGGAATTTCAGACGCTGCCCCTGAACGAGATGCAGCGGAATTACAGCCAGGCGGCAGGGCTGGCCCATTTCTTCATGCACTACGACGGCGGTCGTTACCGCGACGCGCTGATCGAGCACCTCGCCCAACTCTACAACGGTGCCGGCCCGACCCGCCGACAGGCCCAGAACCTCGCCGAACTCACCGGCGTCTCGTACACCGAACTGGACCGCCAGTATGGTGAATACATGCGCAACCTCGGCGAACCGCGGGCGGCGGTCGAGGAATAGGGTGTGTCGAGCGCAACGCGGCTCGGCTTCACGGTCTCTTTGCTTCCGGACGCACGTAGACCACGAAGGTGGGCCTCGCATCCGCTCGACCCACCCTACGACTCTACGCTCCTCCCCGCGTCAGCGCGTCTTCGATCACGGTGCGGACCTCGTCGTCAGTCTCAGTCCGCGACATCCGTTCCAGAAGCGGCCGTACCTGCTCCGAGTCGATTTCCGCCAGCGCGGCGACGGTGAAAAAACGGATGTCTCGATCGCCCTCGTGCAGCAGCTCCGCCAGCGGCTCGATCAGCCGCGGATCGGGGAAGCTCGCGGCGATCTGGGCCGACCAGTACCGCACGCCGGCTCGATCAGATCGAAGCGACGCCTCCAGGTGCGGCACGACGACGGCGGCAGGGAAGCGCGTGAGAACGTCCTCGACGCGATTGTACATGCCGACGCCCGTTCGATCCGGGAAGGAGCCGAGCAGCAGTGGAACGCAGCGCGTGTCCGGCACGTCGAAGAGGCGGTCCAGTGCGTCGACGTAACGGTCGCACAGCTCGTCCGTCAGCTCCGAATTGCCCGGCGACGCCGGGCAATTCGGCATCGGCTGATGGGCCGCCAGAAACGCCAGCGCTTCGTCGGCCGTCATCGATCGCTCTTTTCGGTGAGACGGCGGCAAGTCAGCGTGCCCTCCCGACAGCGATCGTTTATCCTAAAGAGTCGGACGAGGTCTTTCCAGGTGGAGGGTGGGTCAAGCGC
>JBAQZJ010000240.1:0-6024 GCA_049790855.1 Planctomycetaceae bacterium | reverse complement strand
AACGCGCTCCCTGACGGTCGCGGCTAAACGATCGTGCTGAAGTCACGAACCCGACAGGTTGTACTTCGCGAGCCAGGCTTTGAACTCGTCGAGCGGCAGGAACTCGGTGTCTTCGAGGAACAGCTCTTTCGTCAGCGGCGTCTCGGCGGGAACGACGACCTTCAGTCCGGTCAGATGCACGTCGCCGTCGGTTTCGCCGTAATTCGGAAAGACTTCGTCGAGCGACTTCCGATCGTCGTCGAGCAGCGCCTTGAGCGTCTTCACGCCGAGGTAGCCCATCTGATAGGGATCCTGCACGACGAGCGCCTCGATGCGTCCCTCGTCCATCGCCGCGAGGGCCAGCGGCGCCGCATCGAAGCCGATGACGGCGACCGTCTCGGCGAGTTTCCGTTCGGCGACGACGTCGGCGATCGCGGGCGGGTTGTACGCCCAAAGGCCGACGAGCAGCTTCAGGTCGGGCGTTCGCGCCAGGGCGTCGCGCACGTTCTGGCGGGCCTTCGAAGCATCGACGGCGTCGCCGAGGAAGTCGGCCTGCTCGAACGCCGGCCCCGCGCCTTCCTTGAAGCCCTGATCGCGCTGAATCGCGTTCGCCTGCGACTTGACGCCGACGAACGTCGCGAACTTGCCGCCGTCGGGCAACAGCGCTTGGGCCGCCTTGCCCAGTTCCCGCCCCGCGACGACGTTGTCGGTGCCGATGTAGCCGTGGCGCACCTTGCGGAACGCGGCGTTGTCGCGGTCGACGTCGGAGTCGATCGTGATGACCTTGATGCCGCGGTCGCCGAGCGCCTGCATCGCGTCGATCAGCGAGGTGTTGTCCGGCTCGGTCACGCTGACGGCGACGGCCGCGATCGTCGGGTCGCCGGCCCATTCCCGCAAGCGGTTGATCTGCCCCTGGACGCCCTTGGTGTTCTGCTCGACCGTGACGCGATAGCCGGCTTCGGCCAGCTTCAACTCGCCCGCGGCGGCGTTCGCCCCGGCTTCGCACGTGTCCCAGAACGGGTCGGGTACGTTCGTCAGAATGACGATCCGACGTGCCTCGTCGCCGCTGCCGCCCGAACAACCCGCGAGGACGGCCGCCAGCATCACGCCGACGACCCCGATGCTTCGCCACACGAACGATCGGTTGCGAAGTCGACGATTCGCAGAGTTTACAAAATCTGTCGTCATGGACGCCTCGAATCGGGAAGTGCCGGCGACGCCGGGAAAGTCGAAGAACTGTCTGCCAAGGCGAGCATAGCCCGTGCAAAAATCCTGAACAAGGAACGTCGCCGGTCGCGGCGTCCAGGCGAGAAAAGCCGATGCCGATCGTTATCGCGGCCCCGATTTCGACATCGCTTGCCCCCTTTCCGCTGGTGCGGGGCGACACCTAGAATGACTCACGACGGAAGGTCGTTCTGGAAGGCCGAACGCTTGCGACACGACAGAAGCCACGTTGCCGCGATCCGCCTTCGCAGATTAGTATCCGCCGCCGCGTCAGAGATCGCCACGACGGCGGGCAGCCCGATTCCTTACGGGCGCCAACCCTGACGCGGGACGACCCGCCACGGACCGGATGGAATGGCCTTCGATTTCGATTATCGTTGCGATCGCGAGTTCCTGAAGCTGGTCACGCGCCGGTCGGACGTCGACCTCGCGGGCGCAGCGTTGGAGATCGCACGCGACGTCGAACCGAACCTCGACGCGAGCATCGTCCGACGCTGGATCGCGGCGCGGGCCGACGAAGTGCGCGGGCCGGTCGCCAGGGCCGAAAGCGAAACCGAGGCGCTGGCCGAATTGGGCCGCTGCATTCACGGCCGTCACGGCGTGACCGGCGGCTGCGCCGCCTTCGAAACCGCCGACGGCAGCTACCTGCATCGCATCATCGAAACCCGGACGGGCATTCCGATCAGCCTGTCGATTCTCTACCTCGCCGTCGCCGAAAAGGTGGGGCTGGACCTGCGAGGGGTCGCGGCCCCGCGTCATTTTCTGACCCGTTACGAGTCGGCCGACGGACCGCTGTTCGTCGACGCCTACCACGGCGGACGAGTGCTGAACCACGACGAATGCCGGCAGTTCGTCGTCGGCGTCTGCGGATTGCCGGAAGACCTCGCCGAGTTGCGGCTCGAACCCGTCGACGGCCGGGCGATCATCATCCGCATGCTCAACAATCTGAAGGCGCTCTACGCGAAGCAGCGACAATGGAGCGCGGCGTGGCACATTCAGCACCGGCTGCTCGCCCTGCAACCCGGCGCCTACGGTGAACGTCGCGACCTCGCCCTGATCGCCCTCAAGGCCGGCCGCCCCGGCTGTGCCGTCGACCTGATCAATTCCTGCCTCGCCAGCGGCCTCGAAGAAGACCAGGCCGAACTCCGCTGCCACCTCAAGGCGGCCCAGGCGCAGCTCTGCCAAATGAATTGAGCCGGCCTGTAGCCTGTAGGGTGGGTCAAGCGCAGCGCGGCCCACCAACGGGGTCTGCTGGCGTCCGGAAGCATGGCCGACCGTGCTGGTGGGCCGAGTTGCGCTTGACCCACCCTACCGGCCGGCAAGCAGTTCTCTCGTCGTACCGTCGTCGAACTCGTCGCCGAGCATCCGCTCGAACCGGCCCCCGCTGAGATAACCGCCCTGCCCCGTGAAGCGGCACCACAGCAGCCGGACGAGAATCGTTTCGACGATCGAACCGTCTTCACGATCGGCGCGAAACGACACCGCCGCGAAGCGGCACGCGAGCAGACCGGCATGCGCGAACGACAGGCCGCTTGAAGAAACGTCGCGACCCTCGGCCAGCATCGACGGACCTGCTGGTACGCCGTCGCAGACGTTCCACGGCGTGACGACGATCGTTCCCGTCGGCCCCCGCGGCGTCGCCCACTCGGGCACCAGCGGCCCGTTCTTCATCCAACAGGCCCGTCCGTTCGGCAACGACGCGCCCGGCAACGAAGACGACTCGACGCAGTCGGCGGCCTGGGAAATGGCGACCATGGGTCCACCTCCAACGGGGAAGCCCCACTCTCGGAACGCCGAACCCTAGGTCATGTTTGGGGGGTCGTCAAAAAAAGGACGGCCGCGTGACGTCGCGGTTGGTACAGAAGTCAGACTTCAGCCGCCGGCATTCCGTCCGCTCCCAGGCGGGCCGAGAAACGACTCGATCCGCCGCGCCAGCCGCACTGAACCACTCGTCGCCGTTTGACACTCCCACACGACCATCACGCTCCAGCCGAGCCGTCGCAGCTGCGCCATGGTTTTCCGATCGCGGCGCACGGTCGCCTGGAACTTCGCTGCCCAGAAGCCCGCATTCGTCACCGGTGTGGCGCGGCCTCGCCGACAGTCGTGTCGGTGCCAAAAGCAACCGTGGACGAGAATCACTTTCCGCCGTCCCGGAAAGACGACGTCGGGGCGACCAGGCAATGCGGCATGCAACCGGAATCGGTAGCCGAGTGCGTGGGCCAGCCGCCGCACAACCAATTCCGGCTGCGTGTCCTTCTGCCTCACCGCCGCCATGACGCGGCGGCGGGCGGCTTTGTCGAAGCAATCGACCACGGCTCTCCGATGCTAGTTATCGTCTGTAGGCGCGAAGGCATCAGTTCGGCCTAATTCCCAGCGTATGTCGCCTCTGGATTTTCAACACGCCTTCGGCCAAGTAATACGCAGCGCCCGGAGCCGTGCCGGCCACAGCCAGGAAGCATTTGCTGCGATCGTAGGCTTGCATCGTACTTACATCGGTGCGATCGAGCGCGGCGAGCAGAATGTCAGTCTGCGAAACCTCTGCCGCATCGCCGACGCCCTTGCCGTGCCGCTCTCTGAGCTGATCACGGAGGCGGAAAACCTCCGTCCGAAGAATCGGAAGGAGAACCGTTGGTGACGAAACGGGAACTCATTGATGAGGTCAAGGAGGTCTTCAAAACCCGCAAGTCGACGGCGGGACTTTGTCTCGCATTCATAGACTTCCTTCGCGAACTCGATGCCGTTCCCAAGCGATTCCGCGACTTGAATGCGTTCTTTCAGGCTTTTCCACAGGAGGTGCGGACCGCGTCGAACAAACAGGCGATCACCCTGATCGTCTCACGCGGCAGCGGTCGCACATTGAGCATTCGGCCGTTTTACAACCGCCGTGAAAAGGCGTTCTACGAACAAGGTCGTTATTCCTATCCAAGTATGGCACCTCACGCGACGCAAGCATGGGGCGAGTACCGCCACTGGATAGAGACGCTCTTGCGGTTGACGAACCGCGAACTGGATGAAGTCGAGAAATCGGTGTTCGACTTCGTACTGGGTGAATTGAAGGATCAGCGCGTCGATCCCGACTCGCTGACTCCGCTTCAACGACCGTTCTACGACCTGTTGAGCCGGTTCGACTTCAGCACCGGTCGAACGGGCGCCGCCTTTCAGGGAGCATCGTTCGCTTTCCTCCGTGCCGACAATCCGCAGATTCAACTCGATGTGAAGAGAGTTCGCACGGGCGGGCGTCGCGTCGGACGAATCGGCGATATTGACGGCTACAGCGGTCGTCGCCTCATTCTCTCCGGTGAGGCGAAACATCGATCCTTGGAGGCCGGCGACGTATCTGATTTCGCACGCTTCCGCGACGAAGTCGCTCGGCACCGTGCGTCGGGAATCATCCTTGCCCAAAATTTCACTGAAGAAGCGCGCCAACGATTTCAAGACGAGGGGCTACGTTGTCTGTCGCTCGACGACCTGATCAGGCAGGCTGAACTCTGGGATCCCATCAAACAACGAGCGGCGATCGACGCGTTCGAGTTCTACTGCTATCACGTTGAGCGAGACGCCGACCTGATCAGCCGCTTCGAGGAGTTTTCCGCGGAGGAATCCACCGAATAGGCGCTGCTCGCGCTTCGCTTGACGCATTCGACGTTCGCGGAATACGCCCGCATCAGTTCCCGTCCAATCGTTTCGGCAAGCAACGGAGGAACCGCGTTGCCGACCTGCAGGTATTGAGACGTCCGCGATCCGAGCACGATGTAATCGTCGTCAAAGGATTGAAGCCGAAGCCCCTCGCGCACCGTCAGCCCCCGGTTCTGCTTCGGATGGGTGGCACGCGCGGACGACGGCTTTCGCATGTTGGACGTGACGGCGACCGCCGGCTTGTCGCTTGCAAGACGGGCATAGCTGTTGTGGAACCCACTCCGCGGTTGAAGATGATCAGGGATGGACCGACGGTTTCCACCATCGGGAATGTGGCTGAGCAACTCGACGAGATGCGGTGGATGGTTGGCGGCCTCGTGATTTCGCAGATCACCCTTGGACACGTTCTTGCGACGAGCCGCCTGATACGGCGTCATGGGAGCCTTCGTATAACGTTCCGATCGCTGCCCC
This sequence comes from Planctomycetaceae bacterium, assembly GCA_049790855.1. Taxonomy (GTDB): domain Bacteria; phylum Planctomycetota; class Planctomycetia; order Planctomycetales; family Planctomycetaceae; genus JACCRE01. The sequence continues at coordinate 714 of JBAQZJ010000240.1, read as the reverse complement.
GGCTGGAGAGGCGGCAGGTCGAAGACGGCGTCTCCGACGGTCACCCAGCCGTTCACGGACGGCTGGGGAAACGTCGGCGGGGTCAAGCCGTCGAGACAGCCCAAAAAGATCAATCGTTTCCGCAACTGCGGGACGCCATAGTCGGCGGAGCGGATCAGTTTCGCGGTCATCGAGTAGCCGATCGACTCGAACGAGCGGATGATCTGCTCGCAGAGTTTTCCGCCGGCCATCACCTTCATGCCCTCGACGTTCTCCATCAGGACGTAGGGCGGCCGAATCTCGGAGACCAGCTCGAAATAATGCTGCCAGAGACGGTTTCGCGGGTCGCGGTGGTCCCGCTTTCCGACCGTGCTGAATCCCTGACACGGCGGACCGCCGGTGATCAGGTCGACGTCGCCCTTCTGAAGGTCGAAGAAACGCTCGATCTCGCGAACCGTAAGCGTCGAAAGATCGGCTCGAAAGCAACGCAGGTGCGGCAGATTGTGCTCGAACGTCCTCGCGGCATCGTCCCAGATGTCGATGCCGCCGACGGAACGGAAACCGGCGCGTTCCAGGCCGATCGTCAATCCGCCGATGCCGCAGAAGAGGTCCAGGCACGTCGGCTGGAAGGCCATCGGCGTTTGCGTCTCGTGGGAGGAACTGACGTTGAGGATCGTAGGAGACAGCCCGGTCGGTTGGCAAGCGTGCGACAACTGCATCGACGAATCACAGGAC
>JBAQZJ010000239.1:0-5917 GCA_049790855.1 Planctomycetaceae bacterium | reverse complement strand
CGCCCTTTCGCGGAGCGAAAGGCGACAGTTCTGGCGGCTTTGTTCGATTTGACCCGCTACCGGCAAGCCTCGCGTCTTTGCGATGACGGGTTGAGCGCCGCTCACTGGCCCAGAGTTCGCAGGTAGGCTTCGAGGTCGGCGAGGTTCTGCGGAGTGGCGTCGTTCAACAACCCGCGCGGCATGAGCGAGACGTCGAGCGGACGTCGCTGTGCGATCTCGTCGGCTTCGATTCGCCAGGTTCGCGTTCCGTCCTTGAGCGTCACGCCGTCGGCCGACTCGTAGACGACAAGCCCCGTCGCGACCTGGCCGTCGGTCGTCAGCACCAGCGTGCCGCGATAACGCTCCGAAACGTTGCGGTCGGAGTCGGCGATCGCCAGAAACAGATCGTCTCGCGAGAACCGGCCGAACACGCCGGCGAGATCAGGCCCGACCGCGGCGCCGTCGTGACAGCGATGACACGATTTCGCTTCAAAGAACGCCCGGCCGCGCATCGCGTCGCCGCCGAGACGACTCGCCTCAGCCAGCAGCGATTGAAGCGCCGGCCCGACGGACTGTTCCGCAGGGACAAGGTCCGGAGCGATCGCGCGCACATGGGAGACGAATCGTTCCACGCATTCCGGCTGCGAGCGGAAGCCGTCCTTTCCGGAGACGAACCCGAAATCATCGCCGATCGCGCGTTTCAACAGCTGCGCCACTCGATCGCGGACGGCGTACTCTCGTTCATCGCGATCGAGCCGGCGCAGTGCGACGGTCAGCGCCGCCAGTTCGGCCGGTTCGGTCGCGGGAGCCAACCGCTCCAGCGCCGCGACGCAGCGATCGACGATCTCGACGTCCGGTTCCGCGAGTCCTGCGACGTAGGCGGATCGGTCCGCCTCGTCGGGATGTTCGGCGAGTGCCGCAACGACCGCCGTCTGAACCGTCGGTTCGTCGAACAGCGACCGCAGGCGATCGCGCATCGCCGGATCATCCGATTCGCCGAGCAAAGCGACCAGGGCCGGCGTCCAGCGATAGTCGGAATCGGCATCGGCGGCACGCACGAACGCGACCGTCGCCTCGTTGTGCAGCGACTTGGGAAGAACTTCGACGAGCAACGCATGGCCGGGTCGGCCGAAATCGTCATGCCGGACGATCGCCGCGGGAAGTTGACGATCGGCGGTGACGAGTGCGATGACGAGATCGCCGAGCCGTTCTTCCCAGTTGTTGTCGAGCCTCAGACCGCGAGCTTCGCACTTCGCATCGAGTCCGACGAGCGCCGCGGCGATGCGATCGGTTTCATCGCTCGACCGCAACGACGGAAACCGCGACAAGGCGAACAACAGATGGAGATCGTCGGTGGGATGAGACGTCTTCGTCATGCGATCGATGATGCGCCTCTCAAGACCCGCATCATCGGCTTGCAGCATCGCGAGCAGCCGGACGAACTCGCGATCGACCTCGCGATGGTCCGTGGGATACAGCGCGGCGAGACGGGCCGTCCAAGGAGCGAATTGGAACTGCCATTCGGCGAGATCGGCGCGTGCCGCATAGCCTGAAAACGTATCCGGCGTTCCAGGGGCCGGTCCGACGTCGCCCAGGGCGAGTTGTGCCAGCCGCACGGCGTCGTATTGGATGTCCGCCGGCTGTTCAGGCACTTCGAGCGTTTCGACGGCCGTCGTCAGACCTTTCAGATCGACGTTGCGATTTCGTCGCAGTCGCCCGAGGTGGAAGCGCACTGCCGTCGTCGGCCCGGCCGCATCCGCCCGAGCTTCAAGTTCGGCAAGGGCTTCGTTCGACAATCGACTGACGACGTGCATCGCCGCTTTGCGGAGGTTCGGTTCCCCCTCCGACAGAGCGGGCACAACCAGTTCGACCAGCGATCGTCCGTAGGTTTGGTTCTCACGAAGGGAAAGTGACTCCGCAAGCTCCTCGAGTGCCTTGCGTCGAGCCTGCGACGATGCCGCATCGACCGCCGACGGTGATGAGCCGGCATCGACCCGCCCCGTGTATTGCAATCGGTAAACCGTTCCCGTCGTGCCGCGGCCGCCGGCACTGATGAGCAGGCTGCCGTCGGGTGCGGCCGCGACGTCGGTCGGTGCGAAGCCGGCCGTGCCGGAAGCCGTCAGAAGCTCGATCGGACGACCGGGCCTGTCGCGGTCATCCATCGGAATCGCGACGACGCGGCCGAATGTCCAGTCGCACACGATGACGGCGTTGCGAAACGGCGGAGGCCACGCCTGATGGCGAGCGACGAGGACGCCGGTCGGTGAGCCGCGACCCAGGCTCGCGAGCACTTCCGGCATTTCGGGAAATGCATCAGGTCGCTTCCAGCTTCTGCTGATCCATCCGGCGTGCGAACCGGGTGTCAGCCGAAAGACGCGGGTCGGCCGATACCAGGGCAGCGAAACCTCGCGTTCATCGTCGCTGTCGTAAGTGACGGGATCACCTCCGGCGGTGAAGTCGAAGTCGTAGGCGTTGCGGAGACCGTCGGCGACGACTTCAACATCTCGCACCACGTTCTCGTCCGACACGTAGTGAAAGCGAAGCAGGACGCCCGCTTCGGGTTCCAGGACGGGGCTTGTCGGCGATGTGATCGTTCGCGCGGTGACGCCGGTGTCGTTCCCGCAGATCAGGTACCACCACCCGTCCGGGCCGCGTCGAATCGCGTGGGCGTGATGCTCTCCGCCGGTTTTGAGCGGCAGAAGCCGCACGGGCGGCCCGTCGGCATGCCGGTCTCCGTCGAGGTCGCGATAGCGCAGCAATCCGCCGTCGCCGACGGCGAGCAGATCGTGGCCGTCGAAACAGAGGCCTTGCGCGCCGGTGCGCGGTCCGTCGGCGAACGTGACGCCTTCATCCGCCCGTCCGTCGCGATTATGGTCGACGAGCAATCGGATGTAGCCCGGCCCCGACACGGCGATGCGGCCGGCCTCGTCGATCGTCAGGCATCCCGCGTCATGCACGAGTTCATCGCCCGCGAAAATCGTCGCTTCAAAGCCGTCGGCGGCGACCAATTCCGGCGCCGCAACCGGTCCATCGGACAATTGGACGTCGATTGGCTTTCTCGGCGCGACGCGCGGCGGTCGACCGGCTTCGACAGGTCCGGTCGTCGAAGCGTCTTCGGGCAACGCCGTCGCCGTCATCCACCAGCCGGCAGTGGCGACAAGCGCGATCGCAAGTATCGGAAAGGCATGTCGCCGCATTGTCTGAAAGCTCGGGACTGCGAGGGCCGGATCGCAATGAGAGAAAGGCGAGGAAGGAATGAGGAATGAGGAATGATCGTCAGGCAGGTGGTTCGGCGAAGCGAACGATTCTATAGTACGGCACCTCTTCGAGCGTAGGCAGTCGCATCCGAAATGACGACGGCGTGCGCGACGGTCGATCTCGACACGGATGCGGCCGACTGACGACAAGGATGCCGATGCTGACGAACACACGCGACTCGCAATTCTGGTTGTCTCGAAGGCGATCTCCGTTGGTGAGTCGCCGCTTCTGGCTCGCCGCGGGGCTGCTCTTCGTCCTAACGCTCTGGCACGACCACGGACGATCGGTCGTTCCACCGGTGGTCGGCCAGAACGTCGAATCGACCTTCGACGCGGCGTCTGAGAACTCCGACACGAAGGACATCGCCGACGGAGGCGACGCTTCCGTCGCCGATGATGCGAAAGAGGACGCAGTCGTCGCAGACGAGCATGCCACCGGTCACGCCGATCCGGTCGCACCGGTGCTGGCGGCGATCGTCGTCATCCTGCTGCTCGCGAAGGTCGGCGGCGACGTCTTCGAGCGGCTTCGGCTTCCGGCCGTGCTGGGCGAACTGGTACTGGGCATCCTGCTTGGAAACTTTCTGTTGCTGACGGGATCGCATGCGCTCGATTTCATGCAGCCGCCGGTCATGGGCGCTCACGTCGAATCGCCGGGCATCACGGTCGGCGAATCGTTGCAGATTCTCGCCGGGATCGGCGTCGTGCTGCTGCTGTTCGAGGTCGGGCTGGAGTCGACGGTGCGGCAGATGTTTTCGGTGGGTGCGTCGAGCCTGACGGTCGCGTTGATCGGCGTCATCGCACCGATCACCTTGGGCTACGTCGTCTGTCGAATGTTCTTCTTCGACACCTGGCAGCAACCGATCTTCATCGGCGCGACGCTGTGCGCGACCAGCGTCGGCATCACCGCGCGCGTGTTGAAGGACATGCACCGCGGTCGCGACAAAGAGTCGCGCATCATCCTGGGCGCGGCCGTTCTCGACGACGTGCTCGGCCTGATCGTGCTGGCCGTCGCGGCCGGGGTCATTCAGGCCGCCGACCTTTCGGGCGGCAGCGGCGCGCTTCCCTGGGGCGAAATCGCGAAAACGATCGGCTGGGCATTCGCGTTCCTGGGGGGAGCGCTACTGCTGAGCGCGTTCGGCATTCCTCGCGCGGCGTTTCGCGTGGTCGGCTACCTGCGCGGTCACGGATTGCTGATCGCGACGGCCCTGGTGATTTGCTTCGGCATGGCCTATCTCGCGAATCTCGTCGGGCTGGCGACGATCGTCGGGGCGTTCGCGGCGGGGCTGATTCTCGAGCCGGCCCACTACGAGGATCTGGCACGGCGCGAAAAGGTCGAACTGGAAGAGGCGCTGCACCCGCTGACGGCCCTGCTGGTGCCGGTGTTCTTCGTACAGACGGGCATGAACGTGAAGCTCGACGCGATGGCCGACCCGTCGACCTGGATTCTCGCCCTGTCGCTGACGCTGATCGCCGTCGTCGGTAAACTCGTCTGTTCGCTGGGCGTCGTCGAGCACGGCTTGAACCGCATGGCGATCGGCCTCGGCATGATTCCCCGCGGCGAAGTCGGCCTGATCTTCGCCGACCAGGGCCGTCGTCTGACGACCGGCGGCGAGCCGGTCATCGACGACTCGACCTTTTCCGCGATCGTGTTCATGGTGATGGTGACGACGCTGATCGCACCGCCGCTGCTGCGCTGGTCGCTGCGACACGGCGGCGACTCGATGCATGCACCGGAAACGGACGCTGAACCGTGACGATCGCAGAGGACCGAGGACGATCGCCGGAGCATTCCAGGGAATCGAGAACATCCCTTTGCGGAGAATACGGTCATGAAACTGACGACGCTCCGCACGCCCGGCAGATCGATTTCGGCCGGCGTGCATGACGACGGCGGGACGCTGCGTTACGTCGATCTGGCGGCGATCGACTCGACGCTGCCACGCTGTCTGAAACGCATTCTCGCCGAGGAGGAAGGGCTGGTCCGCGCCGCCTCGGCATTCGAGGAAGGCCGGACGCGAGGGCGGTTCATTGAAGGACGGCCGACGGCGCCGATTCCGAGTCCGGGCAAAGTGCTGTGCATCGGGCTGAATTATCGCGACCACGCCGTCGAAACCGGCGCGGCGATTCCGACCGAGCCGGTCGTCTTCAGCAAGTTCGCGACCGCGGTCGTCGGTCCGGACGACGAAATCGTTCTCCCCTCCGTCGCGACGCAGGTCGATTACGAAGCCGAACTGGTCGCCGTCATCGGCCGTCGCGGCCGACGCATCGCCGCCGACGAGGCGTTCGAGTACGTCGCCGGCTTCATGTGCGGCAACGACGTTTCGGCCCGCGACTGGCAGAAAGGACGCCCCGGCGGCCAATGGCTGCTCGGCAAGACGCCCGACACGTTCGCTCCGACCGGCCCGTACCTGGTCACCGCCGATGAAATCGCCGACCCGCACGCTCTGGCGATCCAGTTGCGGCTGAATGGAGAGACGCTGCAGGACGGAAACACCCGCGAGTTCATTTTCGGCATCGGTGAAGTCATCGCGCACGTCTCGCAGCTCGTGACCCTCGAACCCGGCGACCTGATCTTCACCGGCACGCCGCCCGGCGTCGGCGTCGCAAGGCGGCCGCCGATCTTCCTGAAAGACGGCGACACCGTCGAAGTCGAAATCGCCGGCCTCGGCATCCTGAAGAAC
>JBAQZJ010000238.1:0-14502 GCA_049790855.1 Planctomycetaceae bacterium | reverse complement strand
GAGCGGAACCTGCTTCGGCCCGTCGGAAAGAGCCTTGTCGGGGTCGGGATGGGTTTCCAGAAAGACGGCGTCGGCTCCGGCGGCGACGGCGGCGCGGGCGATCGTCGGCACCATTTCCCGCCGGCCGCCTGTCGTTTTGCCGCCCGGCATTTGCACGCTGTGAGTCGCGTCGATCACCACCGGCACACCGAAGCGGCGCATTGTCGGTATCGCCTGCATGTCGTTCACAAGCCGGCCGTAGCCGAACGTCGTGCCGCGTTCGGTCAGCAGGATCCGACCGCATCCGGAGGCTTCGCACTTCGTCACGACGTGCGCCATGTCTTCGGGGGCGACGAATTGCGGCTTCTTGATGTTCACGATTCCGCCGAATTCGGCAGCCGCGACGGCACAGGCTTCGATCAGGCTCGTCTGACGGGCGAGAAAGGCGGGAATCTGCAGGATGTCGCAGACTTCCGCCGCAGGCCGCGCCTGGTGGGGTTCATGGATGTCGGTCGTGACGGGCAAGCCCGTGCGAGACTTCACTTCCGCCAGCATTTCGAGACCGCGTTCGAGACCGGGGCCGCGGAAGCTGTCGCCGCTGGTGCGGTTCGCCTTGTCGAAGCTCGATTTGAACACGATCGACAGGCCGAGTCGATCACGGATCTGCACGAGTCGTTCGCTGACCTCGACGAGCAAATCGCGGCTTTCGATGACACAGGGGCCGAGAATGAACAGCAACGGTTGCCCGGAGCCGCAGGAGGCATTTCCGATCTCGACGGGGCATTGCGGCACAGGGGCATCCTTTCGCGAAACAGGGTGTCTCGCCAGGTCGCATGGCGGCTCTTGCGGCGGACGATTCGCCTTCGAATGGCCACAGATTAAACAACCGCCCCGATTTCCGATATGCCGACGCCCCATGCCGTCTTACGCGAGTTCCCCGGCGGTTGTTGGAACCAACGATCGATCACCTCAGGAGATCAATTCTCGCAGATTCGACAAGACTTCCGTCTCCGGCGGCCCATCGCGTCGCAGCAGGACCGACGTCAGGTTTGCCGCGATCGCCGTGGAGACATCGAAATCGGGTTCGCCTCCCACAAGTGGCCTGACTCCAATTCCTGTACCACCCGTTAGGTGAGCCCAGGTTGGGAAAGATCCTTGGGCTGCTGGAGCGCAGACCCCTCCACAGCCGGTCCCGATCGCCCGCGAAACGTGGGGAAGTCCACCACGCCCTTCCTACGCCAGGGCGCGACACCAGGTTGCAATCGTCCTGGCATGCCGCAACAGTGACACCCATGAACGCACCAGCTCGCCTTGCGACCGCTGTCTTGCTGCTTGCCTCGGCGTCGCCTTCCTGCCCCGCCGACGAGCCGCGAACCTTCTTCCCGATCATGGCGTGGGACGCGCCGCCGAATGATCTGGCCGTTCTCCAGCGGATGCGGGAGTGCGGGATCACTGTCGCGGGGTTCGTGCCGCCGGCCGGGTTGGACAACTGCCAGAAGGCGGGGTTGAAGGCGATCGTGGCCGATGCGCGGGTGTCGGGGTACGACTGGCAGAGCGTTGATGCGGAAGTCGCTCGCCAGCGAGTGACGGAACTCATCGGCGAGGTGCGGAATCATCCCGCAGTGTACGGCTATCAGCTTCGCGACGAGCCGACCGCGGCATTCTTCCCCGGTCTGGCGACCGTCGCGAGCATCGTGAAGGAGCAGCATCCGGGGGCGTGGCCGTACATCAACCTGTTTCCGAATTACGCGACGCCGGGCCAGCTCGGGGCGCCGGATTACGACGCTTATCTCGAACGGTTCGTCGAAGTCTGCCGGCCGCCGGTGATCAGCTACGACCATTACGCACTGCTTCACGACGGAACGCTGCGCGACGGTTACTTTGCGAATCTGGAATCGGTGCGACGGGTTTCCGGGAAGCGCGACCTGCCGTTCTGGAACATCGTGCTCGCGGCGGCTCATTTCGATTATCGCGAGGTCTCTGCGGCGGACCTGCGGTTTCAGATTTACACGTCCCTCGCTTACGGTGCGCGAGGGATCGCGTACTTCAAATACTTCGCACCGAAAGTCGGAAACTATCGGGCGGCGCCGGTCGATCAGTTCGGCCACGAGACGCCGACCTGGGCTGCGATGCAGAACGTCAACCTGCAGGTTACGCAGCTCGCCCCGACGCTGTTGAAACTGAAGTCGGACCGCGTCTACCACTTCGGACCGGTCCCGACAGGCTGTGTCGGCCGCGACGAATCGAGCCTCGTCAAAGCGATCGACGGACCGATGCTCGTCGGTGATTTCACGCATGCGGACGGCTCGCGCTACGTGCTTGTCGTCAATAAGGATTTCGGCGCGTCGGTTCCCTGCCAGCCGCAGTTCCGGCAGCCGCCGTCGAAGCTGGAGTTGGTCTCACCCTACACAGGCCAACTCGTTCCGTTCACGGGCGAGCAGATCTGGCTGGCACCGGGGCAGGGATCGCTCTTGAAGCTGACGCCGTGACCGCGAGGTTGTCCGGCGATGCCAACTTTCCGCAACGGTGGTATCTTGGCGGTTCGCCGCACACCGTTTTGAGAGCTCCATGTTTCTGGTCGACCAACTCATATTGCTGGGTGGCTTTCTGCTGCTGATCGGGATCATCTCGAGCAAGATCTCGATGCGGATGGGGCTGCCGGTGCTGGTGCTGTTCCTCGGCGTCGGCATGCTTGCCGGCGAGGACGGCATCGGGCGGATCCAGTTCGACGACTTCCCGGTCGCCCACGCGATCGGTTCGCTGGCGCTGGCCGCGATCCTGTTCGACGGCGGATTGCAGACGTCGCTGTCGTCGATCCGCATGGTCTGGAAGCCGGCGTCGTTGCTCGCGACGCTGGGCGTGCTCGTCACGGCGGCGGTCACCGGCGTCGCCGCCGCCTACATCCTGGACTTGCCGATACTGCAAGGCTTGCTGCTGGGCAGCATCGTCGGGTCGACCGACGCGGCGGCCGTCTTTTCGGTGTTGCGCTCTCAGGGACTTCGGCTGCGACCGCGGATCGCGTCGCTGCTGGAGGTCGAAAGCGGTTCGAACGACCCGGCGGCAATCTTTCTGACGGTCGGGCTGATCGAAGTCCTGCTCGGCAAGGCGGAACTCGGCCCGGACCTGTTGCAGTTGTTCGTGCTGCAGATGGGCGTGGGCGCCGCGATCGGTCTCGGCGTCGGCTGGCTCGCCGTCCGGCTGATCAATCACATCGCACTGAAGACGGCGGGGCTGTATCCGATTTTGACCGGCGCCTGCGGAATGCTCGCCTTCGGGATTGCGGTGTGGCTGGGCGGCAGCGGCTTTCTGGCGATCTACCTGGCCGGAATCGTGCTGGGCAACAGCCGGATCACGTTTCAGCGGGGCACGTTTCTGTTTCACGACGGTATGGCCTGGATGGGCCAGATCGTCATGTTCGTCGTGCTGGGCCTGCTCAGCACCCCCAGCGAACTGCTCGGCATTGCCTGGCAAGGGCTGCTGATCTCCGCAGTGCTAATCTTCATCGCTCGTCCGGTCGCGGTGGTCCCGCTGCTGCTGCCGTTCGGCTTCAATTGGAAGGAGCACTTGTTCATCTCCTGGGTCGGCCTGAAGGGGGCCGTGCCGATTATCCTTGCGACTTATCCATTACTGTTCGACGTGCCGAATGGCCGCCTGCTGTTCGACGCCGTGTTCTTTGTGGTGCTCGTCTCGGCGATTTCGCAGGGATGGCCGTTACCGTGGCTCGCCAATCGGCTCGGATTGCAGGATGACTACCGCCCCGAGCCGACGGTGACGCTCGAAATCACGGCGCTGAAGGACGTCGATGCCGACATCGTCGAATATACCGTCGAAGAGGGCACCCGCTCCGTCGGCCAGCGGCTGAGCCGCCTCGCACTTCCCGACGGCGTCGTCGTGGCCCTGATTTCGCGAGGCAATTCGCTGATTCCACCTCGCGGCTCGACGCGAATCGCCGCCGACGACCATCTGTTCGTCGTCCTGCGGCCCGAGACGCGACCGCTCGTCGATCATATCTTCAGCCGGGAACACCGGCTCGACGCTTTGCCGTCGCTGGTCGAATTTCCCTTGCTGGGTCGAACGACCGCGGCGGATCTCCGCGAGTTTTACGACATCCGGCTCGAAGTTCCCGACGAGAAAACGCTCGACGAACTCGTTCGCGAAGAACTTGGCGAAAACCTGGCCGTCGATCGTGCCGTCACACGCGGCGGAGTGACGCTTCGCGTCCTCAAGACCGACGGCAACAACGTCACCTGGGTCGGATTGACGATTCCCTCGCCGCAAGTTGTCGAGGGTTCGTCGGGCGCCGATCGCTTGCACCTGGCCTCCTGAACGAGAACGGTATGAGATGCTTGTGACGTCGCATTCCTCACGGAGGATTCCTGTCAGGGACGTTTCCTGTAAAATCGACGCGACCCCTTCCGGAGACGGTTTCGATGCCTCGCATGCTCTGCCTCGCGGTCCTCTCGGCACTGATCGGTTCGGAAATCGCACTCGCTCAGGAGAAGGACGTGACAGCGACGGACTCATGGCGCTCGATTCCGCTTGTCGACGACGGCAAGATCGCCGACGGCTGGACGTTCGCCGGTTACGGCAAGTTTGACGTCGTCGACGGAGCACTGCGTGCTGCACCCGATGCCCGCGGACTCGGCTTGCTGTTCTATGACAAAGAGAAGTTCGGCAACTGCCGGATTCGCGTCGTGTTTCGCACCGAGAAGCCGGAATCGAACTCGGGCGTCTACGTGCGAATCGACGACGGCATTCGCACCGCGAAGCGACCGGCCCCTGCCGAGAGGAAACCCGACGGCTCGCTGACCGACGCCGGCCAGAAAGCGATGGAAGAGTCGTCGGCGAAACATCTCGGGCCGTGGTACGCGGTCCATCACGGCTACGAAGTGCAGATCTGCGACTCCGCCGATCCCTCGCACGGCACCGGGGCGCTCTATTCGCTGGCACGTACGAAGCCGTCGCCGCCGAAGCCCGGCGACTGGCGGACGATGATCATCACGCTCGACGGCAATCAGGTCACGGTTGATCTCGAAGGGCAACAGGTCACGACGTTCGATTCGTCATCGACCGATCTTCCCGAACGCCGGGAATGGTACGAACCGGAACGCGAACCGCAGCGGCCGGAATCGGGTTACATCGGCCTGCAGACGCATGATCCCGGCGATCTCGTCGATTTCAAAGAGGTCAGCGTACAGCCGCTGTGAAGGTCGAAAGACGAGAGTCAGAAGACGAATGGAGAGATGACGGAAGCCCACCGGCTGCGGCCCCTGGGACAAGGGCTGTGCGATGACAATGCCGACGCGGCGCCCGTTGCAGTTTCACGATCTCGACGACGCGGTGCGCGATGCCGAGTCGCTGCTGGCGTCCGGCTACGACCGTGCCGGGAACTGGGATCTCGCCCAGACGTGCGGTCATCTCGCCGAATGGATGCGGTTTCCGCTGGAAGGCTTTCCCCGCGGCCCGTTGCCGGTTCGCATGATCCTCTGGTTCGTGGGCATCACGTTCGCCCGACGGAAACTACGGAAGACGCTCGCCTCCAACGCCATGCCCGCCGGCGGACCGACATTGCGCGAGACCGTGCCACCGCCGGGCGGAGACGAAGCGGCGGCGGTCGGTCGTCTGCGACAGACGGTCGAACGTTTCAAAGCGTATGACGGGCCGTTGCACCCGTCACCGTTGTTCGGCGACCTCGATCGCGAGACGGCGTCGCGGATGCAACTCCTTCACTGCGCCCATCACCTCGGCTTTCTCGTGCCGCGAAGAGGTGTGGAAAGAGAGGCGAGAAAGGAGCAAGCGTCACGTCCTGACGTAGGAGGTGCGTGACGGCGCGGGTTCGACGTCTCGGATTGTTCGCTACGGAGAACGCTGCCATGATCCGCAAGTTGCCGTCCGGCGGGTATCGTCTGTATTCGAAGAAGAAAGATTCCAAGACGGGCAAACGCCGGAATCTCGGCACGTTCGACACCCGTGCCGAGGCCGAGAAGCACGAACGCGAGGTTCAGTACTTCAAGCGGCAGGGTTGATAAACCTCTTTCGCGCCGGTGGGATCGACGTACTTTGACGGGATCGACCTACTTTGAGTAGACGCCCGCCGCACGTCGCTTCTTGCGGGTCGCCGCCGCTTTCTTCGCCGAGGCGGATCGTTCTGCGGCGGATCGCGAGGCCGAAGCGGCACCGCCTCTCGTGCCGCCCTTGCGGCTGGAGACCTTCGTGTCTTTCTTGCCGCGACCGCTGCCCGACTTGTTCCCGCCGCCCGATTCCTTGTTGACGGTCGCCCAGGCGCGTCGTTCGGCTTCGTCTTCCGAAACGCCTCGTTCCATGTAGCCTTCTTCGATCTGCTCGGCTTTCCGCTTCTGCTTGTCGCTATAGGCCGATTTGTCGCCGCGGGGCATGATTCGTCTCCGTTTCGAGGAGGAAAACTCTCTCGAAGAGTCGACATGCAAGGCGGATGCCAATCGAGGCATCGCCGGCTGAGGGGCACTCCGATCGGCCTGCGGTTGGTCGTCCGCCGATCGGAGCGGTCGCGCGCCGATCGGCGCGGAGCCGGGCCTGCCGATTACGCCATCGTCGCTTCGGTCACGGTGAAGTCGAGACGGCAGGAGATGTCGCCGCCGACGCCGACGGTGCCGGTCATGTAAAACGCCGTCTTGACCTTGTCGGTGATCGTGACGTGGATGTCGACGGTCTCGCCGGGACGCACCAGCCGGCGGAACTTCGTGTTGTTCAGCCGGGCGACGACGGGCACCTTGCCCGAGCCGGTCGCCAGGATCGTCGAGATCAGCACCGCGGCGGCCTGAAACGCCATTTCGCACTGAATGACGCCCGGCAGGACGGGGAACTCGGGATAATGCCCCTTGAAAATGTCGAACTTCGGGTCGATGAAGGTTCGCGCATGGACCGAAAGCTCGTCCATCGAGATCACCTCGTCGAGCCACAGGAATGGCGGACGGTGCGGGATGAGCTTCTGAATCTGGTCGCGGGTCACTCGGCTGTCCTTCCGCGTTCGCCGGCGGCCTGCGCCAGGGACGACGCCCAACGGCGAAACTCGCCGACGAGCGACGATTCGTCCGTCTCGTTCCGCCGCGCCAGGAACGCTCCGAGATCGCCGGGTCGCAGCGACGGAATACAACGGCTGAACTCCGCCGGTTCGTAGCGACCGGCGGACGTCAACGTCGCCGCAACGAGAGCCTCGCCGTCATACCGCCAGACTTCCGGCACGCCCAGCGCCGCGTAGATCGACGGGCGCTTCCGTCCCGGCGGTGACAGATCGATTTCGATCATCAGGTCCGGCGGAGGAACCGTCTCCAGGTCGATTTCGTCACGGCCGCGGACGGCCGGCTCATTCGTGATGTAAAAGCACTCGTCCGGCTCAAGGCCGCGATCGAGATCCTCACGGTCGCACGTCATGTCGCCGAAACTGCGACGCGGCAGGCCGAACGCTTCGGTCAGCACGATGACGAACTGCGCCAGCAGGCGGCTGAGATTCGCATGGGCGGCCGAGATCGTCATGAACTCGAGGTTCCCCCGGTCATAGGTCAGACGCACATGTCGCCCCGAAAGCGCTTCCGAAATCCGCCGGTAGCGATCCCAGTCGAGTCCGCGAATCAGCAGCCGCTGTTCGACCGGCTCGGCCGCTTGCGTCACCATAAGCGTCTCGCCTTCTCCGCTGGCACCGGAATCTGCCCGTCCGCGCAAACGTCTCGCAGCGCGCTACTTTATCCGAAAGGAACGGTCGTGTGAACGGTCGCGACGAAGACCTGCGGGACTACCGGGTCGCGCACAGACGTGCCGAGAGCTTCTGATCGACCTTGTTCGCCACGATCACGCCGTAGTTCACCGCGCCCAGCCAGCCGGACATGATGATACCCACGCTGCCGGCGTGATACAGCCCTTCAATCTGCTCGGGCAGCGTCTCGCTGACCTTCAAGCCCTCGAACTTCGTGCCGAAGCTCGCGCCGAGCTGATGCCGCGTGTAGTGCTCGAAGGTTCGTGGCGTGCTGGCTTCGATGTGATCGAGCTTCGCCCGCACGTCGGGAACGTAACGCTCCAGGCAGTCGAGCGTCGTTTCACACAGGTCGACTTTGGCCGCTTCGTAGTCCTCGTCCGACAGCGACGCCCAGTCGTCGTAGTTCGCGTTCGTGCTCGACACGACGAGCCAGCGGTCGGAGCCGGGCCGCGTTTCGGGATAGTAGAAGCTGAACGTCCGGCTGCTGACCTTCCGGCTGAGCATCGCCTCGACGTCGAACCCGTCGTGCTCGCTGTGAAACAGCAGATCGCCGCACGACGGGTCGAAGCCTTCCCCCGGCTTCAAGGCGATGTAGACCTGGCAACTGCTGTTGTTGAGCCGCACGGCCTGCGTCTCTTCGACGAACGCGGGGTCGAAGTGCTCGGCGCCGACGAGCTTCAGGACGGTCGTCTTGAGGTTCGCGTTCGACATGACGGCGTCGCAGCCGATGCGACGGCCGTTGACGACGACGCCCGTCACTTTACGGCCGGGGCCGACTTCGATCTTCTCGACGAGCGTGCGGATGCGGACGTCGACTCCGTTGCGTTCCAGTTCGGCCCGCATGCTGTTCACGAGCGCGTCGGTGCCGCCCTTGAACGTGAAGACGCCCTTGTGCATGAAATTCGAGAAGACGATGCCGTAGGTGATCGCCGGGTCGTCGAGCGTGCTGCCGTTGGCGTAGGTGATCGGCTCCATGAGCAGGCGGACGACGTCGCTGCGACCGGGAAAGAACTCTTCGAACAGTTCACGGACCGTGCGTTCCTGCCCGTCGTAGAAGTTCATGCTCCGTGCCGTGTCGAAGAACCGCTGCACGGTCTCGGGGGCGATGCCGAACTTCTCGACGATCAGCCGGGTGAAGTCCTGCCGGTCGAAGGTCGTCCTCAGCGAGAACTGCGGATTCTCGAAGCGGATGCCTTCGAGTTGGACGATGCTTTCGGCGATCTCGTCGGTCCAGTACTTGCGGCAGCTCTTCTTCATGCCGACGGGAAAGCCGTGCAGCGAGATGTCGAAGACGTGCCCGCCACGCCGCTTGAACCAGGTCGCCATTCCGCCGAGCTGATAGTGATGCTCCAGCAGCAGCACGCTGTAGCCCTGGCGGGCCAGCAGGTTGGCGCTCGTCAGCCCGGCCAGTCCGCTGCCGATGACGACCACGTCGTAGTGGTCGCGGGCACCCTTGAGAAAGTCTTTCGGCATGGAGGCAGCGATTTGAGCAGCGATTTGAGAAGACGGGCGATGAACAACGACCCGTTGAGCCGCGACCAACGGGAGCGCGTCGCCGATTGTAGATCGCCGCTAAGCAAATCGCGAGCCAGCCAGCCGCGCCGGGTGCTTACGCGACCATGTGAGAAACCTGGAATCCTCGAAGATTCCGGGGTTCTACGCCAAGGTGCCCCCTCAACGATCAGCTCGCCACCGTCGGCACAAGTCGGCGGCGGCGTCTTGCCACGAGGGAAACTCGAACCGGAAGGTCGCGTCCATCAGGCGGCCGGGCACAACCCGGCGGCTTTTGAAGACGAGTTCGCTTTCCGTGCGAAGCGCGAACGCGGCGACTTCCAGCATCCACCGCGTCGCCGGCAATCCGAACCCGATGCCCCAGGCCGCTCTCAGAGTTCGCATGAACTCGGCGTTCGGAACGGGTTGCGGGGAGGCGAGATTCACGGGGCCGGACAGGTCGTGGTCGATCAGCCAGTAGAGGGCACGGATGAAGTCGCGATCGTGAATCCACGACACGTACTACCGACCGTCGCCGATCGTGCCGCCGAGGCCACGGCGGACCAGACCGAGCAGCACATCGAACACGCCGCCCGCATCGGGACTCATGACCATCGCCGAACGCATCAGCACCCGCCGCGTCGCCGGCAGGTCCACCTCGGTCGCCGCCTGTTCCCATGCTTTGGCAACTTCGATACTGAACCGCCAGGTGTCTGGCGCATCGCGTTCCGAACCGCCGAGGACGCCGGTCGTTTCGTCATTCGGAGCGTCGTAGCGATGGGTGTAGATCGTCGCCGTGCTCGACTGGAGCCAGACTCGCGGCGGACGCTTGGCCTCTACGATCGCCCGGCCGATCGCCCGGGTCGATTTCACTCGGGAATTGAGAATCGCTTTCTGGTTGAACGTCGTATAACGACAATTGACGCTGCGGCCGGCGAGATTGACGACAACGTCGGCTCCGTCGATCTCGGAGGACCACGCACCGGTCGTTTCACCGTTCCATTCGAAGACTTTCCACCGTGCCGTCGCCGGACGACGACTGAGCACGACGACATCGTGCCCATCGGCGGAGAACGCTCGTGCCAGAAGCGTTCCGATCTGGCCGGAACCGCCGGGAAGTACGATCTTCATGCCCGATCACCTCATGCAGCGGTCACTTGCCGCCTCGGAATGACCAACCGCAGGCGTTCGGAAGCGATAACGCACTTTTACGGTCCACCGGCCGAGGGCAGGCCGCCGGGATCAACCCGGCGGCTCGCCTGCGTTATCCCCACTCTTCCCTTCCTCCCGTCCCCCACTCCCCAGTCGAGGGTTGAAGGTTGAGGGATGGCCGGTCATCGTTGTCTCCCGCCTTGAATCGCCTTCCCCTCAACTCTCAACCCTCAACTCACTGCCAATGAATGTCCTCCAGCGTGTCGGGGTCGGGCTGAAGGCCTGGTATTGGGCGTGGTTCGTCGAGGGCGGAGCCGAGCGAATCGGGCCGGCGGTGGCGAATCCGACGGTGCCCGCGCTCGAGGGGCCGAAGGTCGAGACGAAGCCGGTCAAGGAGCTTGATGAGGCAAAACCTGCGATTCGGAGGGCGGACGCCCCCCGCTCGCCTGTCCGCAGCGAGGCGTTGACGCTGCTGGAAGCCCTGCAACGTGAGGCCCGGCTCGTCGACTTTCTCAAAGAGGACATCGCGGCGTATCAGGACGCGCAGATCGGGGCCGCCGTTCGCGACATTCACCGCGACGCGGCGAAAGCGCTCGAACGCATGTTCGCCCTTCGATCGGTGCTCGATCAGGCGGAAGGCGACGCCGTGACGCTCGATGGCAGCTCGGCGGATCGCGTTCGGCTGGTGGGGAACGTCCGCGAAGGAGCAACAGCGGGCACGCTCGTCCATCACGGTTGGACGGTCACGAAGGTGGAATTGCCGCTGTGGTCGGGTCCGCAGGAGGCGGCGAATGTGGTGGCACCGGCGGAAGTCGAGGTGAGTTGAAGGTTGAAACCGGCGCAGAAACCCGGAATCTTCAAAGATTCCGGGTTTCTCAACAGGTTCTCCCTCTTCATCCTTCACCCCTCAATGCCCCGTGCCTTCCCAATACATCATCGGCATCGATCTCGGCACGACAAACAGCGTCGTCGCATACGCGCCGCAGGGGGCCGACGTTCCCGAAATCCGTATGCTGCCGATTCCGCAGTTGGTCGCCCCCGGCACCGCTGAAAGCCGGTTCGCCTTGCCGAGTTTCCTCTATCTGGGGACCGAAGCCGAAGCTGGGACGTTCGATGTGCCTTGGTCACAGGGACAGACGTTCGCCGTCGGCGAGGCGGCGCGCCGACGCGGAGCCGAGGTTCCCGATCGCACGGTCGTCGGTGCCAAGAGCTGGCTCGGGCATACGCTCGTCGATCGCCGGCAGCCGATCTTGCCGTGGAACGCTCCCGAGCGTGTCGAAAAAGTCAGCCCGGTCGAGGCGACGCGACGCTATCTCGAACACCTGGTTGCGGCGTGGACGCAGGCGTTTCCCGACGCTCCGCTCGCCGACCAAGAGTTCGTGCTCACGGTGCCGGCGTCGTTCGACGCCAGCGCCCGCGAATTGACCCGCGAGGCGGCGCTGCAGGCCGGCTTTCCGGCCGAGTTCATTCTGCTCGAAGAGCCGCAGGCGGCGGTATATGCGTGGCTCGCCGCGACGGGCGATCGCTGGCGGCAGGAACTGACGGTCGGCGACCTGCTGCTGGTGTGCGACGTGGGCGGCGGGACGACCGATCTGACGCTGGTCGCCGTCGCCGAGGAGGCGGGCGAACTCGTGCTGAACCGCGTCGCCGTCGGCAATCATCTGCTCGTCGGCGGCGACAACATGGACCTCGCCCTGGCCCACCATGTCGCCGGCCTGTTCGCCGAGAAGGGCGTGACGCTCGACCCGTGGCAGAGCATCAGCCTGTGGCATTCGTGCCGGCAGGCGAAAGAGACGCTGCTCTCGCCCGACGGCCCCGAGACGACGCCGATCGCCGTGCTCGGCCGCGGCAGCAAACTGATCGGCGGAACCGTGAGCGTCGAGGTGAATCGCGAGAGCGTCCGACAGTTGCTGCTGGAAGGGTTCCTGCCCGACGTTCCACTCTCGGCGAAACCGCAAGCGGGCCGGGCGAGCGGCTTTCAGGACATCGGCCTGCCTTACGAAGCCGACCCGGCGATCACGAAGCACGTCGCTGCGTTCCTCGGCCGGCAGGGCGACGGCGACGCGGCACGGCCAACCCGCCTGCTGTTCAACGGCGGCGTGTTCAAGGCCGAATCGCTGGCGGAACGGCTGCTGGAGGTCGTCGGCAGTTGGTTCAAGGACGGGACGAGAGGCGAGGGACGCGGGGCGAAGAAAAAGACATCGTCTGCGCCGTCTCTCAACTCTCAACCCTCAACTCTCAACTCCCCCGACCTCGACCACGCCGTCGCCCGCGGCGCCGCCTACTACGGCTGGTCGAAGCGGCACGGAGGCGTTCGCATTCGCGGCGGCACGGCCCGCAGCTACTACGTGGGCGTCGAAACGAGCGGGCTGGCGATTCCCGGCGCGCCGCGGCCGCTGCGGGCGGTCTGCGTCGTTCCGTTCGGCATGGAAGAAGGCACGGCAGCGGAAGTTCCCGGCAGCGAGGTCGGCCTCGTCGTCGGTGAGCCGGCCCACTTCCGGATATTCAGCAGCAGCGTCCGAAAAACCGATCAGCCGGGCGACGTGCTCAGCCGGTGGACCGCGGAGGAGCTTTCCGAAACCGACAGCATGGAAGCCACGCTCGACCGCGGCGAAGGCGAGCCGGACGGCTATGTTCCGGTCCAATTCCAGAGCGACGTCACGGAACTCGGCGTGATGGAGCTGTGGTGCGTCTCGACGCGGGACGATCGACGGTGGAAGCTGGAGTTCAGCGTGCGGGAGGATGTACAGGAGATGACGCCGTGATGAAGGAGGAGCTTGGCGATCGTAATGCCCGCTTCATCGTCGGCATCGATCTTGGCACGACGAATTCCGCCGTCGCGTTCGCCGACGCCGAAGACGCGCATCTCGTCGTCGAGATATTTCCGGTCCCGCAGCTTGTCGCGGCCGGGCAGGTTGAGCGGCGGGAGACGCTGCCGAGTTTTCATTATCAGCCGGCGGCTGGCGAGATCCCGGCCGAGTCGCTGGCGATGCCGTGGAACAAAAAGCCCGACCACGTCGTCGGCGCTTTCGCCCGCGATCAAGGGCTGAAGGCCCCCGGTCGGGTGATCGCGAGCGCCAAAAGCTGGCTGTGTCATCCCGGCGTCGATCGGACGGCCGACCTGCTGCCCTGGCACGGGGCCGCCGACGTTGATCGCCTCAGCCCGGTCGACGCGAGTGCCCGGTATCTGGGACATGTGCGGGCCGCGTGGAATCACACCCATCCAGAACATCCGCTCGAGCAGCAAGACGTCGTCCTCACGCTGCCGGCGTCGTTTGATGAAGTCGCCCGCGAGTTGACGGTCCGGGCGGCTCAGAAGGCCGGGCTGCCGCGCGTCGTGCTGATCGAAGAACCGCAGGCGGCGTTCTATGCCTGGATCAATAAGCATCGCGACGACTGGCAAACACGTGTCGACGCGGGACAGACGATTCTCGTCTGCGACATCGGCGGCGGAACGAGCGACTTCACGCTGATTCGTGCCCGACCGGCCGAGGGCGGCAACGTCGCCTTTCATCGGGTCGCAGTCGGCGAACACCTGATTCTCGGCGGCGACAACCTCGACCTCGCGATCGCAAAACATCTCGAAGAGACGCTGACCGACGGCGGCAAACTCGACACTCGGCCGTGGGAATCGTTGATCCGTCAGAGTCGCGTCGTCAAAGAAACCCTACTCGGCGAGAACGCACCGGCGAATCTGACCGTGAGTCTCGCCGGTCGCGGTTCGGGTCTCATCGGCGGAGCGATGCAGGTCACGGCCGATCGCGAGAAACTGCGATCGCTGTTGCTCGAAGGATTTCTGCCCGAGGTGCCTCTCGATGCGAAACCGCAAACGGTTCGGTCGGGTTTTCAGGAATTCGGCCTGCCGTTCGCCGCCGACCCGGCGATCACCCGGCATCTCGCGTGGTTCCTGACGTCGCATTGGGAAGTGCTGGTGGATGAAGCGACGGTTTCGTTATCGGAGCCGCGACCGTCAGGGAGCGCTCATCGGCCTGCGCTCACCGACAAACGCTCCCTGACGGTCGCGGCTCTGAAACCCGACGCCGTCCTGTTCAACGGCGGCTTCTTCGTTTCGCCGGTGCTGCGGGAACGGCTGCTTCAGGTGCTGGGCGGATGGTTTTCGGAGGTAGGGTGGGTCGCGCGCAGCGAGGCCC
>JBAQZJ010000237.1:0-7832 GCA_049790855.1 Planctomycetaceae bacterium | reverse complement strand
GCCGTCCGCCGTGCCGCTGACGGCCGCCTCGGCGACGGACGTTTCGACATCCTGCGGCGAGCGGTAGATCGTCATCACTCCGCCGATGACGACGTCGGCGAGATATGGATCGGCCATCGCCTGGCTGTACGGATCGCCGCCCGTTCGCCCGCCGAAACCGCCGCCGAAACCATCCATGCCATCCATGCCGTCCATACCGGACATCCCCAGCGGCCCACCCGAGCTACCGCCGCCGTGCGAACCACCCATCGGTCCGCCGCTGAAAGCGCCCGGTCGCGGGCGGGCACTGGGCCGGCTCGATCCGCGGCCAGGCATCAACGGTCGGGAACCGCCGCGGGAAGCCCCCATCGGCCCGCGCGATCCGCCGCTCATGGCGCCGCCGAATCCGCCCTCAGGTGGCTCATAACCCTCCATGCCGCCCATCCCGCCGTAGCCGCCGCGATTGGAGGCGTACAACGGATCGGGGTTCTTTTCGGCCCAGTGAACGCGTTCGATGTTGACGGGAAACGGCGAGTTCGTGAGCTCGACGAGGAATTCGGGAAGCTGCCGGTGATCCATGACGACCGCGATCTTGAACGCCCGCGTTTTGTAGGGCAGCTCGGGGGCGTCGTCGACGTAGCGCTTCTGGTCGAGCAGCGGATTCTTTCCGCCTCCCGATCCCGACATTCCGAAGCCGCCGCCGGAGTCCATCGGCGGAGCATAGGCTCCGTCCTCCGACATCATGTCGCCGCTGCTCGACATGCCGTCGAGGGCACCGCCACCGGCCGTTGCGACCCCCGTCGCCGGCCCGACCTCTTCATCCATGTTGAAGTCGACGCCGCCTGCCGCGGCTCCGCCCATGCCGCTCATCCCGCCGCTGCTCATGCCGCCGTCGATGCTCATCCCCTCGCCGGGCGGAGCATACGTGCCGCCCTCCATGTCGCCGTCCATCATCCCCGAAGAGGACGAGGAACTGGACCCACTTCCGCCGACGGCTCCGGCGGCCATCGCCGCACGGTCACCGCCTCGCAGTTCGATCAGCGAAATCTGTTTGATGGGCGATTTGATGATGTTCGACTCGGCCCCGGCGCGATCGTTCACGTCGCGGACGGAACTCAGCAGCGCACCGAGCAGCCACACGTCTTCCTGCAAATACCAGACCTCCTTGCTCGTCGGCGGCACATTCTGCCAAGTCGTCGGATCGGTCAGCGGAAGCGTCCCCGGCTCCAGGACCACGGCGCCTTCGTAACGCATCTTCCGCTCGTCGAACTCGTAGGGGTCGACGATCTGCCGAACCCGCTCGATCTCGCGCTCGAAGATTCCCCGATAGACCTGAAGTGCCTGAATGTCGAGTTCGGAATCAAACGTTTTGCCTGCGACGTAGGTTTCCATCTGGCGCGGCCAGACCATGTCGTCCTTTTGCTGCTGCCACAGGAAGTCGGCGGCCGTCTGGACCTTGCCCGCACGATCTACCTTCACGACGCCGGCCTTTTCGATCCAGCCGTCGTTCGGCGTGGTCGCCCCGTTCTTCGGGGTCAGCGCGTTGAGCGTGTCGATTCGCGCCTGGATCGCCGCGGCTTGAGCGCTGGTGCCCAAGTACCAGCCGACCGTCGCCAGAATGAGCGCGACGCCCGACAGGATCCAGAACTTGTGAGTCAGCACCGGTTTGAGTTTGTCCATCGCAACGCTTCCTGCCGGCAGGGTCGGTCGTCTGTGTGAATCCGCGTTCTCAGCATTCTAATTGTCGGCGTCAGAGAGAC
The DNA here is from genome assembly GCA_049790855.1 of Planctomycetaceae bacterium. Lineage (GTDB taxonomy): Bacteria > Planctomycetota > Planctomycetia > Planctomycetales > Planctomycetaceae > JACCRE01. The sequence goes on along the minus strand of JBAQZJ010000237.1, from coordinate 6,093 downwards.
GCAGGCGGCGCGTCGTTCGCCGGTTCGCCGGGAGGCAAGTCTCCGGCAGGTGCCGGAGCGGCCGCCGGCGCCGTCTCCGGAGTTGTTGGAGTTGGAGTCGTCGGAGTCGTCGGAGCCGGAGTCGGAGCCGTTGGAGCCGGAGTCATTGGCGCCGGCGCAGCGGGGGTCGTCCCAGCAGCGGGGGTCGCCGCCGGCGGAGTCGCCATCACCGCTGGATCCGCCGCTGTCGCGTCCGCTGGTGCGGTGCCGTCCGCTGGTGCGGTGCCGTCCGCTGATGCGACGGGTCGCGTTTCCGATCGCTGATCTTCCGGAATGGGATGCCAGAGGAACTGAATCGTGAAGGTCGTCCGATTGATTTCCGGATACTTCGGCTCGCCGTCGCCTTGTCGCGTCGAGTTCGCCAGCTCGTCGATGTTGATCGCCGGATTCCGTGCTCCGAACCGGCCTCCACCGCCACCGCCGCCGCCGTGCGCACCGCCGCTGAGTCCGCTCATTCCGCCGCCGTGACCACCCATCGGGCCGAGTTCCTCGCCGGGCGGAGCGTATTCCTCCATCTCCTCACCGCCGTATCCCGGCGCCGCGCCGCCACCCCGGCGATTGCCGAACGGGTTGTCGTCGCCGAGATCGAGTTCGGTGAAGTTTCGGGGATCAGGCGCCGGGGTCGTCTGGTTCTGCGTGATCACGGCATGGCTGATTCCCATCTTGCCGACCGGGAACGATCCGATCGATCCGCCCTGCTCGACGACCCAGTCTTGCAGATTCTTGAGCAGCGTGCTCTCGACGAAGCCGATCCCTCGCTGCGTGTATTGTTCGCCGCTGTCGTGGAAATGCTCGCCGACGAGGGTGACGACATACCACTCCGGCGGGGCGGGCGTCGCCGTTGCGCCGGTCGCTGAAGCGGCATCGGCCGGGGCGGTCGCCGGCGTGGCGGACGGGGCCGCCTGATCGGTCGGGGCGAGATACTTCTTGGCCAGCGGCTGGAGGCTGTTGAACCAGGTCGTCGGATCGGGGACTTTCTGCGTCGTCAGCGAACTGATGCGAATGCGGCGCCGCTGGGTGACGTCGTCGGCTCCGACCGTTTCGGCGGTGTCGCGCGGCAGGCACTCGTTGACGGCCCGCATCAGCTCGAGCCACAGGCTGCGCGTGCTGACGTCGCCGATCAGGCCGTTCGCCTTGGCCTGGATCGCGGCAATCTCATCTTCGACGGATTTGTAATTGGTTTCGAATGTCGAGGCCGTGGAGTTCCACTGCGTGACCGCGGCCTCCGCATCGCTGAACCGGCTCTCGCTGACGCTTCGCCCCACGTTGCCGTAACCGAACGCGCTCAGGGCGAACATGCCCAGCAGGCCCGCCGCCGTTAGCACCGCCCAAGGCTTCTTGCCGCGGATCTTGCGGGCCGTGGCAATTTCGGGCGGCAGCAGGCTCGTGTGCATGCTCGTCTGGCCCATGCCCTGCACAGCAAGACCGTAGGGCACGACGAAACCGAGAATGTTCTCCTGAAAGACGGCGTCGGACAGCACTTTCTCGCCGACGAGGCTCTCGAACCGCTCGACGCGCTCGACCGGGTACTGCAGGTTCTGCTGCAGGAACTTCTGAAGGCCGGCCAGCTTGAAGCCGTTGCCGACCCCGAGCACTTTCGTGATCTTTGCGCTGCGATTGACGCTGGCGAAGTAACCGACCGAACGCTGAATCTCGGCGACGTAGTCGTTGAAGACCGGTCGCATCGCCTGGAAGACCGCTTTCGGGTCGGGGCTTTTGGTCGCGTTGCACTTGAGGTGCTCGGCCTTGGCGAAGGTCAGCTTCATGTCCTTCACCAGCGCCCGCGTGAAGTGGTTCCCTCCGATCGGCACGTTGCGGATCCAGATTTTCGCGCCGTTGGTCACGACGAGGATCGTGTTGTCGGTCCCCATCTCGCAGATGACCGCATGGTCGTCGTTCGGCGTGAACGGCTCCTCCGGACGGATCTTGAGCCGGTCGTAGCACAGGAAGTTGAACAGGCACAGCGGCGCGACCTGAATCAGGTCGACCTCGACCTTGCGATCGGCGAACGGCCGAAGCTGCTGCATGACCAGGTCGCGTTTCATCGCGAATAGGCCGACCTCGGCCTCGAGCAGGTAGCCGCTTTCCTCCGAGCCGCCGCCGAGCGTCTGGTAATCCCAGATCACATCTTCGAGCGGAAACGGGATCTGCTGCTTCGCCTCGTAGAGCACGATCTGCGCGACCTTGCTCTGCTCAACGGGCGGCAACTGAATGAACCGGGCGAGCGCACTCTGCCCGGGAACGCTGATCGAGATCGAATCGCCCCGCAGATCGTTCCGCGACAGGAACGTTTCGATCGCCGTGCTGACGAGCTCGTCGGGCACGGCGTCGGGCTGGCTGAGAATCTTCGCGTGCGGGACGTAGTCGAAGTTCGTCGCGACGGCCTTGCCGGCACCCTCCACCGGTTGGAGACGAATTGCCTTCAGGCCGGCCTGGCCGATCTCGATTCCCCAGTAGCCGCGTTCCTCGGGCATGATCGTCACCCCCGGCCCGACCGTCGCTTCAGAGCGATCGGGGCGGTTCTGCGGTTGTTGTCGAATGTGAAACGTGAACGCCCGCGAAATCCGGCGACGCCGGATTTCGTCTCTCGACCGGTCGAGCTCCAACGAATCAACGCTGGCACCACTGCCGGACTGCGGACAGTCGAACTGAGATGGGAAAGGAAATCACCCGATATCGCAATCGGACCGCGGTCGACGCCGCGGACAGTCCGACCGGATGCAATGAACGCTATCACCGTGCTTCGCAAAAAGTCAACCAAAAAACCGGATCGGCCGGCGGTTGCGACGGACACCCGATGCCCGCCCGCCACGACTTGGACGACCACTCCGGCGGGAAAGTTCCCGACAGCCGGGATATCATGACCCGACCTGGCGGCGACCGGAAGGTCGGCCCCGAACTTCATGGACCAGCCCCAGTCGCACGAGGCCGATGATTCGCCCCCAGTTGTCGATACTCATCCCCTGTCACAGCCTCGAAGATTTCCCGACCGACCTGGGGGAATCGGAGGCGGCCGGCCTGCTGAACGCCTTCGCCGCCGCTTACCATCCGGTCGTCCTCGCCGCCACCCGCGAACTCCCCGCCTGGCGACGCGCCGACGAACCGCAGGCCGATGCGACCGGCGCAGGCGATCTCAGCGGCAAGATCGTCATCATCCCTTCGTGCTCGACGTCTTGGCTGCCGCACCGCTGGACCGAAACGGCCACGGCGGCGGGGGCGGCGGTCGTCGAAGGCATCTCGGAGCGGCAGGAACTCGTTTCGGAACTGCTGGCGGCGCTGCTGCGGGTGGAGACCGCCGGGGACAATCACGGCGTTCAGAATCCGGATACCGAAGCCGAATCCAAGCTGCCGGACGTCTCGACTGTTGTTGCGACGTCTCGGGGGGCTGACGCTCCCCGCTCGCCTCTCGATCAAGAGCTTGTCGCCGATCTCATGGCATTCGGCACGGCGATGCTTCAGGCCGATCTGCTGACCCGTCGGATGCACTACTACAGCAACCTCGACAGCGGCCCGATCCGGCTCGAAGTTCTCGCTGCCGCCGAGTCGGCCGTCGCCGGCGACACCGAACAGGCACGCCGCCGGTTGAGCCGGGCGTTCGAACTGCTGCTCGATGCCCGCGAGCGTTACTTTCCCGTCGACAGCTATTTGATCGATCTCTGCTTGGTCGTGCCGCGACTTGCCGACAAGCTTCCGGCGGCCCTCTCGCCGCTCGAAACGACGACGCTGCTCGCGACCGCTGCCGATTGGGAGAAGATCGCTTGCGACCACCCCGATCTCATCGAGCGCCTCAAATCGGACTGGAACGGGCACCGTGTCGGCCTGGTGGGAGGCGAGTACCGCGAGGGGCCGACGTCGCTGTTGCCGATCGAATCGGTGCTGTGGGAATTCGATCGCGGACGCGCGGCCTACGATCGAATCTTCGGACGATCTCCGAAGGTCTGGGCGCGGCGCCGGTTCGGGTTTTCGTCGCTCATCCCTCAAATCCTCGACCGTTCGCAAATCCCCTACGCCGTCCACGCGGCCCTCGACGACGGCTATTACCCCGACGACGAATTGAGCCGCTTTCGCTGGGAGGGGTGCGACGGCGTCGGCGTCGACGCGTTCAGCCGCATTCCATTGGCGGCCGACGGCGCGACCAGCTTTCTGCGTTTTTCACAGCGGCTGGCGGAATCGATGGAGCAGGACCAGGCGGCCGCGATCATGTTCGCCCGCTGGCCGGAAGTCTCGTCGCCGTGGCTCGAAGATCTCCGCCGGATTCACCGCTATGCGCCGGTCTTCGGCAAGATCGTCAGCCTCGAAACGTTCTTCGAGGACAGCGACCTGGCAGGTCGGACGCACCGGCATCCGGCCACGGGGTATTTCGCTCCCTACCTGACGCAGTCGGTCGCCCGCGATCAGGCCGACCCGATCGCCCGCTATGGTCGAATGATCACCCGGCGGCATCGGCTCGACGCGACGGCGTCGATGCACACGATCGCCGGCGTCCTTCGCGGCGAGTTCGACGAATGCTCGCTCGCGCAGAACGAAGATGATGTCGAAGCGGCCTTGCCCGACGCGGAACCCGACGTCGTCGCAGCCGCCGACCAGCGACTTGCCGCGTCCGAAGAGACAGCCGGCCGGTCATTCGCCGATGCCGTGTTGGCCGGTGCCCCGGCCGGTCGCGGCGCACTGATCATGAACTCACTGCCCTTTCCGCGGCGCTGCACGGTCGGGCTTCCTGAAGGCTTCGCAGCACCGCCGGTCGACGGCCCGGTCAAGCAGGTCCAGTTCGACGACCGGCGGCGTTGTGTCACGGTCGATCTTCCGGCTGCGGGGTTCCTCTGGCTTCCGAAGGCGGCATCGACGCCCGGGCCGCGCCGTGACGAGCCGCCGACCGCCGAGAACGGCGTGCTTCGGAACGAGTGGTTCGAGGTCCATCTCAGCGAAGCGACCGGCGGCATCGCCTTCGTCAAGGGGTACGGTCGCAGCCCGAAGCGGCTCAGCCAGCAACTCGCCTTTCGCTTTCCTCGCAAACGCAAGATCGCCTCGGACGAATGGGGCAGCGACGATTCTCATTACAGCGCGATGCGGGCCAGATCGGTCGAGATCACCTGCGGCGGTCCCGCGCTCGCCGAAGCCGTGACGACCGGCGACCTGATCGATCAGACGAACGGGGACGTGCTGGCGACGTTCCGTCAGACGATCCGCCTCTGGCGCAGCCGCCCCGTCGTCGAACTGGAGATTGAACTCGAACCCTTGCGACAACCGGAAGGCGACCCGTGGTCGAACTACTACGGCTGCCGATTCGCCTGGAATGATCCGACGGCCGTACTGACCCGCAGCGTCCAGCAGACGGCGCAACCGGCTCCCGACGGGCGGTTCGACGCTCCGCACTACATCGAAATCGCCGAAGACGAGCTGCGGACGACGATCATTCCGGTCGAGCTGCCGTTCCATCGACGGACGGGCGACCGCATGTTCGACACGTTGCTGGTCGTCGCCGGAGAGACGACGCAGCGATTCCGGTTCGTCATTGCGTGCGATGAACCGTACCCGATGCGGCCCGCGCTCGAGGCCTACGTCCCGCCGGTCGTCGTGGAAACCGATCGCGGCCCGTCTCTCGCCGGCCCGGCCGGCTGGTTCCTGAAAGTCGATGCGAAGAACGTTCAGATCACCAGCGTCCGTCCTCTCGCCGCCTGCGACGATCAATCGGCCGGCCTGCGGATCAGGCTCCTTGAGACGGAAGGGCATGCGAAACGAGTTCGCTTGTCCTGCTTCCAATCACCCACGTCGGCGTGCCTCACGGATCTTGCCGGAAACACGACGGCGTCACTTTCCGTGGATGCCGACGGTGTGACGCTCGACCTTCACGCCTACGAGATCGCGACGGTCGAACTGCGTTTTTAGAGCGTCCTGTTACAACTCCCCTTTCCGCTGGGGGAGAGGGGCCGGGGGTGAGGGGAGTCGTTTGGCCTGCGTCGCACGTGATCAATGTCGTTGCCGCACTTCGGACGGTTGCAAAACACGGGTGAAACCACAGGACATCCCCTCACCCCTAGCCCCTCTCCCCAGAGG
>JBAQZJ010000236.1:0-5511 GCA_049790855.1 Planctomycetaceae bacterium | reverse complement strand
CCGCCCCCCGCCAGCGGGGGAACCTGTCATGACCTGACGATTTGCAGAGACGGACCACCACGGTGTCGCCGCGCGGCTTGAACGCATCGGCCGCGGCCGGCATGATCGGGCGATCGGTTCCCCGGCTCTTCCGGCTCGTTTCGCGAGGTGCTCGATGCGGCTCGTCGTTGCTGTGGCTCTCGTGGCGGTCGCGTTGTCACCCGTTGTGGCGAACGAAGACGTGACTTTTCAAGCCGGATTCGCCCGCGTCGACGCGACGCCGTCCGACCCGGTCCGACTCTCCGGATACGGCAACCGCGACAAGCCGTCGGAGGGCGTCGACACGCCGCTGCACATCCGGGCGGTGGCGCTACGGCCGACCGACGGCGAAACGTTCGTGCTCGTGTCGTTCGACACGATCGGCACCGCGGCGAGTTTCACCGACGACGTCGCGGCGCGGCTCAAGGACAAGTACGGAATCGATCGCGAACGATTCGTCCTCTGCTGCACGCATTCGCATACCGCGCCGCACCTTTCCGACGGCTTGACGAACCTGTTCGCCGTGCCGCTTTCCGAAACCGAACAAAAAGCCGCCCGAACCTATACCGAAGGCGCGAAAGACGCGATGGTCGAAGCCGTCGGCAAGGCGATCGACGACCTCAAGCCCGCGCAACTTTCGATCGGCAGCGGCAAGGCCGGCTTCGCGATCAATCGGCGATCGGTCAAGGACGGCGTCTATCAGGGGTTCGGCATCGTTCCCGGCGGGGCCGTCGATCATCACGTCGGCGTGCTGAAGATCGCCGCGCCCGACGGCACGCTGCGCGGCGTCGTCTTCAACTACGCCTGCCACGCCACGACGCTGGAAGGCAACTATTACAACGTCAACGGCGACTGGCCGGCGTATGCCGCGTCGGATCTCGAAGAGACGCACCCCGGCGTCGTCGCCCTGTGCTCGATCGGTTGCGGAGCCGATGCGAACCCCGAGCCGCGCGGCGGTCCGATGGCTCGCGCTCATGCCGAGGCCCACGGCCGGGCGCTGGCCCTCGAGGTCGATCGCGTTCTGAAAGGCGATACGGCCGCCGTCACCGCGAAGCCGATCGCCTCGTTCGGCTTCGCAGGGTTGCCGTTCGACCGCTGGACGATCGAAGAGATGCAGGAACGCACCAAAAGCACGACGCCGCAGGTCGCCCGCCACGCGCAAAACATGCTGGCGATTAACGAGCGAATGGGACGCCTGCCCGAGACGTATCCCATGCCCGTGCAGGCCTGGCGGTTCGGCGACGAGTTGACGATGGTGTTCCTCGGCGGTGAGGTCGTCGTCGATTATCTGCATCGGCTGCGGAAGGAGGTCGACTCGAAATCGCTCTGGGTCACCGCTTACGCGAACGACGTGTTCGCCTACGTCGCCTCCGACCGCGTCCTTAAGGAAGGCGGTTACGAGGCCGAGTTTTCGATGGTCTACTACAACCAGCCCGGTCCCTGGAAACCGGGAACCGAAGAGATCCTCATCGGCCGCATTCACGACGTTCTCAAAGACCCCGGCGGCGAACCGGCCCTGTCGCCCGAGGACGCGAAACAGACGTTCCGCCTGCCCGACGGTTACTCGATCGAACTTGTCGCCTCGGAACCGCTGATCGCCGACCCGGTCAACTTTTCCTTCGGCCCCGACGGCCGCCTGTGGGTCGCCGAGATGGGCGATTACCCCCGCGGCGGCGATGGAAAAGGCTCACCGAACGGTCGCATCAAGGTGCTGACCGATACCGACCATGACGGCGTGTTCGACAAGGCGACGACGTTCCTCGACGGCCTCGCCTATCCGAACGGCGTCATGCCCTGGCGCGACGGGGCGCTCGTCAGTTGCGTTCCCGACGTCTTCTTCGCGAAAGACACCGACGGCGACGGCAAGGCCGATACCCGCGACGTTCTGCTCACCGGTTTCCCCGCCTCGAACCCGCAGCACCGCGTCAACGGCTTCACGTTCGCGTTCGACGGCCTGGTGCATGTCGCCCACGGGGCTCCGGGAATCACGTCACCCAAAACCGGCAAGAGCTACGACCTGTCGGGGCGCGACTTCGCGATCGATCCCGATACCGGCGAGGTCGTCACCCAAAGCGGCGACTCGCAGTTCGGGCGCTGCCGCGACGACTTCGGCCACTGGTTCGGCAACAACAATTCGCGACCGCTGTTCGATTACATCGTCGAAGACCATTATCTCGGCCGGAACCCGCACGTCGTCTTTCCCGACCCGCGACATTACCTCATCGGCGGCGATCAGCTCCGCGTTCACCCCGCCAGCCGGACGGTCGATCGCTTCAACGACCCAAACAGTGCGAACCGCTTCACCTCGGCGTGCAGTCCCGCGATTTTCCGCGACGCGACCTTCGGCCCTCAGACTCTCGGCTTCTCCTGCGAGCCGGTCCACAATCTCGTTCGAGCCGTCACGCTGGAACCGGACGGCGCCACCTTCACGACGGCATCGTTTCCCTCGGCGCAGACCGAGTTCCTCGCCTCGACCGACCCGTGGTTCCGACCCGTGCGGCTGGCAACGGGACCGGACGGCGCTTTGTGGGTCGCCGACATGTACCGGCTCGTCATCGAGCACCCCGAATGGATTCCCGAAGCCTGGCAGGCGCGGCTCGATCTGCGATCGGGGTCGGACAAAGGACGCCTGTGGCGGGTGCGCGGTCCGGGCCATGATGACGAGACAAAAGCGCTGCCCGACCTGACGGCTCTATCGACGCCGGAGTTGGTCGCGAAACTCGACGACGCCAACGGCATCGTTCGCGACCTCGCCGAACAGCTTCTGATCTGGCGGAACGACGCCGAGACGTTGCCGCTGCTGAAGAAACTCGCGCGAGAAGCGAACTTGCCGCAAGGCCGGGTTCACGCCCTCGGCACGCTTTCGGCGCTTGACGCCCTCGATGCGGAAACACTCCAGGCGGCACTCGGGAACGGCGACCCGCGCGTCGTTCGCTTCGCCGTGCGAATGAGCGAGCCGCTGCTGGACGACAACCTCGACCTCGGGTCCGCCGTTTGCAAACTCGCGACGCATGACGACGCCCGCGTGCGGATGCAGGTGGCATTGTCGCTCGGTGAGTGGAATGACGAACGGGCCGGCGAGACGCTTGGGCGACTCGCCGCAGGGGCGAATGAGACATGGATGCGGGCGGCGACTCTTTCGTCGGCCTCGCCGCACGCCGACCGCATGCTGACGGCGGTCCTCCGACAAGGCGACGCCGCCGCGGCATCGATCGCCGCCGACCTCGTCGCGACGGCATTGGGCACCGATTCCGAGACCGGCCCGCAGCGCGTCTTGAGGTCGCTTGCGACCGACGAGGCGTCGATTCCCGACTGGCAGATCGCCGCCGTCGTCGCCGTCGCGAACGCCGTTCCGGCGGAACGTTGCGCGACGATCGCGAACGAGGACGCGGTCAAGCGCACACTTGCGGTCGCGAGAAAGCGGCTGGCCGACGCCTCGGCACCACCGGCGATCCGCGGGACGGCGGTCGGCCTGCTGGGCGGGCCGCTTGGAACAGCCGCCGATCGTCACGACCTGCTGGAATGGCTTGGGCCGCAATCGCCGCCCGCACTGCAGGACGCCGTCGTCGAAGCGCTGGCGAAATCGGGCGATGCCGAAACGCCGTCTCTGTTGCTGGCCGGTTGGGCGAGTTACGGTCCGCGACTGCGCGGCGTCGTGCTGCAGGCATTGCTGGCACGTCCGGCATGGACGGCGGCGTTGCTCGACGCCGCCTCGGCCGGAACGCTCGCGGCAGGCGACTTCGACGCCGCCTCTCGCGAACGGCTGACGAAGTCGTCCGACGCTGCGATCCGCAAGGCCGCTTCCGACCTGTTCGGCAGCGCGGCGACGTCGGATCGTGTTCAACTCGTCGCGAAATGGCAAAGCGAATTGCCCGCCGCCGGCGACGCCGTCCACGGGAAAGCCCTCTTCGAGAAGACCTGCGCGAGCTGCCACAAGTTGGACGGCGTTGGGAAAGAGTTCGGCCCCAACCTCGCCGTGTTGACCGACAAATCGCCGACGAACCTGCTCGCGTCGCTGCTCGACCCGAATAAAGCCGTCGAGGCGAAGTACCGCGGATACGCGGCAGTGACGGCCGACGGCCGCGTGCTGACGGGGCTGGTCCTTCGCGAATCGGCCGGCTCGATCACGCTGGCCGGCGCCGACGGCCGAACCGTCGAACTGCTCCGCAAAGACGTCGAAGAACTCCAGGACACCGGCAAGAGCTTCATGCCCGAAGGCCTGGAACGCGACCTCTCACCCCAGGACGTCGCCGACGTGATCGCCTTCGTGCGCGGGGCGGAGTAAGTCACGCAGTTCACGAACTGCCGGCGACGCGTTCAATAATCCACTCGCGAATCAGATCGGACGACTCGACCCCCTGCGAGGCCGCCAGTCGCCTGAGGGCCTCGGCGTCCTGTGCCGGCAGGCAGACGTTGACGACCGTCTCTTGCCGGAACACCGGCTCGACGGCTTCTTCAAGTTCGTCTTCAAAGTCGGTCAGATCGTGCGACTCCCAGAACCGCGCCAGTTCCTGGATCGAATCGGTCTGGGGGATCTTCGGTCGGCTCATCGGTTTACCCATCGCTTGTATCGAGTCTTTTCCCGAACGGTCATCGGTCGCGCCGTGACAGGAAAACCCTTCCCGTCAAGAAACCGAATGATGACGCAAAACAGGTGACGCCCGGAACCAGTTCGTCCCAGCACGTAATAGACGGGATTCGGACCTTCAGATTTCGCTCGCAGCACGAGAGGGCGACCGAAACAAACCTCTTCGAACTCTTCCGGCGTCACGCCATGTCGGGCGATGTGGTCGATACGCTCGTCGGGCCAGAGAAACTCGACGATCGTCATCGCCCGATTATATACCATGATAGCCACCGACAATGTGTGGCAATGCTCAATGCCGTCCAACTCGCCTACTCCCACGCCGCGAACTGCCCCTCGGCGGCCAGCTCCGTCATCCGCCCCGTCAATCTTTCCATGAACGAGCGGCGGTCGCCGGTCCAGGTGAGCAGCTCGCCGGCGAACACGTCGCAGAAGAACGGGACGAGCAGTGCCTCGCCGCGCGGCAGCGACTTGCCGAGTCCGTGCAGATAGACGGGCGAAATCGGCACGGCAGGGTGACGTTCGGCGAGATGGGCGATGCCGGACTTGAAGTTGGTCAGTCGTTCCGGTTCGCCGCGACTGCCCTCGGGGAACAGCACGACGACGTCGCCGCGCTCCAGCGCTTCGTCGATCGGGGCGAAGGGATGGCGACCCGACGAGCGCAGTTTCCGATCGAGCGGAATGATGCCCATGATGTTCAGGCTGAACCACTTCAGCGGCCGGTTGCGAAAGAAGTAGTCCTCGGCGGCGACCGGTCGCAGATGCGGCAGTTGCGCCAGCGGGAACAGGCTCATCAGCACCAGCGTATCGAGGTGGCTGTTGTGGTTCGCCACGACGATCGCCGGCCCGGCCTTCGGCAACCGCTCGCGATGCCGCACGTTCAGCCCCAGCACGACCGCCACGAGCGG
>JBAQZJ010000235.1:0-1886 GCA_049790855.1 Planctomycetaceae bacterium | reverse complement strand
TCTGACGGTCGAGGCTGGGTGGCATGCTCTCACGCCGCCGTGGAGATTCCCGCAGTCCCCGAAAAACGCAGGCGGCGGGTGAGCATGTCGGGGGCGGACGGGCACAAGGCATGCTCGCCCGCCGCCGGGAACGCTTCTCGAAGCCGCCTTCGCCGGATGCGACGGCGTGAAAGCATGGCACGCTGGCTGTTCGCGCAGATCACGCACCGGCAGGCTGACGCCTGCCGCTCGCCGACTCCCTGACGGTCGCGGCTCTGATGGTCGCGGCCTTCGCTCTCCTGCGTTACGCTGACGGTTTCTCCGAATCCGTCACGATCGCAGGAGCGCCGTCATGCCGAACGATCCGCCGCTCGTCGGGAAATCGTTTCTGATCTTCGCCGGGCCGGACTACGAAGACCTGGAGCTGTGGTATCCCAAGCTGCGGCTCGACGAGGCCGGGGCCGACGTCACGCTCGCGGGGCTGAAGGCGGGAGACGTCTACGCCGGCAAGCATGGCTACCCTTGCCGGGCCGACACCGGCGTCGACAACGTTGAATCGACCGACTTCGACGGCGTCGTCTGTCCCGGCGGGTGGATGCCCGACAAGCTGCGGCGAGAGGAAAGCGTCAAGCGGCTGCTCCGCGAGTTTCATCGCGACGGCAAGTGCATCGCGGCGATCTGCCACGGCGGCTGGATGCCGATCTCGGCGGGCATCTACGGCGGCGTGAACGTCACCGGCTCGCCGGGCATCAAAGACGACCTCGTCAACGCCGGGGCCGAGTGGCACGACGAGCCGGTCGTCGTCGACGGCCACTTCGTGTCGAGCCGCAGGCCCGACGACCTGCCGGCGTTCATGCAGGGCATCCTGCAGGTCATGGGGTGACCCGTTTAGCCGCTCCCTTCAGGGAGCGCTTCGCCTGGTCAATTCGCGCGAAGGTCAGCCCGTCGGGCTTGAATCGCGTTCGCATCGCTGTTGTCGTATTCACTTCGGGCCGCGCTCCCGTTGGTCGCGGCTAAACGGATCGCCGAACACACATCGAAAGCGAAGATGCGTCACATCCTCATCGCGACGTTGTCGCTTGCCGCCATGCCTGCGTTTGCCGTGGACCTCGTCGCTCATCGCGGGGCGAGCTACGACGCGCCCGAGAACACGGTCTCCAGCATCAAGCTCGGCTATGAGCAAGGTGCCGACGCCGTCGAAATCGACGTCTACCTGACGAAGGACGGCCGCGTCGTGCTGTTCCACGACAAAAACACAGCAAAGCTCGACGGCGACAAGTCGCCCATCGCCGACCGCACGCTCGCCGAACTGCAGAAACTCGACGTCGGCACCTGGAAGGGGGCCAATGGCGCCTGGAAGGGCGACAAGTACGCCGGTGAGAAGATGCCCGTGCTGGAAGACGTGCTCGACCTGATTCCCCGGGGCAAAAAGATCTTTCTCGAAATCAAATGCGGTCCCGAAGTGCTGCCTCCGATCAAGAAGATTTTCGACGAGGCCGGAATCGGCGGAAACGAGATCACGATCATCACTTTCAACGAGGATACTGCCGCCGGGGCGAAGAAGATGTTTCCGTCGATCCCCGTCTACTGGCTGGAATCGATCAAGCAGAACGAGCAGACCGGCGAGTGGGGTCCGCCGCGCGAGGAACTGATCGCCACCGCGAAGTCTCTGGGCGTCGACGGGGTCGACCTTCAGGCTCGGCCGATCATCGACGCCGCGTACGTGCAGGCCGTCAAGGATGCGAATCTCGCCATGCACGTCTGGACGGTCGATGACCCGGCCGAAGCGAAGCGGCTCACCGAGGCCGGCGTCGACAGCATCACGACGAACCGCCCGGCATTCCTCCGCGAGAACCTCGGCCGGTCGAAATGAACCACAAGCTCGACGCGTCAGCGAGGGTCCGAAT
>JBAQZJ010000234.1:0-4630 GCA_049790855.1 Planctomycetaceae bacterium | reverse complement strand
GTCCAGGAGCGCCGGCCCCGCAAGAGCAGGAGCGGCTGTGTCGCCGTTTTTTCGACTTCCTCGAAGCGAACGCAGGCGAATTCTGGGTCGTACCGACGCTCGGCGACCCGGCTCTCGACCCGCCGGACGACGATCCGGAACAACGGTCGGAAGACGCGGAAGAGGACGGCGACGATCTGTTCGGCGCCGCCTACGAAGGCGTCGTCTATCGCGACAGCACCGCCGACGGATTCGAATCGAGCGTCCTCGATACGCCGGCAACCCCCTCCGGCGGTGAATTCGAGGCGATCCTGCTCCAGCTCGAACCGCGCCTGCGATTCCTCGATCTGCTTGCACAACTCTGGCGGGTCGCCGCCGGTCGGATCGACGGGAAGGCTGGCGAGTTCGCGGCTTCGTCCGAAGAGTGGCTGCCGCAGGTCGAACGGTGGCAACGCGAACTGTCGCGACTCGCCACAGCGATCGCGCGACAGCCGCTCGGAGTCGGTTCGGGTGACTTCGATGCGAACGTCGAATACGACGCACAACTCCAGTCGAAGAATCATTTACTGCACCTCGTCACCGGTGCGGCCGTCCGCATGGCGTCTGCCGAGCGTCTGCTGCGAAGCCGGGCGACCCATCGCGAATCGGCCGAAGCCGTGGACGACCCGGCGACGCGCGTGCTGCGCCCCCTACTGGCGTGCGACGTCGTCGGCGTGCGAACCGGCCTGCCCGCGCTGTTGCGATGGTTCGCCGATCGACCACTGCTGTACGTCGCTGTCGAAAACGGCGGCGACCCGCTGGCGGCGATCAAGGCGCGCGTCAATCAGGACCTGTTGACGACGCTCGTCGCCGAACTTCCCCGTCTCGGGCTGCTTCGCGAAGCACGCCAGGTGTTGCGGGTCGCCTTGCGCATGGAACGCCGCTCGCGGCCCACGGGCCTCTCGGTCACCGAGTTCGATCGGTTGTTTCGCACCGCATTCGAGTGCGTGCTTCGCACTGCGGTCAATTCGCGAGACTCGACGGAGCATCCTGCGGCCATCCGGCGACGACGGCCGATCCTCGGACGCATGCGACACGGACCTTACTCGCCGGTGACGACGACGTCCCGAACCGATCCTGCGACTCGCCGTTCGCATTCGGTTCCGAGGCGTCCGCAGGCTCGCGGTCGAAACGACGCGACGGTCGCCCTCGTCGGAATCGTCGTCGAACGGTATCTCGACCTCTGGTTGCAACACGCAGCGACGATGAGGCTGTCTGCCGTCGAAGCGCTCAACGATTCGACGACGTGGTCGGAGGCGCGGCGCTTCATCCGTCGATATGGCGGCGAACTGTTTCATGCACGCTCGCTGCCGCTGAGCAACCTGCGTGCGATTCTGCACGAGGGAGTCGACAAGTTCCTCGACCATCTCATCGAGCAGTACGATCCGCTCCACCCGTCGCGGCTCGCCGAGACCCTGAAGCACGACGAGGCGTTCCGACGCCGTGCGACGCGGTTGCTCGAATTGATCTACGCCACGGTCGTCGACGAAATCGAACGGTTCATCGAATACAACTCGACGACGACCCAGTCGGACTACGGCGAGCGGTTCGACTCGTTTCTCGATTTTCTGCGGGCCGAGGCGACGTACCGGCGCGATGAGTGGGATCTGACACCGCTGCGCATCGCCCATGAAGTGCTCGCCGCTTCAGGAGAAGGCACAGCGGCCCGACTTTGGGAAGAGGTCGTCCGCTCCCGAACGTCGTCGGCAGCGGCGAAACACCTGGCTCGGCTGGCGTCGCTCGAGAAGCGACACGCGATGCGGCTGCCGTCGATCTCCGATCACCTCGCCGAACGATTCGTCAAACCGCTGGCCGTCGATCGAATGCTCGCGTTGATTCCTCTCGCCGTTCACGAATCACGCGCCGGACACGAGGACTCCCTCGCGTTCCGAACGCTCCGCCGCGAAATCGACGCCTACATCGCCACGAGCACCGGTTCGGCGGCGGAACTGCCCGACTGGCTCGGCAAGATCAATCTCGCCGTCAGCCGCGCGGCCGACGGCCGGACGGCAGCGTCCGATGAACGCGAGGCGGTGACGGGACGTCCGATTCCCCGACTGCGTCGCGGTCAGGTTTTACGGCAGTTCGCCCGACCGCGAGCGATCCGGCGACGGAAGCGATAACGATCAGAGCCGCGACTGTCAGGGCGCGTTTATCGACGTAGGCTCGCCGAGAAAACGCGCCCTGACGGTCGCGGCTCTGATGGGTCGTTCAATCGCCGTTCGCCGAAGGCGTCGCTGCGGCGACGATCTTCTGTTGCTCGTGAGCTGGGACAAGATCATGGTGGCTCGGTTCCATGATGAACGAGCCTTGTCCGCCGGTCATTCCGGAGAGCGTCCGGGCGTAGGTCGTCATCTCCGCGAGCGGCACGTTCGCCCGCAGCACCGTCATCCCTCCGGGCAGGCTTTCCATCCCTTCGACGTGACCGCGCCGACCGGTCAAGTCGCTGGTGACGTCGCCCAGCTTGGCTTCGGGAATGGTGATCTCCGCGCGGACGACCGGTTCGAGCAGCGCCGGCGAGGCTTCCAGGAACGCCTCTTTGAAGCAATGGCGGGCGGCGGTTTTGAACGCCGTCTCGTTGCTGTCCACCGGGTGGTCTTTGCCGAAGAACAGCTCGACGGCGACGTCGCGGATGGAGTATCCGGCGAGAACGCCGTGCGTCATTTGCTCACGAACGCCCTTCTCGACGGCGGGAATGTACTGGTTCGGCACCGACCCGCCCGAGACGCAATCAAGAAACGCGAAATTCAGTTCGCGATCGTAATGGGTCGACCGCAGGCCTGGGAAACGGTCCTTGGTGAAATAGGTATCGGGGTCGATGTCCTGGGGCACCGCATGCACGCGCAGATGCACCTCGGCGAACTGGCCGGCGCCGCCGGTCTGTTTCTTGTGGCGGTAATTCGCTTCCGACGAGCCGGTCACGGTCTCGCGGTAGGGCACTTTGGGAGTGTGAGTCAGAACTTCGACATGGTCGCGCTTCGCAAGCCGGTCGCGAATGATCTGTAGATGCAGCTCGCTCATGCCCTGCATGACCATCTCGTGCGTCTGCTCGTCGCGGACGACGCGCACGGTCGGGTCTTCCTCTTCGATCTTGTGCAGGGCGGTCGAAATCTTCTGTTGGTCGGCGCGGCTCTTCGGCTCGACGGCCAGGCCGATCATCGGTGTGGGGAAGGGGATCGGCGGCAGCGAGACGCTCGATCCGTTGTTCGTGACCGTGTCGCCGACGTGCAAATCGTCGATCTTCGCGACCGCCACGATGTCGCCCGGGGCCGCTTCGTCGGCAACCGTCTGATCGTTGCCCTGCGAGTCGAGGATCTGATGCACCTTGAAACTCTTGCCGCCCCGCACGGTCTGTACCGTCTCGTCCTTGTGCAGCCGGCCGGAGTAGACGCGGATGTAGCACAGCTTGCCGACGAACGGGTCGATCTTCGTCTTGAACACCTGACCGATAAACGGTCCGTCTTCCCGCGGGATCAACTCGACGTCGCGGCCGTCGACGTCCTGCGCGTGGTGAATGACGACGGACGGGGACGGCGCGAGATCGGACAGCATGTCCATCAACTCATCGAGGCCGACGCCCTTCGCCACGGACACGAACATGACGGGAATCAGGGTGCCTGCCTTCATCGCGGCGGTGACGCCGGCGGCGATCTGCTCGGCGCTCGGCTCCTCGCCGTCAAAGTACTTCGCCATCAGCGTTTCATCAGTCTCGACGATCGCTTCGACGAGTTCCTGGTGGGCATGCTGCGGATCGATGGGGCAGTCGCCGGTCGCTTTTGCAGCCGGGTCGACGACGCCGATGACGCTCGACAATCCCGGTCCGCTGCCGCAGGGCACGTTCAGCGCGACGCAGCCTGCTCCGAACGCTTCGCGAAGTCTCGCCAGGATCTCTTCGGGATGCGTATGATCCTGGTCGCACTTGTTGACGACGATCATCCGGGCGAGTTGCTCGTCGCCGGCGATATGAAAGGCCCGCCGCGTGCTCGGCTCGATGCCGGCCGACGCGTTGACGACGATGACCGCCGTCTCGACGGCCCGCAAAGCACCGACCATCTGTCCCACGAAGTCAGGATAGCCTGGGGTGTCGATCAGGTTGATTCGACGTCCGTGATGTTCGAAGTGGGCGAGGTGCGAGAAGATCGACATATGACGGGCACGCTCTTCATCGTCGCCGTCGAGATAGGCTCCATTGTTGCCGGACGTCGGCCGGACCGCGCCGGACCGCATGAGCAACTGATCGGCCAGACTGGTTTTTCCGGCGGCTCCGTGGCCGACCAGAGCCACGTTCCTGATGCCGTCGAGCGAGTGACCACCCATCGCCGTCCTCCTTTCGCCGGGCCGGACGGTCGAACCGCCGGGACTCCCGGCCGAGACTGGATTGGGCCGTGATCGCGACGACAGCCGCGGTCGCGGCGGGATCGGTCCTCCGGGAGACGGCCGGCGGGGTCGCGGAACCGCGACGGGAAAGGCGGCCGAGCGGTCGTCTGACCGGACCAGACCAGCCTAGCCGATGAATGAAGGCCGATCCAGAACTGAACGGAAATATCGCGCCGTCGCGACGAGGAATGTCCGGCCCTCGATCGCAAAACACATTCAGCAGTCAACGTTTAGC
>JBAQZJ010000233.1:0-1535 GCA_049790855.1 Planctomycetaceae bacterium | reverse complement strand
ATCCTGTGCTGAACGACGTGCTGGCGCAGCCGGGAGCGGCGTTCCTTGCGGAATTCCTGCAACCGTCGGCGCTGCGGCGACTCGTCGCTCGAGAGGTTCCCGATCCGGAGATGCTGTCGAGGTTCGTGACCCGCGGCGGCGAACGCACGGCGATTCGGCTGGTGCCGCGGGGGCTGGTCTGCCATTGGCTCGCCGGCAATGTCCCGCTGCTGGGCGCGTTGTCGTGGGCGGTGAGCGTGCTGGTCGGCAACGCCAACCTGCTCCGGCTCAGTTCGCAGCAGGACGATTTCATCTCGCCGTTGCTCGAGGCGCTCGCCGGCTCCGGCGATTCGGGAGAAACCCTCGCCTCGGAGACGTCCGTCGTGCGATTCGATCGCGGCGACGTCGCGGCTCATCGGGCGATGAGCGGAGCCGCCGACGTGCGGATCGCCTGGGGCGGGCGCGAATCGGTCGAGGTCGTGAAGTCGCTGCCCGCCCGGTGGGACTGCGAAGACGTCATTCTCGGGCCGCGGATCAGCTTCGCCGTCGTCGATCCGACGACGATGACGGCCGGAGCGACGCGGAGGCTGGCGACCGACGTCGTCTATTTCGACCAGCAGGCGTGCAGCTCGCCGCAGATCGTGTTCGTTCGCCGTCGAGCGGACGACGCAGAGTTCGCACGGTTCGTCAGCGAGCTGTCGGAGGAGATCGCGAGGAAGTCGGTGGCAGTGCCGCGCCGTCCGCTCGATCACGGCGAGACCTATCGGATCGCGCTCGACCGGTCGCGCGTGCTGCTCGCCGGCGGGAGCGTCCGCCGCGATGACGGAACGAGTTGGACGGTCGCCGTCCTGGCGGAACCGGCGCCCGACGTGCGCTGTGCGAATCGATTCGTGCAGGTCGTTCCCTTTGGAACGTTCGACGACGTCCTGCGGCACATCCCGCCCAACGTCCAGACGATTGTAACTCGACTGCCGGCGAAGGACCTTGAGACGTTCACCGACGCGGCGTGCGTGCGGGGCGTCTGTCGCTTCCCCGCACCCGGCGAAGGAAACCGCTTTGAAACCCCCTGGGACGGCCTGCCGCTCGTCTCGCGGTTGACGCGCTGGGTGACGCGAACCGAATCCGCATTCGAGACCGGCGATGGACTTCGCTGATTCGTTCCCTCCGTTTCAAGATCAGGAAAGTCGAAATCGATGCAGACTCTCGCCGTCCGTGACCGCCTGAAGCGCCTGATGGCCGACCTGTTCCGCTGTGAAGAGGCTGAGATTGCCGACAGCACCGGACCGGGCGACCTGCCCGGTTGGGATTCGCTCGGTCATGTGTCGTTGATGACGGAACTGCAACGCGAGTTCGGCGTGCATGTGCCGATTGAAGATGCGCTCGACGTGGAATCGTTCGAGGGTCTCGTTCTGGTCGTCGAGCGATTGCTCGGCGAACGCGTGTGAGGAGCCTTTTGAGTGTTCTGGCAAGGCCTCGACGGTTTCTCATTGCGGCTCTGTCGTCGGTCTCCCTCTCCCTGGGGAGAGGGGTCAGGGGTGAGGGGAGACCCTGTGCGT
>JBAQZJ010000232.1:0-16659 GCA_049790855.1 Planctomycetaceae bacterium | reverse complement strand
CGCTTGACCCACCCTACGGCGCTTCCAGGGGCGTGTTTTCAGGGCAGTCGATCGAGCACGGCGACTTTCCCCCCGTAGGCCGCTTTCAGGTTTGCCGGGGTAAAGGTTTCGGACACCGGGCCGAAGGCGATCGTCCGCCGGTTGAGCAGCAGGACGTCGTCGAAGCAACCCGGCACCGTGTCGAGATCGTGATGAACGGCGACGACGGTCCTGCCCCTCGCCCGGCAGTCGGCCAGCAACTCGAAGATCGCATGTTCGGTCGCCGCGTCGATGCCGGCCATCGGTTCGTCCATCAGATACAGGTCGGCGTCCTGCGCGAGAGCCCGCGCGAGGAACACCCGTTGCTGTTGTCCGCCCGAAAGCTGGCCGATCTGCCGCTCGGCGAGATTCGCCAGCCCGACGCGTTCGAGGGCGTCGAGTGCGCGGTTTCGCCAGGGTCGCGTCACCGGCCGGAACCAGCCGATCTGCGGGTAGAGACCCATCGCGACGACCTGTTTCGCGGTGACGGGGAAATCCCAATCGACGCTCGCCCGTTGCGGAACATAGCCGATCCGTCGCCGGACGCTTCGCAGCGGCTTACCCCAAAATCGCACTTCGCCGCGCGAGGGAATCAGCCCGATCGCCGCCTTGAGCAGCGTGCTCTTGCCGGCCCCGTTCGGACCGACGATCGCCGTCAGCGTTTCCGGCCGAACGGAAAACGTCGCATCGACGAGCGCCGGTGCGCCGCCGTAGCCGGCTGTCAGGCCCACGATCGAAAGCGGGGCCGTTTCGCGCGGCTTGCCGTCCGAAGCCCACCCCTTACCAGGGGTGGGCTTGAAGGCGCCAGTTTGTTTGACTTGAGGAGTCATCGTGGTCGTCATTCCTTCACCATCGTCAGCTTGCCGGCCATGCCGCGCGGCGGGGCCGTTCCGCCCAGCGCCTGCGCAATCACCGTGGCGTTGTGATCCATCATCCCGACGTAAGTGCCTTCGTAGCTGTCTGCAGGACCGGCCGCATCGGAGAACAACTCGCCCCCGATTGCGATCTCGCCGCCGCGCGCCTCGACGCCGGCCATCACGGCCCGCAAGTTTCTCGGCGACAGGCTTGTCTCGATGAAAATCGCCGGCACGTCGTTCTCGAAGAGAAAGTCGACGAGACCGGTGATGTCGGCCAGACCCGCTTCGGATTCGGTCGTGATTCCCTGAACGCTGCGAACCGGAATGTCGTAGGCCCGCGAGAAGTATCCGAAAGCGTCGTGCGCCGTGACGAGATGCCGCTGCTGGCGAGGAATCGTTGCGATCACCTGCCGGATGTAATCGTCGAGTCGCGAAAGTTCACGCTGATAGGCCGCCGCATTGCGGCGATACGTCTCGGCGCCGGCCGGGTCGAACTCGACAAGTGCCGTCGCGACGCGATCGACGCAGCGGCTCCACAATCGAACGTCCATCCAGATGTGCGGGTCGTAATGGGTGCCCTCGTGCCCTTCGCTGGCATCGGGACGGCGCAACAGTTCGTGAGGGATCGCGTCGCCGACGGCCACGACGTGCCGCCCCGAACGTCGCAGCCGCTCGAGAGCGTCGGCCATGCGGCCTTCGAGCGTCAATCCGACGTACAAAATGACGTCGGCCGACGCGAGTGCCCGCACGTCGCTGCGGGTCGGCTTATGGAGATGCGGATCGATGCCCGGTCCCATCAGCCCGACGACATCGGCCCGATCGCCCGCGACGACGCGGGTGACGTCGGCCAGCATGCCCACCGTGGCGACGACCTTCGTTCGCGCCTCTGCCCGATCCGGTTCAGCAGCGGGAGCCGAGCAGCCGGCCGCGAGCGCCAGCCCGAGCAACGAGACGGCGAGCCGCAGCATCGTTCGTGTGCCGACGAAACCCATGACGATTCCGGCCCAAGCCCTTATTTTGATCAATCGAAAACTGACTTATAGCAATTCTAAACTAAGCGTTTGTCTTAGGCAAGAGAAGAAAGCGTTGGGAAGTCGATATCCCATTCAACCAGCGGGGCATTTGCGTGTGCTCCTTTGTTCTCTATCGCAGGTGCGATTGGGTTGCACCTTAATGCATCGGAGCCAGGGATGGCCGCTCGAACCGTTGCTCGAGGCCGCAGCAAACACTGGCCTTTTCACACAAATTTCGTGGCGATTACCGCGAGCCTCGTCCTTCTGATGGCCGTGAATGCGGTGCAGGCCCAGTCCGACGGATGGCACCACGAGCCGACGCTGTTCGGCTGGGCTGCCGGCGAGCCTTCGGCAGAAACACCCGAACGCTTCGGTCCGGGCGGCAAATTCAAAGATGAGACGATCATCACCGATCGTCCCGACTTCACCGAGGCGAGCACGACCGTCGGCCGGGGTGTCGTCCAACTCGAGACCGGGTACACCTTCGACTACGACGAATCGGGCGGAACCAGAACGTATCTGCATAGCGCCCCTGAAGTTCTGACCCGCGTCGGCATCGTCGCGGACTGGCTCGAACTGCGTGTCGGCGTGAACCACGCCTGGGAGCGCTCGAATGACGGTTCCGACGATCTCTCTGGCTTCGACGACCTCTACCTGGGTGCCAAGCTCGCATTGACGCCGCAGTCGGATCTCCTTCCGGAAATGGCGATCGTCCCGCAGATGACGGTGCCGCTCGGCAGCCCCGTGACCGCCGATCAGGTTCTGCCGGGAGTCAATTGGCTTTACGGCTGGGACGTCACCGACGACGTCAGCATCGCCGGCAGCAGCCAGGTGAACGCCGCCGTCGGTGAAGCCGAACTCTTCGTGACGGACGGAGTGACGGGAATCGGACGGTCGATCCCGGCGGGCGACCGAACGTTCGCCGTCTTTGCTCAATCGGCGACGGTCGGTTACGGGTTGACCGAAACGGTGGGCGCTTACACCGAATGGTTCGCCCTGTTTCCCGTCGCCACCGGCGGCGTTCCGGCCGAGGACGAGCACTACTTCAACGGGGGATTCACCTGGCAGGCGACGCCCGACCTGCAATTCGATTTGCGCTCGGGTGTCGGGCTGAACGAGGCCGCCGGCGATTTCTTCAGCGGGGCGGGCATGGCGACCCGCTTTTGAGAACGCCGATGCGTCGGGACCGGTGATGACGCTGGTGCAGGTCGTCAGGACGTCTGCGCGGATATTTCGTGCTGTTCGCGGTGCGCAACCCGGCCGCGGTGGCATTTTCGCGCCCCCGGCCCTGCAATCGATAGGCTGGTGTGTTAGCCTAGACGGTTGGCGGCAACCGCCGTCCCTCTCTTTTTTCTCGCGTTCTCACGTCGGCTGTTTCGAGTCTCACCGAGCCGGGTAAGCGTTCATGGCGACGGTCGAAACCGATCGGGGTCTTGAAGACCCCTGTCCCTCCTGTGGGGCGATGGTCCGCCGCGGGCTGGTCCGCTGCTGGAGTTGCGGAGCGTTCATGCGGCAGGATATCGCCGCCAAATACGAACGCATGCAGCAACAGCAGCCCGAAGTCGCTTTCCAGCCGCTGCCCGAACGATCGACCGGTCCGTCGTCCGCCAACGTCGATTCCCCCGGAAAATCGACAACGGCCGAGCGGTCGACGGCGGCGCGACAGCCGGGCGGTTCGCAGGCCGCCGGCGGCTTCGCGATTCCCGGCCTCGCGCCAAGTCCGCCGCCGAGCACCGGAGACTTTCAACTGGGCGCCGAGTTCGCTGGCGCCGCCGCTGAGGAAGGCTCCTCGACGGGAGCGTCCGCTTTCAGCGGAGGTCGTCGGAAAGACGGGGCGGGCGGAGAGCATGCGCCGGCCCCCGCCGATTCGACGTCAGCGCCCGATGCCGGAGCGGGTTCACCGACGGCCGAAACGCCGCGCAAACGAAAGCCGCCGGCCGACGGCGGCCCGGCTCATTCCGTCGCGACCGCCGGCGACGTATTGCTGCAGGTCGCTCTGCAGGAAGAGCAAGAGGCCGCACGTCGCGGTCGAGGACGCCGAACCGCGTTCGACGCCGTTCCGGTCGCCGACGGCTGGATGATCACCTGCCCTTGCCCTGCCCGCATCCGCATCAAGGTCAAAGAGGCGCACCGGGGCAAGACGGGCAAATGCCCGAATCCCAGTTGCGGTTCCTACTTCACGGTTCCCGCCGATTTGCCCACCGCGACCGAGGAACAACCTGCCGGCGAGGCGGCCGCCCCCGCAGCCGCCGGCTTCCCCGCCGACCCTGCAGAAAAGGCGGGCCTCTATACTCATTGGCTGCGCGACGTGCGGCTGCACGTCGTCAAACCGGCGAAGGCGAAGCGGAAGCCGGGCGGACATGAAAAGGATTTCCGCCCCGCCGATCTCGGCTTCTCGAAGACGGACGGCGTCGTCGCCGTGTCGCTGACCGCCAAGCCGGCCGGCATGCTCGCCCTCTCGAAAAAGAAGCCCGAGCAGATCCGCGACGAAATCCTGGCCGAGCTGCGAGCCGGCAAGCCGGTCGATCAACTGCCGTGCGACGCGAAGTTCACGTTCGAGCCGAATGCGCTCGGCAAGTTGATCGTCGAGTCCCCCCCGGCTTACGAGCACGAATCGACGTTCGCAGGTATTCCCGTCTTCGGCGAAGGCCGAATCGCCGTCAAGCTGCCGCCGGCCGGCGCCCCCGACGAACAGCACTTCGTCTCGCTGACGCTCTCGCAATACCGACGGCTCCAGGAGTTGCTCGACGGTCTGTTCGAGGTCCAGCAGTTCGGCCTCGGCTGTCCGATCCCGCGGGCAGACGACGTGGTCCACCTCGTCTGCCACTACAGCGACGACCCGCTGACCATCCTGCGCAACCCGGCCTTTCATCTCGCCGACCCGGAGACGCCCCTCGAACCCGTCGGCTACCGCTGCGAGTCGTGCGGCCTGATCGTCAGCGAAGCCAGCCGTCGCAAAGAGAAGATCGGCGGCCTCGACGGCAAGAAACTCGCCGGCGCCAAATGCCCCAAGTGCAAAGGCAAGTTCGGCAACTCGCCGCTCTATGCCCTCAAGCCGATCGAAGCGAATCCGGACGAGCCTCGGCCGGCTGAAGACGCTCCCGCCGCCGAAGAACCGACCTGACCCGACACCGGCCGAAGAACCCCGGCTTCTTAAAGAAGCCGGGGTTCTTGTCGATACGTCGACACCGGTCCTCGTGCGGCTCACCTGTCGGAACGTTCGACGATCGTCAATTCGACCAGATCCGCGTCGCGCTTCAGCGTCGCACCGTCGATCTTCTGCACGAGGCCGCTCGGCCAGGTGATCGTCAGCTCGCGTGGTTCGGCTTCCGGCGGAAGCCCCCAGAACTGAGCGTAGTCGCTCTGCGACAGGTAGCTGCCGCCGCCGCAGACGGTGCGGAAGAACTTCCCTGCGGTCGTGTCGAGCACCAGCCGCGCCCCGATGCCGTCGCGGTTCGATCGCGTTCCGACCAGCCGCGCGGCGAACGGGCGACCGCGGGCTTCGGTCGCGTTGATCAGCACCGCGGCCGGCTCGTTCACGTTCGAGAACACGAAGTCGGCGACGCCGTCGCGGTCGAGGTCGCCGGCGGCGACGCCGCGTCCCCAGTGTTCCTGCGCGATGTAGCTGTCGGACGGAAACGTCACGCGGGCGAAACGGGAGTTCCCGCGATTTCGCAGCACCAGAGGTTGTTGCGGTCCCGGCAGGATGGTCGAGTGATACATGACGTGGCCGTTGGTGACCATCAGGTCTTCGTCGCCGTCGAGGTCGAGGTCGGTCGCGACCGTGCCGAAGCCGACGAACAGCCCGCCCAGCACCGAGACGCCCGTTCGCTCGCTGACGTGCGCGAACCCGGCGTCGCCGTCGTTGCGATACAGGGCGAAGGTTTCGTTCTCGTAGTTGGCGACCCACAGGTCGGGTCGCAGGTCGCCGTCGAAGTCGAGCACGGCGATGCCCATGCTGCCGTTCGGCACGCCGCGATCGTCGAGTGCCGTTCCGCTGATCAGCCCCGACTCGTCGAACACGCCGTCGCCCCGGTTGAGGTAGAGGAAGTTCGGCGTCGTGTCGTTGGCGACGTAGACGTCGAGATCGCCGTCGACGTCGACGTCGGCGGTCATCGCACCGAGACCCTTGCCGCCCGGCACAAGCCCCGCCTCGTCCGACGCATCCCGAAACG
Source organism: Planctomycetaceae bacterium (assembly GCA_049790855.1). GTDB lineage: Bacteria > Planctomycetota > Planctomycetia > Planctomycetales > Planctomycetaceae > JACCRE01. The sequence goes on along the minus strand of JBAQZJ010000232.1, from coordinate 10,596 downwards.
TGCCGTCGCCGTTCGAGAAATAGACGACGTCGTCGAGCGGCTCGAACTCGCGCGGGCCGCAGACGTCGCGGACGCCGGCGGATCGCGACTCGCAAAACGGATGATTCTCGAACGACCAGTTCACGTAGTGGGCGACGTAGACGTCGAGATTGCCGTCGTCGTCGAAGTCGCCCCACGCGGCGCTGCTGCTCCACAGATCGTCGGTCAGGCCTGCCGCCGCAGCCGATTCGACGAACGTGCCGTCGCCCTGATTCCGGAACAACTGCAACCCGCCGTATCCGGTCACGAGCACGTCGCAGAAACCGTCGTTGTCGACGTCGGCGAGCGCACAACCGTGCGTGTAATATCGCGCCGATGCGATGTGCGCCGTCGATGCGACCTCCTCGAACGCCAGGTCACCCCGGCAGCGCCACAACGACGACGGCAGGCCGGTGATGCTTTGATCGGAGCCGAAAGAGCCTCCGCCGGGAAAGAACAGGTCGAGCCGGCCGTCGCGATCGTAGTCGAACAGGCCGACGCCTCCGCCGAGCGATTCGAGAATCGTGCTCTCGTTTGCTTCGCGACCGTTGTGATAAACGGCGTCGACGCCGGACCGCTCCGTCACGTCGTGCAAGCGCAACGGAACGTCCGAAGCGCCGTCGCCGAAGTTCACCGTCGTCCGTTCGTCCGTCGCCGCACGATCGACCGGCTTCTCGCCGTCGGTCGCGCCCCCCGTACAGCCGACGCAGAGCGCTCCACCGAGCAGGATCGCCCCGCGACCCACCGCCGCAATCCGCATGACGGCCCAGATCAAGAAAAATCGATGCACGAGAAAGCCCGATCGATTCGGAGGTGACGTGGTCGGCATTGAGGCGGGTCTCGAACTTGCGGCGAAACGCTCCCGATGGTGGCGGCTAAACTTTGCCGAGACTTCAGTCCTCGGCGCTTGGCGCTTGGCCCTTCGGTCCCGCTTGCCGTTCGTGCTTTTCGGCAAGCCGACGGAACTCGGGCGACTCGTCGGCCTTGGCGGCGAAAAGATCGGCGAGGGCGCGATGCGTCGGAGCGTGATGCGGATCGTATTCGAGTGCGGTGTTGAGCCAGTAGATGCCGGTGCGTTCGGAATCGTGCTCGAGCAGAATCACGCCCAGGCGGTAGCGGGCGTCGACGTCGCCGGGCTTCAGGTCGATGCGGTTGTGCAGCTCGCCGGCTTCCTCGAACGCCTGCTGGGTCTTGCGAACCCGCTCGAACTCGCGTGCGGCTTCCTCGCGACGACCGAGACCGCGGAGAGCGATCGCCAGCGAATAACGAGCCTCCGAATCGCGCGGGTTCCGTTCGACGGCCTGGCTCAACCAGCGTTCGGCCGATTCGTAGCGGCCGGCCTCGGCCTCCAGCGTGCCGAGTTCCGTCGCCGCGAGAAACCGCTCGGCCGGTTCGCCGACCGCCTTGTACGATGCGACGCGAACCGCTTCGTCGGCATTCGCCGCGGCTTCGAACAGGGGCCGGGCCTCGTCGACCCGGCCGAGCGCCTTGAGGCAGCGACCCATGCCGACGTTCGCCGCGACGGGATGCGGCAACTCGGCGCACACGCGAAAGTATTTCAGCGCTTCTTCGACCTCGCGACGTTCGAGCAGCGTGGAACCCAGTCGGTACGCCGCCGGGTGGTGTTGCGGGTTCCGTTCGAGGGCGGCCCGGTACTTTTCCTCGGCTTCGCGCGGCTGCCGCAGGTGCTCGAGCAACCGGCCGAGTCGATAGAGCGGTTCGGCGTCGTCGGGAAAGTCGAGTCGCCACGCTTCGAGCAACCCGATCGCATGATCGAACCGTGCGATGCGCGCCAGGCCGTTCGAATAGGCCTCGCAGATTTCGCGACGGTCGGCGAGGTCGGCCTCGGCAAGCCAGGCGTTGAGCGGCTCCTCGATCCCGTCGAGACGCCCGATCTGCGCCAGCACCAGCATCTCTTCGCGGCGCGCCTTCGTCGCATCGGCGCCCAGCGATCGTGCGGCGCTCACATGGTCGGCGGCGTCGTCGAAACGGCCGTCGCGGCGAGCGACTCGTGCGAGCACGAACTCGGCGTCGACGTTCGTTCGATCGATCCGTTTCGCGAGGCCTGCCCAGTACGCCGCCCGGTCGTCGTCGCGGCGCCACAACGCCCCGTCGGCGAACGCCAGCGGCACCCGTGCCGCCGCGCCGCTCCACAAACCGACGAGCAGCAACAGCACGAGACCGATCAACAGCGCGATCGTCCGCCGAGCGCGCGGCGGGCGATTCACGGCGACGTTTTTTTTCGAGCGACGTGCGGTTTTGACCATCGGAAACGAAACGAGGACCGCCGGAGGGGCCAGTCGCAGGGGTCTTCTATTATATCGCGCACCCGGTCGCTTCGTCTTGGATGAAGTACCAGTTCCGGCTTCCATGTGACGCCAATTCCGATGCGGAGACCACCGCGGCCCGCCTTCTGCCGGAACGCGATGCCGTCATGTGGGCCACCGTCGCGGTCGTTGACTTCACGACGGGTCGGCAATAGTTTCGGTTGGACGGTCGCGGCGCGAGGCCGCGACGACGAGCCTTCCGGACGAATTCATGGCTGCCTGGTCTTCCGATTCCGAGGATCTCACCGACCGGCTCGACCGGTGCGAAGCGGCGCTCGGCTACCGATTCCGCGACCGGTCGCTGCTGGCGTTGTGTCTGACGCATGCCAGCGTCGCGCGAACGCGGCTGGCGTCGAACGAGCGGTTGGAGTTTCTGGGCGACGCGGTGCTGGGGCTGGTCGTGTGCGAGCTGCTTTTCAGGCGGTTCCCCGAATCTCCCGAGGGCGAGCTGACGCGGGTGAAGAGCGTGCTGGTCAGCCGCAGCACCTGCGCCGACATGAGTCGTCGACTGGGACTCGACCGGGTGTTGCTCGTGGGAAAGGGACTTGGGACGCACGATTTGATTCCGACTTCGATCCTCGGCGCGGTGTTCGAATCGCTGGTGGCAGGGGTGTATCTCGACGGCGGCCTCGAGGCGGCGCGCGCATTCATCGAACGCGTCGTCGAAGACGAGCTCGAGGAGGCGGCGGCGCGCGATCGGGGCCGGAACTTCAAGAGCGTGCTGCAGCATCTTGCGCAAAAGCGGTTCGGCGAGACGCCGGTCTACCGTCTTGTCGACGAGCAGGGTCCCGATCACAGCAAGTGCTTCGAGGTCGCCGCGATAATCGGCGACGCCGCCTATCCGTCGGCTTGGGGCGCGAGCAAGAAAGAAGCGGAACAGGCCGCCGCGCGGAATGCGCTCGGTGCGTTGGGCGTCGAAGAGTTCGTCGCCGACGAGGAGGAGTGACGGTCGACGCGAAGTCGCGGTCGACGAGGAACGAAGATCGCCGGAACGACGATCGCCGGAACGCGATCGATCCGGTCGCGAAGCGGTCGCGGCAAATGCAGAAAGGGCGGCCGATTGCTCGACCGCCCTTTCGACGTGCTGCGTGAGCCAGTTGCTCACATGCCGGTTGCGCCACCGGTCTTGGTGGCCTTCTTCTTCGCGGTCTTCTTCTTGGTCGCCTTCTTACCGGCGGCCTTCTTGGTGGCTTTCTTGCCGGCCGCCTTCTTGGCGGCCTTCTTGGCACCACCGGTCTTCTTCGCGGCCTTCTTCGTGCCGGCCGCTTTCTTCACAGCTTTCTTCGCAGCTTTCTTCGCCACCGTTAAGCCTCCCAACAGGACCTAGGGTGGCAACCTTGCCGCTGGCTTACCGGGCTTGTTCGGCAAAGTCGCCTGACATGGACACGTCCCACACGCATCCGATGGAGTGTCGTTCTGCAATTTCCCGTTCTGTTCAACCGCGCTCTGTGGGGTTGCGTCGAACGGGTTCCCAACTTGCACAACGACACGTCCACCTAACTGTGAGACATGCTACGCATTTATCAAGATTGTGCAACCCAGATCTCGACCTCGAACGCACTGAAACTCGCGCTTCGATGCGCGTCGTGCGCGGCGCGAACTCGAGGCGCGACGCGCGGCGCAGCGACTTCGTCGAAGCGCACTCACGAGGACGAGTTTTCTCGTCGGCGCGCTGCGTCGAGAGCGCCGCGCATCGTCTCGATGCTCACGCGCGCGATCGTGTCGGCGCCGGGAGAGTAATCGAACACCTCGACTGAAACGTACCCGTCGTAACCACTGCGCAACAGCGCCTCGAAGATCGGCGCAAAGTCGGTTTCGCCCATGCCCGGCCCGAGCAGATTGCTGTCGTTCGCATGGAAATGCACGGTGTTTTTGGCATGTTTCGCAATCAGCGCCGGAATGCTTTCACGCTCGCCGCCAAGCATCGCTTTGACGTCCTGATGCAGTCGAAGATTCGGATGATCGACGCGCTCCATCAGCAGTACGGCTTCGTCGCAGGTGTTGAGGAAGTTCGTTTCCTTCGGCGTCAGCGGCTCCAGCGCGATCGTCACTCCGCGATCGGCGCAGGCAGGCAGTGCGCCGCGCAACACCTCGGCGGCGTTCTCGCTGGCGCGCACTTTCGACATGCCGGTTTCGAGGCTGCGCTGCATCGGCGAACCGAAGACGAGAATCTTTCCGCCGAGATCCGCGCAGCAGTTCGCGAGATCCGCCAGGTACTGCGACGTCGCGCGGCGCACGGCCTCATCGTCGGTCGTGAGATGCAGCCCTTCGGTCTTCGCGAGCAACCAGTGCAGACCGATCACTTCCAGTCCGTGCGCTTCCGCTTCGGCGCGCAGCGACCTGCGACGCTCGGAGGAAAGTTCGGTAACGCGAGATGCCAGCGTGAACGGCGCGATCTCGACGCCGTGATAACCAAGCTCGGCCATCGTGCGGCACTGGTCGGACCAGGGGCGCTCTCCGAACAACTCCTGGCAAAGTCCGAACTTCATCGTCGCTCCCTTCCGGTTCCGGAATTCGTGCCGCACACAGGTGACGGATCATGCGCGCCGGACGAACCGATCACAACGAATGCATGAATTTCGCCGCAGACGACGATCGACGCAAAGCCGTGCGGAGGGTCAGGCGATGACGTCTCGCCGGCGTCTCGCCCCCCGCCGTGCGGGTTCGGCCTGTAGCGAATCGACCGCCTGGGCAGACGGCGAAAAGCAAATCGGTCGCGGGGGCCGTAGAAGACGCGTCGCGTCGTGCAGAGGCGGCGATTGGGCAGCCGACGAAAGATGTGCGGCCGGGCGTTTTGCGCCCGCCCATTCAGTCCGAACCGAACCCCTGTGCAACGGAAACCGAGTCATGAAAGCCGCCCCCTGGATCGCCGTCATCGCGACCGCATGCGTCGTCACGCATGCCCGCGACGCCGCGGCGGGCCTGTGCGGCGCCGGGTCGTACGACTGCTGTCCGACCCCGGCCTGCGCCCCGTCCGGCGATTACTGCGCCGCCAAGAACGCCACGACCTGCCTGAAAACGGTGCAGGAGGTCGTGTACGACAAGCACGAGGTCACCTGCTGCAAGACGGTGTACGACACCGTCTGCGAACAGGTCCCCGTCACCCGCACCAAGAACGTGTACGAGACCCGTTACCGCGAGTGCCAGCGGACCGTCTGCCGGCCGGTGGTCGAACGGCACTACAAGGAGTGTACGTTCACGGTCTGCAAGCCGGTCTTCCAGACCTGCTACCGCGACGTCGTCTGCAAAGTGCGGCGGCCGGTCTACAGCACGCACTACAAAGAAGTCTGCTTCACACGCTGCCGGCCGGTGTTCGAAACCTGCTACAAGACGATCAGCGTGCCGATCTGCAAGCCGGTGTACAACACCTGCTACAAGACGGTCTGCTACAGCGTCTGCAAGCCGGTCCACAACACTTGCTACAAGACGGTCTGCTGCACCGAGTACAAGACGGAATGCGACACGATCGAGAAAGAGGTCTGCTACACGGTCTGCAAGCCGATCCACGAGAAGAAGATCGTCGAAGTCTGCACCGGCGAGTGGAAGACGGTCGTCGAGCAGTGCCCGGGTCGCGTCGTCGACGGCTGCCCGTGCGATCCCTGTGGCGCCGGTGCCGGCCATGACCACGAAGATTGCTGCCCGACCTCGACGGTGCAGTGCGCCCCGCGCACGATCAACCGTAAGGTCTGGTGCCCGCGCGTCGAACAGCGGGAAGTCTGCTGCACACGCTACGTCACCGAGGTCTGCCGCAAGACGGTGCCCTGCACCGTCACCCGCCGCATTCCGTACACGGTTCAGAAGCAGGTTCCCGTCACGACCTGCACCTTCGTCCGCGAGCAGCGGACCAAGCAGATTCCCGTGACGACCTGCACCTTCGTCAAGCAGATCTGCACGAAGCAGATCCCGATCACGAAGTGCTCGTTCAAGACCGAAGTCTGCCGCAAGCAGATTCCGATCACACGCTGCAACTGGGTGACGGAATGCGTCACCAAGCGGGTTCCCCACACGACCTGCCGCATCGTCAAGCAGGTCTGCACGAAGCAGATTCCGGTCTGCAAGATCCGGCTGGAGCGACAGGTCGTCACGAAGCGGATTCCGTACTGCGTCTGCAAGCCGGTCTGCGTGACCGAAATGCAGACGGTCACGAAGTGCGTTCCGCGAGAGGTGACCTACAAAGAGATTCGCTGCGTTCCGCGCCTCGTCTGCAAGACCGTCGCCTGCACGGGCTGCCCGAAATGCTGCCACGGCGACGCTTGCCACGGCAACGACTGCTGCGACACGGCGTGCGAGCCGACGTGTGCGGTTCCTCACTGAGTGCGACGCGATCCTTGTCCGATCGAACGCCTCATGAGATTCCGACGCAAGAGATGAAGTGCTGATTCGAGGAGCTGGTTCGACGGGACGGAACGATCGGTCGCACGAAGCGACCGATCACCGTTCCGACTGAATGGGGTTTGACGACCCATTCCCACCCGGCGGCGACCAGGACCGGTCGCCGCCGGGTGTTTTCGTCGAGTGAGCAGCCCGGCGTTCAGAGCCGCGACCGTCAGAGAGCGGTTGACGTCGACGTCGATCGAAGCATGACGGAGCGTTCGCACCCACCGGCAGGCTGACGCCTGCCGCTCGCCGAGGGTTGCGGCTTCTGCTCGTCGTCCGGCGCTGCCGGCCTACGCGAAGATCGGTTCGACGATTCGGCCGTGGACGTCGGTCAGGCGGAAATCGCGGCCGGCGTAGCGGTAGGTCAGACGCTCGTGATCGAGCCCGAGCAGGTGCAGAATCGTCGCGTGCAGATCGTGCATGTGGACCTTGTCGCGCACGGAGTTGTGCCCGAGTTCGTCGGTTTCGCCGTAGGCGAAGCCGGGCCGCACGCCGCCGCCCGCCAGCCAGACCGTGAACCCGCCCGGATTGTGGTCGCGGCCGGTGCCGTTGCCTTCGGAATACGGCGTGCGTCCGAACTCCGAACCCCACCAGACGAGCGTGTCTTCCAGCAGGCCGCGCCGTTTCAGGTCGGCGAGCAGTCCCGCGACCGGCCGATCGACCGCTGCGGCATGTTCGGCGTGCTTGGGCATGTTCGAATGCTGGTCCCACGCCGGGTTCGCCGATCCGTCGCCGTAAGTCACCTGAATGAAGCGGACGCCCTCCTCGCACAGTCTTCTGGCCAGCAGACATTGCCGGCCGAAGTCGTCGGTCTGCTTCTCGCCGATGCCGTACAGGGCCAGCGTCTCGCTCGTCTCGCGAGACAGGTCGAGCACTTCGGGAGCGGTCAGCTGCATGCGTGCGGCCAGCTCGTACGAGTTCACGACGGCATCGAACTCGGCGTCATCGTGCGATCGTCGGAGTTGCCCGGCGTTCACGTCGCGCATCAAATCGAGCAGCGACTTTCGCTCGGTCGTCGAGAGCGGGCCGGTGAGATTGCGAATCGTGGCGTCGGCCGCCGAACCGCCCGCCTTGCCGATCGGCGTGCCCTGATAGTCAGCCGGCAGAAAGGCGTTGCCGAAGTTTCGCGCTCCGCCGTTGCCCGACGACGGCGCGATCGAGATGAACCCGGGCAGATTCGCGTTCTCGGTTCCCAGCCCGTAGGCCGCCCACGAGCCGAGACTCGGCCGCACGAAATTCGTCGCACCGCAATGCAGGAAGAGCGTCGCCGGACCGTGAGCGACTCCCTCGGTATGCAGCGAATGCAGGAAGCACAGGTCGTCCACATGCCGGTTCGTTTCGGGGAACAGATCCGACGCCCAGCGGCCGCTTTCACCGTGTTGCTCGAAGGTCCAGAGCGGTTTCATCACGCGGCGAGGCGTGCCGCGCGAGCCGGTCTTGGCGATCGTGCGAGCATCGTCGAACGGCAATTCCTTGCCGTCGCCGGCGATCAGTCGCGGCTTGTAGTCGTACGAATCGACATGGCTCACCCCGCCCTGCATGAAGATGAAAATCACCCGCTTCGCCCGCGGCGTGAAATGCGGTCGCCGTGCCGCAAGCGGATCGCCGGGAACCGAACGGCCGTTTTCGCGACCTATGGCGTGCTCGGCCTCCAGCCCGGCGAGTGCCAGGGCGCCGAAGCCGCAGCCCGCACGGGTCAGCCAGTCGCGACGATTGAGGGAATGCTCGGTCATCGTGTCATGTCCCCGGTGCGATCAATGCAACGACGTTCAGAGCCGCGACCGCCAGGAAGCGTTCATCGGCGCGGGGGCGTCGAAACGCGCTCCCTGACGGTCGCGACTCTGTCGGAACTCGATCCCCCACGCGCTGCCCTCACTCCAGATAACGAAACTCAGGTGATGCGAAAAGCGCCTGAAAGACGATCGCCCACGACGATTCGCCCTGCTTCTCATCGTTGGCGAGAAACTCGCGGACCGCTTGCCGTTCGACGTCCGTCGGCCCGCGACCGAGCGTCGCGCGGTAGGCAGACGACAGCGCCTCGTCTTGAGATTGTCCGGCCGCGATCAAATGCGACGCGGCAGCGCCGGCCTGTTCGATCACGAACGGGCTGTTCATCATGAACAGCGCCTGCTGCGGAATCGTACTGGTCGTTCGGCGGCCCGTCACCGTGCTCGGGTCGGCGAAATCGAACGCCTCGAACAACTCCGGCAACGCGTTCCGGAACACCGGCAGATAGATGCTGCGACAGGTCGCCTTCGTCGTGAAGCCGTAATCGGCGGCGAGGTCGTCGGCAAACGTCTTGCCGCCGTCGCAGCCCGTCAATGTTCCCGCGACGACCAGCATCGCATCGCGGATCGATTCGGCATCCAGCCGGCGGCGGTTCGAGCGGCCGAACAGCCGGTTTTCCGGGTCCGCCGCCGTCACACGCAGATCACCGATCGCCGCCTGACGATACGTCCGGCTCATCACGATCGTCCGAACGAGCGATTTGACCGACCAGCGGTCTTTCACGAATCGTGCGGCGAGATGGTCGAGCAGCGCCGGATGCGACGGCGTCTCGCCCGTCGTGCCGAAGTTGTCGACGGTCCGCACGAGGCCCGCTCCGAACAGCCAGTGCCATGCCCGGTTCACGAAAACGCGCGCGGTCAACGGGTTGTCGCTCGACGCGATCCAGTCGGCGAGTTCGGCGCGGCCGCTTTCGTCGTCCGGCATCGTCGGCATCGGCCCGTACGTCGCGACCTGCAGGAACCCTCGGGGAGCGACGTCGCCAAGGCTGTGGACGCTGCCACGAATATGAACTCGGGCGTCGGCGGCCTCCGGTTCTTCGCGGACCGACATGGCCATCGGCCGATCGGGCGCCTTCGCCCGCAGCTTTTTCAGACGAGCCGCCAGCACCGCGGCACTCTCTTCACCGCTCGCCGATTCCGAATCGGACGACCGGAGCGCAAACAACCGTTCGGCAGCAGCAAGTTCGGCGACGGGAATGAAGGCAACGGCGTCGGGCGTGACGTGCCCGACCGTGCCCTCATTCGAGATCCTGACGTAACTCTGTCCGGCCTGCTCGAACCGGTATGCACCGAGCGACACGAACCGTCCGCCGAGCGGCGGCGGCGTCTGCATATCGACCGGCAGCGTCTGTTCGCCTTCCGCGCTGAAGACGGTGACCGGAACCGATCGCGCACGCCCGGCGGCGAACGAATACGACAGCCAGATCTCGTACTTTCCCGACGCCGGCAACTCCGGCTGGTACGTGATCGTCTTGTCGCCTTTGCCCGCGTTGACGTCGTGCGTGTAACCGGTGCCGACGAAGACGCCGGTGAAGGTCGAATCCTGCCACGCGCCGACTTTCATCGCGACCGTGTCGTCGACGACGATTCCCGGAACGTCCCCGACGGCGATTCCGCCTCGCGCCAGCAACCGGCCGCCCGGCGACTTCGTCTGTCTGGCCTTCGCCTCCGCCACGCGGGCTTCGAGGGCTGCGACCTCGGCTTCATGCGCGGCGACGGCCCGTTCGATCTCGGGCGCAGCCGGCAGCGGCACTTCGATCCAGTTCGAGACGTTCGCGTCGATCAGCGTCTGCGAGTTCCGCAGGATGCCCGCCAGCGCGTAGTAGTCGCGTGTCGGAATCGGATCGAACTTGTGATCGTGGCAGCGGGCGCAGGTCACCGTCTGGGCGAGCAGTCCTTTGCCGATCGCGTCGAGCTGCTCGTCGACGACGTCCATCCGCAACTGCGTCTTGTCCTGCTCTTCAAGATTCGTGTTGCCGAGCGACAGATAGGTCGTCGCGACGCCCTGACGCTCGCGATCGCCGGGCGTGTCGGCCGGCAGCAGGTCGCCGGCGATCTGCTCGCGTAAGAACACGTCGAACGGCACG
>JBAQZJ010000231.1:0-3720 GCA_049790855.1 Planctomycetaceae bacterium | reverse complement strand
GTGCGGTTCCACTGTCGCCCCTGCCGGGGCTGTCCGTATCGCGGTGCGAGTCTCCCCCTGGCTCACGCCGGGGGCTACCGTCTGCCGCCCCTGCCGGGGCGATGTTCGCTCGCGCTTTCCACGCGCCGGAAACCATCGCCTGCCGGTTTTGTCGGACGCAGTTCGGCCTGCGGGCGCGTTCGGCTCCAGCACCGTCAGGTCGCGACGGGTTGCCGGGCGCGAACGGTCGCTGTTTGCGGCCGCTTGCGGTTGGCCAGCCAGAGCAGGACCGGACTGGAGATGTAGATCGAGCTGACGGTTCCGATGATGATGCCCAGCGTCAGAATGAACATGAACCCGTGGATGCCGTCGCCGCCCATGAAGTACAGCACGATGCACACGATGAGCGTCGTGACCGACGTCAGCAACGTCCGGGACAGCGTCGAGTTCAGGCTGGCGTTGACGATCGATTCCGTCAGGGCCGGGTTCTTGCCCCGGATCTCGCGGATGCGGTCGAACACGACGATCGTGTCGTTGATCGAGTAACCGATCAGGGTCAGGATCGCCGCGACCATCGGCAGGTTGATCTTGAACTCCTCCAGCCCGAGCACGGTGATTCCCAGCGGTCCGCCGAGATACGACGCCAGCGCCAGCACGCCGAGCGTGATCGCCACGTCGTGCATCAGCCCGATGACGGCGGCCAGGCCGTAGTTGATGTCCTGGAAGCGGAACCAGAGGTATCCGACGATCGCCGCCCACGAGGCGAGGATCGCCATCAAGGCCCGCTGCTGGGTTCGACCGGCGACCGAGCTGTCGAAGCTGTTGACTTCGTCGAACACCGGGTTCGCTTCCATCTCGGACTGCATGGTCGAGAGCGCCGATTCGAAGTCGGCGAGTTCGATCGCCGGCGAGACTTCGACGCGCATTTTCGAGAAGGTCTTGACCGCGTTCTCGGCGGCTTCCATCCCGGTGCCCGCGACGCCGATCACGCGAATCAGTTCCTGCGGTTCGTCGTACTTCGGCTGACCGTTGCGTTCCATTTTGAGGAACTTGTCCGCCAGCAGACCGGCGATCGTGTCGGCGCTCAGTTCCTGCTGTTCGCCGTCGGATGTTTTGCCGAACGTCAGTTCGACCTGCGATCCGCCCGCGAACGAGCCTTCGGCGGCTTCGCCCTCAATCGGTTTCGTCTCGCCGATTGCGAACGTCACGCGGCGAATCTGCATGCCGGCCTCGTCGAAGGCGCTGGCAATCAATCGGGCGACCGACTGTTGCTCGGCTGCCTTGTCGCCCGCTTCCGGCGCCGCTTCGCCGCCGTCTTCAGGCGTCGCTTCACCGCCGACTTCCGACGCCGTTTCTGCGTCGGCCTTCAAATTCGGAGTCGCCGTCCGGACGCGGAACCGCCGCCCGACGTCGCCCGGCTTGTCGCCGATGAGCACCAACCGCTCGACGGAGACGTTGCCCTCGAAGGCCGGCACTTTCTCCAGCATCGCAGTGATTTCCGTCACCGTCGTCGGCTCGTCGAGCTGGAAGGTGACCATCGTTCCGCCGAGGAAGTCGATGTCGAGCATCTTCGTGCCGCGATAGTACAGCATGCCCATGCCGAGCACGATCAGCACGAGCGAGCCGGCGATCACCGGTTTCTTCCAGGCGAGGAAGTCGATGTGCGGGTTGGCGAACAAGCGGTTCATGTGCAGCCGGCGAACCCAGCGTTTGCGCTCCAGGACGTCGAGGATCAGCCGGCCGACGTAGAGCGTCGTGAACAGACTGACCACGATGCCGACGAACAGCGAGACCGCGAAGCCCTTGACCGCGTCGGTTCCGATGACGAACAGGATCACCGCGGTGATCAGCGTCGTCACGTTCGAGTCGATGATCGCGGAAAACGCCCGGTCGAATCCGTTTTGAATCGCCAGTCGCATACTCGACCCGCGTTCGAATTCTTCGCGCATTCGCTCGTAGATGAGCACGTTCGCGTCGACCGCCATCGCGATCGAGAGCACGACGCCCGCGAGGCCCGGCAGCGTGAAGGTCGCGTCGACGAACGACATCACCCCCAGCAGCAGGGTCAGGTTCAGAACCAGGCAGAAGTCGGCGACGAGGCCGGCGAGCAGGTAATAGGCCGCGGTGACGAACAGCACCGCGATGCCCGAAATGAGCATCGCACGGATCGACCGCTGGATCGTGTCGGACCCCAGCAGCGGGCTGATCGTGTATTCGGTCACGGGCGACGGATCGATCGGAACTTCGAGCGCCCCGGCGTTCAGGACGTCGACCAGCTCGCGAACCTCGTCCTGCGTGAAGTCGCCTCGAATGATGCCGCTCGTCGAGATCGGCTCTTCGATGCTCGGCGCCGAGTGGACCTTGTCGTCGAGCAGGATCGAAAGCTGCCGCTGGAAACCGTCGGCCGAGGGCAGGTTCTCGCTGGTCAGCCGCGAAAACAGCCGTCCGCCCTTCGAGTCGAACGTGAAATTGACCGCGGGTCGGCCGGTCGTGTCGCGGGTCGGTGCGGACGACGTCAAGTATTCGCCCGTGACGCGGCGTTCCAGCGGTTCGACGATGACGAGCACCTGCTTGTCGACGTCTTCGGGAGAGCCTTCCGGCGGCTGCGGCAGCACTTCCTGTTTCCGATCGACGTAGCGCGTGCCGGGGGCGAATTCCAGTTTCCAGTCGCCCTCGGTCGTGCGAGCGACGCTCTTCCAACTGGCGACGATGCGGCCGCCCTGTCGGACGTTTCGTTCGGAACCGGGCAACGCCTGAGCGGCTGTGATCAGCGTCGCATGATCGGTGCGATTGGCGAGCAGGCCGAACTCCAGGCTGCCGATGCGGGTGATCCGCTCTTTGATCTGGCGGACTTTCTCGGGGTCGGCGCCGGGGACGATGATTTCGATTTGGGCGTCGTTGGTGCTGCCGACGCGGCGGACGGTGACTTCTTCGGTGCCCGACGGATTGATTCGCTCGGTGATCGACCCGACCATGTTGTCGAGAATCGCACCCGTCAGCGGCTTTTCGGGCGACGCGACGACCTGGTAGACGAGGTTCGTTCCGCCCGCGAGATCGACGCCCAGTTTGATCGACGACGCGAGGCTCTCTTTGACGCTCAGCCCCTGCCGGGCGCCGACGACGACGTTCCAGGCGAACGGTGCGATGCCGATGAACGAGGCCAGCAGCACAAGCCCGACGCGGGTCGAGACGTCGGGCAGTCGCAGTCCTTTCGCGATCGCCCAGCCGAGCAGGAACGGCACACCGATGATCAGCAGGAACACCAGGAACAGCAGCCAGCCGGAGGCACCGGTGCCGACGGCGGCTTCCTGGGCGGCTTCGGTGACCTGGCCGGCCTGAGCGAGCAACCCGGCGAACGCCGACGGGATCGAGAACATCATCGCGGACGCGTCCGTCATCGCTTTTCCTTCAGCGGCCCGCCGGCGTTTCGGCCGCGGCTCCAGTGTCCCTGGGGGTGATTCGCCCGGTCGTTCAAGTCTTCGCAGCCGGGGCTTGATCGGCGGTCTCGGATTCGACCGGATCCCGCAAGACGGTTTCGATCGCAGATTTCAGGAACGGAATGCGGGTGTTGTCGCCGAACTTCAGGGTGATCTCTTTTCCGTCCTGCGACACGTTCGCGACGGTTCCGAGCATGCCGCTGGTCGTCACCACCCGATCGTTCTTCTTCAAGGTATTCAGCAATTCCTGTCGTTTTTTCCGTTCCCGCTGCTGCGGCAGAATCAGCATCACATAGTACAGCAC
>JBAQZJ010000230.1:0-43639 GCA_049790855.1 Planctomycetaceae bacterium | reverse complement strand
AGCGCGTACTGGCGACCCCACGTCCTCAAACGCTCCCTGACGGTCGCGGCTCTGAAGGCACCCTCACGCTCGCCGGATTTTCTCGCGTCCTTCCTTCACCGATCGGGTCGCGTTGCGTGTGTCGACGACGAGCCGGGAATGACGAACGACGAGATCGTAGTCGACGGTCGAGTGATCGGTCGCGATCAGAACGAGATCCTGTCCCGCGAGCGTTTCGGGCGTGAGGTCGACGCTGCGGATGCCGGCGAAGTCGTAGTTCCGCATCGGCGGCAACGCCGGGATGTACGGGTCGTGATACGAAATCGCGGCGCCGAACTCCGACAGCCGCTCGAACAGTTCGAAGGCCGGACTTTCGCGCGGGTCGTCGACGTCTTTTTTGTACGCCATTCCCAGCAGGAGGATTCGGCTGCCCTTGATCGGTTTGGCGTGCTCGTTCAGGAATTCGCCGACCCGCGAGACGACGTACTCGGGCATTTTGTGATTGACTTCACCGGCCAGTTCGATGAAGCGGGTCGTCATGCCGTGGGTGCGGGCGAGCCACGTCAGGTAGAACGGGTCGATGGGAATGCAGTGCCCGCCCAGCCCCGGTCCCGGATAGAACGCCTGGAACCCGAACGGCTTCGTCTTCGCCGCGTCGATCACTTCCCAGACGTCGATGCCCATGCGGTCGTAGAGCATCTTCAACTCGTTGACGAGCGCGATATTGACGGCCCGATAGGTGTTCTCGAGGATCTTGCAGGCTTCGGCGACCTCGGCCGAGGAGACGGGCACGACTCCGGCCATCGCCTCGCCGTACAGCGCCGCCGCGAGCCGCCCGCTCTCGGCGTCGATTCCCCCGACGACTTTCGGGATGTTCGCGGCGGAAAACTGCGGGTTTCCGGGATCTTCGCGTTCGGGGCTGTACGCCAGGTGGAAATCGCGACCGGTCTTCAGCCCGCCGGCCTCGAGAATCGGCTGGACGACGCTTCTCGTCGTCGTCGGATAGGTCGTGCTTTCGAGCACGATCAACTGGCCCGGCCGCAGCACTGCGGCGATCGACTTCGCGGTTCCCACGACGAACGACAGGTCGGGGTCGCGGGCCTGATCGAGCGGAGTGGGAACGCAGATCAACAGCACGTCCGATTCGGAAAGCCGCGCCATGTCGGCGGTGGCTTCGAACCCGTTTTCGCTCCTCCAGCCGGCGATCACCTCGGAGGGGATATGCCGGATGTAGCTCCGGCCGGCATTCAACATCTCGACCTTATTCGGGTCGGCATCGTACCCGATCACGCGGAAGCCCTTGCTCTGAAACGCTCCCGCGAGCGGCAGCCCGACGTAGCCGAGGCCGATGATGCCGACGATGGCTTTGTGAGAGAGTATCGCGCTTTCGAGAGAACTAGCTGGCATCGATCGGCTCGCGTGTATCGACGAAGGGGCTTCAAGGGTGCAGGAGACGGGTGTTCCGGTTATGAGACCGTGGCATGAATAGACCAGCCGAAGACCGCCCTCGTCAACAACCGAGTCGTCGAGAATCGATTCCTTTGATGGAGGAACGGAAAGTTCCTCGCAATCGGAACATCGGGAATTCATCGGAACAGAGTCTTGCCGGGCGGCGCTGCAACGGCCAAAATCGGAGCGGTTTCCCGTTCTCGATTCCCGCGTCTGAGCGATGTGGTGACAAGATGCCGTCGACGAGACCGAGCGACTTCGACTGGGAGACCGCATCGTCCGACGAGCGCGATCTCTGGCTGGCGCAGCACGTGACGGGCCATGCTCCGCCGGCGCCTGTCACGACCTGTGCGAACGCCGAGTTCGCATTACTCGAGCACGTTCGCCAGCGGTGGAATGAAAATCGACTGCTCGAGCTCGCGGAAACCCTCTGGGATCTCTATCTGCAACGCCGCGAAGAGATCGGAGAGACCGGCAGCGGTTTGTTCGACGCGCTGCACGTGCTGCACCATCAGCCGGGCGATTATGCGTACGCGGCCTATTTGGTGCATTCGCGGCTGCCCGGCGGCAACGGTGATCCGGTCACCGCACCACACGGCCCGGCCGACGTCGAGACGGTCGACGCCGCAGCAGGCTGAGGGGCGTGACGGTCGCGAGATCTCCGGAGAATGCCGCTGACCGCCGGTGAAATCAGCGCGGCGGCGACTCGGTCTCCCGGAGCTCCGAGTGGACGGCCCCGGTCTTCTCGTCGTGTCGGTGCCGCGGAATCAGCCGCCCCAGCCGAGAATCGCGAAGCCGCGACAGCCAACTTGGTCGCTCGACGACTGGGGGCGGCGGCTTGGCGCTCGTATGGGAACGATTCTCGACAAGATCCAGCCACTCTTCGCACTCCCGGAACGACCCTGCGAAGACGATTCGATCGTCGTCGTCGAGTATCCGGCAGTTGCGGTCGAAGAACTGGAGGCGATACATGCCTGGCCTGCGTGCGCTGGTTGGAAGTGGCTCGAGTTCCGGCACGTCCTCCATCACGGGGAATCGCAGGCCCGGACCTCGCCGAACGTCAAGAGCGACTCCCGACGATTCATCATAGCAAAGTCTTGCAAGTGGATGTGCGCGACTGATAATGGGATTCTTCCATAAGTCGACATCGGTTCCCTGTCTCCCTTAGACGGCCGTTTTTCATGTATTCCGGCTCGGCTCGGCGAAGGCGAATCCTGCTTGCCAACGCCCACCGTTCGGCTGCCGTGGCGGATGATCAATCGCCGGGGACGCCGCATCGCGCCGTGGAGACGGTCGTAGGGTATCTCCCTATCCGTGAAGTTGTCGAGATTGAACCGGAAATTCGCGCGCACGCGACCGATTACGATCTCCTGCCGATTCGGTTCGGGTCGGATTCCTCGATCGTCGCGACGTCTTCGTCGATCGTGTCGACGCCCGACCATCGAGAACTGGTTCCCGTCGCGGTGAAGCCGTTCGCTCTGCTCGCACACCATGACTCGTCACAAGCGATCGAGTTGTCGCTCACCTCGGTGCTGACGGGCGAGACCGAGACGATCCGCGTCGACGTTCCGTTGGTCGTGATCGGCCGAGGCTCGCAATGCGATGTGCGACTGACGCACCCCGACGTCAGCCGGCGGCACGCGTGCGTGCATCTCTTGCGCGATCGTGCCTTGTGCGTCGATCTAGGCAGTCGAACGGGCGTCTTCTGGGAGGGCGAACGCCGCCAAAACGGCTGGTTGCAGGCCGATCGTCCGGTGCGCATCGGACCGTTCGAGTTGCGACTTGCCACACCGATGCCCGCGGTAGACGGCGTCCAGGCCGAGACGTTGTTTCGCCGGCATCCGATCGATGAAACGGGGTTTCAGGGAGCTGGCCTGCGGTTTCTGAACCAGCCGATGGTCACCCCGCCTGTGTCGTTGGCGCGACCCATCACGCTGATCGGCCGTGCCGAGCATTGCAAGCTGCGGCTGCGCGATGAAAGCGTTTCGCGCGTGCATTCCAGCCTGATGCTGACGCCCGACGGCGTGTGGATCGCCGACTTGCTCGGGCGCGGCGGCGTGAAGGTCAACGGGGAATTCGTTTCGCTGGCACGGCTGGCGGCCGGTGACGAGGTGCAGATCGGCCGGTATCGCATGACCTTCGCGACCGATGTTGCGACGGTCGCCGATGCGACCGGCGATCCGACGGGTCAGGCGTCGGCCCCGACGTCGAACGGGAAGCCGGCGGTGTGCGCCGGACAGGGCGGCGTCTCGGAATCGCTGCTGCTCGCGGTCACCGAGACGTTCGCCGACATGCAGCGTCAGATGCACGACCAGTTTCGGTTTCAGATGGAGTTGATGGTCGGTCTCGTCGAATCGATGCGAAAGGAAATGAACGGCGAGATCCGGCAGGAACTGGCACGCCTGCTGTCGATCGGGGAAGAGATCCGCGACACGCAACGTCGACTCGCCGAGCGTGCCGTTCCGACCACCGGTTGTGCTGGGGAGGAGCGGCCGCTCTTGGATCGGCCGCTGGCAGGGCGATCGGAGTTCGACCGTTCCGGCCACGCGCAAGGCGAAGCCGCCAAAGGTGCGAAGGCCGCGCGCCGTCCGGCGTCGGAGAGCGGTGCCGATCGGCGGTCCGCCGACGGCGTCGCCGACCACGTGTTCATGGCCCGGCGGTTGCGTGATCTGGAACAGGAGCGCAATTCCCGCTGGCTCAAGTTGGTCGGTCTGTTGAAAGGTGAGTCTTGAGCGTTCCTGCGATCCGTTGACCCTCCGTCCGTCGAACGTCCTGCGGCCACTTCTCGCCGATGAGGCGGGGGCCGACGGCTCCGGGCGAGCCTACACCGAGTGCGACCATGTCCAGGAAGAAATCGCGGCCGTCCGTTTCCCACAGCCCTTCGATGAACCACGACCATTCGCAGGCGGAACGGCGTCCGCCGAGCGGAAGGACGGTCTCGCGGATCAATCGCAAGCTCGTGTTGTTCACGGGGGTCGCCGTCGTGCTCTGCGGCGCCGGCGTACACGGCCTGCACGCCGTCATGGTCGATCGCAACGCCGGCGACGTCTTGGAGCGTGCCGAGGAGGCCGAGCGGAAGGGCGACACGAAGGATGCGGCCCGGCTGCTGTCGCAGTATCTGCAGTTCCGTCCCGACGACCTCGACGTCGTCGAACGCTTCGCCCTTCTGATCCATCAGCCCGACAATCCGTCGCGGACGGCGCGTCGGGTCTATACGGCACTCGAAGAGGTGCTCCGCAAGGATCCGACCCGTACGAAGCTGCGCAAGCCATTGAGCGAAGCCGCGATGAGCCTGCGGCGTTTCGCCGACGCCGAGTTCCACCTCGAGGAATTGCTGAAGACGCAGAAGGACGATGCCGAGCTTGTTCGGCTCAAAGCTCGCGCCCGCGCCTCGACGTCGGGAACGTCGACGCGACGCGAGGCGGCCGAGCTTTATCTCGCCTCGATCGGTCTCGATCCGCGGTCCGTCGATTCGTATGCGGAACTTGCCGCGCTGCTGGAGTTCGACGCCGAGTCGTTACCGTACTGGGATTCCGCCGGTCAGCGGTTCCTGGAGCAGGGGGTCGACGTCGAATCGGAAGTCGCCGCGGCGGGAAGCCGATCGAATGCGAACGAAGGCGGCGAGGCGGCTCGCTGGGCGAGTCGTGCAGATTCGGCGATCCTCGGCCTGTTTCCCGCCGTGAAGGGGAAAACGACGGCGACCGATGCGGCGACGGGCGTTCTCGTCCGGATGGTGGCGGCTGCGGAGCCGTCATGGAAGGCATTCGAGGCCCGTGCGATGCACCGGCAGGGTCGTAACGACGTCGCCGGGGCCGCCGAAGACGTGCGACGCGCCCTCGAGTCGCCGGAAGCGAAGCGTGATGCCGACGTGTTGTTGCTCGCGGCCACGATCGAGCTGGCGCTGGCCGAACAGGCGCAGCGGAAGGGCGACGCCGAGTCGGCCGCCGACCATCGCGACGACGCCCGGCGGCTCGCTCGGGCCGGTCAGGAAGCCGGTACGAGCGACCCGCGTTTCCACGGCTTGCTCGCCGACGCCGAACTGGCGAGTGGTCTCACACCCGAGACGTTGAACGCCGCCGAGAAGCACTTGCGCGAGGGGCTGGCGCAGATCGAGTCGCAGCGCGAAGATGCGAACGCCGCGGATGCGGCCCGGCTCGATGACGGGGCGATCCAGCTGCGGCTGTCGCTCGCGAGTTTGTTGATCGCTCGCGGGGAACATGATCCCGCACGCTCGACGGCGACCGAGAAGGCCGTCGCCAAGGCGGTTGACGAGGAAGTTCAACGGCTTCGGAAGGGAGGATGCCGGCCGCAACTCATCGAGCTGGTCGAGATTCGCGTGCTGGCGCATCAACGCGATTGGGACAAGGCCGCTGTGCGTCTGGAATCGCTGCGTCCGCAGGTGCCCGATGCGCGTGACACGGTGCGGCAGATCGATCTGATGCTTGGCGCCTGCTACGCCCATTTGCAGAACCCCGATCGCCGCATCGAAGTGTTCAGTCGCGCGAAAGCCGACGATCCGGCCTGGTCGCAAGGTCGTGCCGCTCTCGCCGAGGCTCTCGCCGAGGCGGGTCGCATCGACGAGGCGCTTGCGGAGTACGGCGATGCCGGGGGAACACCCGGAGTGCCGCGCGAGGTCGCACGGCTCGCTTTGCGGCACGAACTGCGCAAACCGGCCGCCGACCGGAACTTCGACGCCGCCGAAGCGGCCGTTGCGGCAGCGGAAAAGGCGGCTCCCGGCGACCCCGTCGTCGTCGCGTTGCGGATCGAGTTGTTCGTCGCCCGCAAAAACTTTGCGGCGGCCGATAAGCTTGCGACCCGGTTGGCGCAGGAATCGCCGGAATCGACGACGGCCTGGCGGACCTGGTTCAATCTCGCGCTGGTGCGCGGCGACCAATCGGACGAGCAGCGGTTCGCGGCGGCACGCGACCGTCTGGCCGAAGGCGAACGACGATTCGGCAACGTCGTCGAAACCCGGCTCGCGAAAGCGGACCTCGTGCGGTTGGAAAATCCGGAGGAACTCCGCTCGGCAGTCACCGCACTGGCAAATGACGTCGAGAAGTTGTCGTCCGTCGAGCGCGCTCGTCTCTACGACGGTTTGATACTCGGCGCTGCGAGAGCCGGCGAAAAGGAAACGGTGCTCGCCCTGTGGAAGAAAGTCGTCGCGGAACGGCCCGACGACCTGACGGGCTGGCTCGCGGTGGCACAAGGAGCCGCCGAAGCGGGCGATGAACAGGCCGTTGCCGAAGCCATGGAGGCCGTTCGCCGGATCGAAGGTCCGAACGGCCCGAACGGCGACTTCGTCGCGGCGATCCGACTCATCAGCCGGATGATCAAAGATCCCCGATCACCGGACGATCCGGCCCGCAAGCAGGATCTCGAAACGGCCCGGCGACTGCTTTCTCGGGCGGCGCAGCGACGCAGTGTGTGGTCGGCCGTTCCGCGGGCACTGGGGATCCTGGAAACTCTGGACCGGAATCCGACCGCAGCCTTCGAGCAGTTTCGTCGCGCACGCGATCTGGGTGATTCGTCCTTGGAAGTGATTCGGGGCCTCGTCGCGCATCACGGCTCAGAGAACCGCTGGGATCTGGCGGCTGCCGTGCTGGACGAGGCGGAACGGGACAGCCCCGGTCTCTTCCGCAGCGGCGAGATGGCACGCCTGAAGGGCGTCGTGGCGCTCAAGCAAGGCGATGTCGACGCCGCGATTGCCGCGATGGGCGTCGCCGGCGACTCGGGCGGCATCGACGACCGCATCACGCACGCCGACCTGCTGTATATGAAGTATCAACGCCTGACGCCCGAGGAGCGAGAGAGCGCTGCGGGAAAGAAATCGCTCGACGACGTGACGGCGAGTTTTCGCCGGCTGGTCGACGACATGCCGCAGGAGCCGCGCGCCTGGCTCGCCTGCATCGTCCATCTCGTGAGGATCAATCGAGGCGGGGAGGCGCGGTCGACCTTGGCGGAGGCTGAAACGAAGCTGCCGATCGAGCCTGCTGCGGCGCGGCTGAAGAGTCTCGCGCTGTGTTATCGGGCGGTACAGGAGCCGGCCCGCGCGGCCGAGCAGATGAAAAAGGCCGTCGAGGCCGCACCCGACGACGCGGCGCTTCGGCTCGACGCGGCGAACTTCTTCGCCATCACGGGCGATCTTGCAGAGGCCAATCGGCAACTCGAATGGCTGCTGGATGCCGATCGCGACGCCCCGACGGAGATACGGGCCCGCGCACGGCGATTGAAGGCGATCGCGACTGCCGCGACCGGCCGGTACGAAGACCTCATTCGCGCCGTCGCATCGCTGGGACCGGTCGCAGGAGGCGGTGAAGTCCCTATCGGAGACCTACGCGCCCAAGTGGCGTTGCTCGCGCGCCGACGAAGTCTGAAAGACCGGCGGGAACTGATCAAGCTGCTGGAGGAAATCCGCGATCGGGCGGCCCTGTCTCCGGAGCAGATGTTCTCGGCCAACGAGAAGTTCGCGCTGGCCGCGCTGTATCAGCAGACGAGTCAATGGGCGAAGGCGAAGCCGATCATCGAGGAATTGCTGCAGGAGCAGGGGGTCGACGCGAATTACACCACGGCATTGATCATGGGCGGCCTTCGCGACCGGTCGCCCTCCTTGAGCGACGCCGAACTCGAATCGGAACTGCTCACGTCGATCGAACGCCTCAAGGCGCTGGAGCCGGGCACGATGCGCGTCGCTCTGACCGTCGCGGAGTTCGAGCATCGGTTCGATCGGCCCGCATCGGCGTCGCAAGCGCTGTCGGAATACGTGGCGACCTTGACGACGGCCGATAGCCGCGGCGGCGCCGACGTCACGGCAGAGGAGCTTGCCGAAATCCGCGCCATCGCGAGCCGGGCGGAGGAACTGAAGCTCGACCGCGTCGCGGAGGAGTGCTTCCGCCGCGTCGCCGAGAATTCCACGAACCCGAATGACGGTCTCGCGCAGGCGATGTATCTGGGGCGCCGCGGACGGTACGACGAAGCGCTCAGGCTTGTCGAAGGGCGTCCCGCGGGGGCTTCTTCCGAGGCGGCGGCCCTCACGGCGGTCAGCATCGTGTCGATGGGCCGGCCGACCACCGAGCACATGAATCGTGCCGAGGCGATCGTCGACGAGACGCTGCGGGCCGCCCCGTCGTCGACGCGAACGATCGGCCTGCTGGCGGGACTGCGAATGGCGCAGGGGCGCTACGACGAGTCAGAGGCGATGTACCAGCGGATTCTCGCCGAGAATCCCGGCGACGTCTCGGTGCTGAACAACCTGGCGTGGCTGCTCGTCGTGACGGGCAAGGATCCGAAGGCCGCAGCGAAGCTGATCGACGAGGCGATCGCAATCGCCGGGCCGCTGGCGGACCTGATCGACACTCGAGGCGTGATCCTTCTCGCCCTGCGGCGGCCGGATGAGGCGGTGAACGTCCTTCGCGACGAGTTCGAGAACGGCCCGACTCCCAACCCGGCATTGGGCTTCCACCTCGCGACGGCCTATCTGGCGCTCGATCGACTGGAAGACGCAAGAAAGACGTTCGCGCGAGCCCAGAAACTGGGGCTGGGCATCGAGCGATTGCACCTGACCGAGCACAAAGCCTACGGCGAGCTCGTGCGGCGGATCGGCGGCGATATTGGCCGCGATTGATCGCTCGGTTGGGAGATTTTTATTGACCGGAGGCGCGCACACGATTTACACTGCTTAGGTGTTCACGGTTCCAGGGTTGGACCGATGGATTTCCAGATTCGGGTTCTCATCACATCGCTGCTGGTTGTCGTCGCGTCGGCGAGTGCCGACACGGCGGCCGCGGCGGTGTTGTTGCCCGATCTGGAAGCCGTCCTCGCGAACGACGATTCGAACGATCGAGTGGCGAGCGCGCGATCGACTGTTCCGCTCGCACCACCTGATGAATCGGATCAATCGCCGAGCCGGATCGAGCAGGCGCTCGTTGCCCTGCCGTCCTCGCCGGTCAATTCGACCGGAGCCTCGACGGTCGTGACGAGTTCACCGCCGATTTCGGCGGCACTTGCCGCGGTCGTTCGCATCGACGGCGTTTTGCTCGTCGACTATCTGTCGCGCGAATCTCGCATGCTGCTGCCCGTGCCGTTCCTGAGCGGGGTGTTCCGACCGCCCCGGGCGATTGGTTGAGCAGAGTGGATCGACCACTCACAGGATGCCTGCCGCGATCGATTGCGACAGGCAAAGCTCTGCCAATCCTCTTTTCAGGAAGCACTCAAATGTCTCTGCGCAAAACAGCAGCCTTGTTCGCTGCTGCGCTTGGGTTTTTGATCACAACGACGACGGCGGATGCCGCGTTCACGCTTGAGATTCGAGTGAACGGCGGTCTCGTTGCCACGGTGTCCGACGGCGGTGCCGGCGATCTCTCTGCGGCCGGCGATGGTTTTATCATCGTCAACGAAGCGGCCTCGGGGCTGGTGATCCCCGACTTCAACCTGATCATCGATACGGCGATCTCAAACTCGCCCGGCGGGGCGCTCTCCATTCTGACCAATACGGTCAACGTGTTGCGCACCGGTGCCGGATCGAGTACGATCGAGTTGTTCCTGTCTGCCCAAGACTACGTGTCGCCGCTGTTGACGAACGTGCTCAACAGCGACATCACCGTCAATCGCGCCCTGGTGGGAGGCGAGGTCGTCGAATTCCAAAGCTGGGCCGATCCTGCCAACGCATTGTTCGGCATCGGTGCCGGAACGACCACGACGGGACCGCAGGTGCTGGATAATCTCGCCTTGGCGACGGACCACGCAGACGCGCTGTTTCTTCTTCCGGGACCCCAGCCCGATTCGTTCTCGATCACGAATCGGATGAGAATCACGCTGGAAGACAACAACGCGCTCGTGCTGAGCACCGCCGACACGAACGTCAACCCCGTTCCCGAACCCGGTACGATGGCGTTGCTCGCTCTGGGCGGCGTCGGCCTGGCCGGTGCGCGTTGGCGGCGTCGCAAGGCGACCTGAGATCGCTCGTCGGCATCGCTGAGAAATGAGAAGGCCGCCGGAACCAGTTGGTTCCGGCGGCCTTCATTGTTTCTATAGCCGCGGATCGTCGGTCGATCGGCGTCACTGCTCCATTCGCCAGCGGTTGCTGGGGTGAACGGGCCGCTCGAACTGGTCGGCAGACTGAACGCGGACCGGCGTGAGGAATGGCGGCTCCTCGGCGGCTGGAGGCGGTGTGAAGTTGCCGATCGAGGCATACTGAACTGCGCTGCTGTTCGCCATTGGACGCACCGACGAAGACTCGGCCGGCGGCTCTTCGGAAGCCGGTTCCTCATACGGAGGCTGTTCGACGGCCGGTGCTTTCGGCATCGGTGCGGGAGCCGGTCCGGGAGCTGCGGCAGGTGCCGGTGGAGGCGCGACCGCCGGGCCGACGGGAACGACCGCCGGGGCCGGCAGCGGCATCACCGGGCCGGTTTCGCCGGGGCACTCCGGGCACCAGAGCGTGTGTTCGGGGAACCGTCGCCAGCAGGTCTGGTAGTAGCCCCAGCTTGGGTGGCAGTAGGGCGGGCACTTCGGATGATGGAGGTGCCGGTAATGGTCGATCGCCCAGGTGCTGTGATCGTGAAGCGTCTCGCGCTTCTTGATCTTCAGCGTTTCGCACAGCCGCTCGAACGCCGACTGATCGCGGCACTCGGCGCAGTTGCAGCGATAGCCGTGGACGGACGAGGCTCCTGGTGCGCAGTGGCCGCCGACGGTGCAGGCGTCGTCGCAGGTCGAATAACCGACCGTCACGACGCCCGCCGTGGAGGCGGGCGCTGCATCGGGCCAATCGGCCGACCGAGCCGTCGCACCGACGGCGAACGCTGCGACCAGCATCGCGGCTCTGGTGATGTTGTTCGTGACGACCATTCCCGTGCCTCCCTGCCCGGGGCGGATCTCGTCAACGAGAGCCGCGTCGGTTCGGCGATTTGGTCCGCAGGCCGTCAGCGCCCCATCGTGGGGTAGTAGCGGCCGTAATTCATGAACGACGTCGAATGTCCCGTCGGCCCGAGTTGAAGCCGCTGGAACGCCGTTTCCTGCTGCGTCACGCGCTCGTTCAACTGCGAGACGTCCTGATTCAGTTGCCGGTAAGCGTTCCGGAACTCGACCTGCGGGCGGTAGAGCTCGTAGTAGTTGAAGGCGAGGCCGTTGTTCCGGTTGAGCAGACTCAAGTACGGGCTGACCGTGGGCG
The DNA here is from genome assembly GCA_049790855.1 of Planctomycetaceae bacterium. Lineage (GTDB taxonomy): Bacteria > Planctomycetota > Planctomycetia > Planctomycetales > Planctomycetaceae > JACCRE01. The sequence goes on along the minus strand of JBAQZJ010000230.1, from coordinate 32,049 downwards.
TGGCCCGCGGCGGGCGGATGTTGTTTCTCGGCGGCCCGACTTGCGCCTCGGCGATCGCACCGAAACCGACAGTCAGCACCAGCATGGACAAGATCGCTATCAGGCGTGGCATCGATCGTCCTCCTCGTATTGCCTCGAGGGCTTCCTGGCGGAAATGCCTCGCGGCCCCGGACAATGTCATTCTAGCCATCCATTGCCGGTCGGTGTTGATCTCGATCGGCCCTGGCAACGACCGCGGCGACGTCAGAACCCGCCACCGAAGCCGCCTCCGCTTCCTTGCTGACCTTCCAGAGCACGCACGGTGCCGTTGGTCAGCAAGGTGACTCCGAGAATCCGCTCGAACGGTGCGAGCGTTTTCGCGAGGAAGTTGTCGAACGTGATCATGTGGTCGGCCTGGATGTAGATTCGGTCGCCGGGGAAGAGCTGATAGTTCGTGTCGGTGATTCCTTCCTGCGTGATTTCTTTCCAGCGGACGTCGAGAACCTGGGCGCACTCGGTTCCCGCGGGGGCCGGTCGTGCGACCCAGATTCGCTTCGAGGAGACCTGAGACAATCCCTGGATCTGCGAGACGGCGTCGAGGACGGTCTCGTTTCCGGTGACCGGCAGGCGGGCGACCTGCTCGCCGTATCCGCCGCCGTCGGTGATGACGTACACGACCTTGCTGTTGTAGGCGAGCACGTCGACGCTGATGTCGGGATCCTGCACGAACCGGCTCAGGTGAGACTCGATGCAGGCGCGGATCTCGGGCATCGTCCGGCCGGCGACGTGGACGGCGCCGTAAATGCCAAGCGCGACGGTGCCGTCGGGCCGGACGAGATGTTCTCCCTGAATCGCCTGTGGCGCCGCCAGGTTCGGCAGCGTGACGGTCACGAGAGGATTGAGGATGCCTGTCGGCTGTCCCTGTTCGTCGACGGCGTAGGCCGTCAGATGATTGCGGATCGCCTGTTCCGCCTGCGCGACCGTGAGGCCCGCGACGGGAACTTCGCCGTAGACGGGGCCGAGATCGACGGCGCCGCTTGGTTGCACGACGTATTCGGCATCGATCAGTTTCGATCGTGCCTGCAGCTCGGTCTGGTACTGGGCCTCGATCGGATTGACGTCGGGCGCGATCGGCTCGAGCGGTTCCGGGTTGGCCAGCGAGACGAAGAGCACGTCGCCGGTGCGAAGCACCGTATGCGAAGGACGCACGGCGTTGACGGCTTCGATCAGCAGGATGTCGGGCGGTTCCACGCGGTACAGAGGATGCGAAACCTTCTGAAGCTCGCGCGGCAGGTCGCTGTAGGTCGCGTGGGCGACCTCGTGTTGCAACGCGGTCGAGGCGCAGCCGGTCAACGTCGCGAGACTTAGGCCCAACGCGAGGCGGGACCACCAGATACGGTTCCCTACCAGTCGGTCCATAATGCCGGCCTCCCTGCGATCGACGTGCCCCTCGCGTCTGCGTCGGAAGAGACGCAGACGAAACGTGGAAGGTGTATCGGCATTCATCGCAATCCGGCTGTAGCGATGCGCGAAACTTGTCTTGACTTGCCATTCGGAACACGGTGTTCGCGGCAAGTTTTGTAATTGAACGGCAGTTGATGTTTTTCCATTTCAGTAGGTAGTACCACCAATTGAACGCGCTCATTCCGTCATTATTCTGGAACCGTTCTTAAGACATGAAGGTGATGTGCGAAGTCGATTCGGGCAGCGTCGCTCAGGCTTGGATGCGAACCTCCGCACACGAACGAAACGGGTGGCTGGTGGCGAACAAGGAAGACCGATTTCAGCTTCGACCGCGCGTTGACCGCGCTGCCTTCGAATTGAATCGGTTGGCGATCGGACGCCCTCGGGCGACACGGATCGTCGCACGAACATGACCTTCACGATCACACGGAATCTTCGAGTCTCCAACGACCGGAACCGCTGATGAACAGCAGCGGCGCTTTGCGCTCACGCAATCTCTCGGTGGTCTTTGCCCTGGTGGGGCTGCTCGCGCTCGTGTGGGGCTATGCCGGCACGATTGCCGTGCTGGCACGGAAGTGGGAGGCAGATCCGCAGTATTCCCACGGATACCTCGTGCCACTGTTCTCGCTGGCGCTGCTCTGGCTTCGTCGTGATGCTCTGCACGTCGATCGACTGCGGCCGAGCTTGTGGGGCGTTCCTCTGCTGGTTGCGGCGCTGCTGCTGAGGCATGCCGCGACGATCCTCTATATGGAATGGTTCGAACAACTGTCGCTGGTGCTCTGTGTGCCGGCGATCGTGCTGCTCGTGGGAGGCGGCGCGGCGCTGCGGTGGGCCTGGCCCGCCTGTCTGTTCCTGGTGTTCATGGTGCCGCTGCCGTTCAGTTTGGAAGTTGCCCTGCGCGATCCGCTCCGGCGGATCGGCACGATCGCCTCGACGTACGTGATGCAGACGGTCGGCTTGCCGGCGTATGCCCAGGGCAAGGTGATCATCGTCGACGACGTTCACATCGGCGTCGCCGAGGCGTGCAGCGGCCTGCGGATGCTGATGATCTTCTTCGCGCTCGCGACGGCCGTCGCGATGATTGGCGATCGACCGCTTTGGCAGCGCGGTCTCGTCGTGCTCAGCGCCATTCCGATCGCCTTGATCGCCAACATCGCCCGCATCACGGCCACGGGTTCGCTGCACGCGGTCGGTTACGAGCAGTTTGCCGAGATGGTGTTTCACGACCTGGCCGGCTGGCTGATGATGCCGCTCGCGCTGATCCTGCTGTGGCTCGAGACGGCGTTTCTGGATCGATTGATCATCGTCGAATCGGACGAACCCGTCCGACTGGCGCCGGTCGGGGCGTTTGCTTCCAACGGGAACGGAGACCCCTACGTTCTCGGCGATGCATCTCGCGCGGCGCGTTCGAGCAAGAACGAGTCGCGGTCGGGCGATCGTCGGGAACCGCGGGCGACGGCCCTGAGCGTCCCGTCGGACGGTTCGAGGACTCAGGCCGGCGATCCTCCGGCCGTGTGATTGTCGGGATCAAGATTTCGCCGTCCACCACCACCGTACGTCGTCATGATCGACTTCGTGAATCCGCATCCTTCGAATCAGCAGCCTGGCGGCGAAGTCGACGGCGCCGCGCACCGATCGCGAAGCGGCGTGCCCGCGACTTCGCGTTCCGGCACCCGGCGGGGCGGCGAGTCGCACTTCGACTGGCGTGTCCTGGTCCGATCGCTCCGCCGTCGTTGGTTCATCTGCCTGCTGACCGGCATTCCCGTCGGGTCTGCTGCGGCCTTTGCGGCCTGGAGCTTCGTGCCGGCGCCGTTCAAAGCGGGGCGCGACCTGTACGTCAAGTCGTTCGACGACCAGCTCGTGTTTCAGACACGCGAAATTCAGGCCGAGTTCCGCGTACGGAAACAGACGGCGCAGCGACAGGTCACAAGCCCGGAGGTTCTGACGGTTGCGATTCGCGATCCCGCCGTCGCCTCCAGTGCGACCCTGGGCGAGGTCGAAAACCCCGTCGAGTGGCTTGCCGAGAATCTGAACGTCTCTGAATCCGGCACGGAGTTCTTCACGATCTCCCTGAGCGGCGAACGCCCGGAGGAGTTGGCCCGAATCGTGAACGCCGTCACGGACGCCTTTTGGGATGAAGTCGTGATGGGCGCCCGCACCGATCGCGCCGATCGTCTGGTCGAGATCGAGAAGATCTCTCAGCAGGTCAACCGAGAGCTTGACGCCCTGCGGCGACAGCTTGTCGGTTTGACCGAAAAGTCGCACACATCGACGATGGTCATGGCCGAGCAGAAGCAGAACAGCCTGCTGCAGCAACTCGTCAATCTGCGTCAGAATCTCGGCGAGGTCGAGATGGAGTTGCTCAAGGCCGAAGTGAATCGCGAGGTTGACGGCAAGTCCGGCGACGGTCCGCCGCTGGAGCTTCCCGAAGGCGTGCTCGACGCCTACGTCGCCCAGTCGCCGGAGTATCAGGAGTTGTCGGCGCGCATCGATCAGCTTCGCAATCTTGTGCAGCGGAACCAGGAAACGCTGTCTCCGACGCACCGCAGCGTCGCCGAGTCGAAACGCAAACTGGCCGACGCCGAGAAGGAACGCGAGAACTTGAGGGTGACGCTTGCGCCGCGGATCGTCGAGCAGATCCGGCGCGAGAGTTCGGCCGCGGCCGCGATGTCGGCGGAACAGCGCGACGACGAGATTACGCGGCTGAAGTTGCTGAAGGAGTCGCTGACCGCCGAGCTTGAAAAGATCAAAATCGAGGAGAAGGATACCGGAATTCTCGGTCTTGAACTCGAGAACCTCGACAAGCAGATCGAGCGAAAGGAGCTGATGGCCGCCACGATCGAGGAAGAGATCGAGCGGCGCAAACTCGAGATGCGCGCCGACCTTTACCCCATTGTCAAACTTCAGCCCGCCCAGGCGCCGACCAAACGCGACATGAAGCAGCGAATGTCTGCGACGGGCGTGGCGGGGCTTGGCGGTTTCGGGTTGATCGTCGCGGGAATCGTCCTGCTCGATTCGCTGCGCCGGCGCATCAGCTCGGTGAAGGAGGTCTCGGGAGAACTGTCGGTCCGGCTAATCGGTTCGATTCCGGCAATGCCGCGATCGGCGATGGATGCACCGGTTCACGGACGCCGCAGCGAAAAGACCGTCTTCTGGCAAAATGCCCTGAAAGAGTCGATCGACGCGGCGAGGATTCTGCTTCTGACGGAGGCGGAGCGGTCGGATCTTCAGGTACTCATGATCGGCAGCGCGGTCTCTTCGGAGGGAAAGACGACGCTGACGTGCCATCTCGCGACCAGTCTTGCGCGATCCGGCCGCAGCGTCGTGCTGATGGACTGCGATCTCCGGCGGCCCACGATCGACCAGGTCTTCGGGCTGGACCCCGAACCCGGCGTCAGCGAACTGCTTCGCGGTGAAGTCGATCTGGAAGCGGTGGTCCGCCCCGCCGGTCCTCCGGGACTGTTCGCGATCACGGCCGGGATCTCCGACGCGACCGCCCATGAACGATTCCTCGGCGGCGACCTGGATCCGATCATCGCCGCCCTTCGAGAACAGTTCGATTTCCTGCTGATCGATACGCCGCCGGTCCTGCCTGTCTGCGATGCGCTCGTCGTCGCTCGAAGCGTCGACGCGGTGATGATGGCCGTCCGTCGCGACGTGAGTCGTCTCGAGAAGGTTGCGGCAGCAATCGCACGCTTCGCGGCGGTGGGCATCCCCGTGCTCGGTGCAGTGACGATCGGCCTCGACGACGACCCTGTCGGCTACGGCGGATATTACCGGAGCCGTCGACGTTACGGCTACGCCCCCGAATACCTGTTGACGAACAACGGTTCGGCCGCGGAATGCCGCAGCGGAACCCGATGAACCGACCCGACCGAATGTGACGAACCATGTCTCGCGCATTGATCCCGCTCACCGGAGTCATCCTGATGGTCGCCTCCGGAATCCTTCACGGCGTCCAGACGGGGCGCTGGCGCGATCCGGAGATCCTCAGCCGGGCGGCGGAGCGGCTGGAGGACGTCCCGCGACGCTTCGGCAGTTGGAACTCGCATCCGCTCGAACTCTCGGAACGGCAGCTCGAAGTCGCCGAGGCCGCCGGCGGGGTGGCGGCGCGCTACGAGACGTTCGATGCCCGGACGGGGTCTCGCGCGGTCGAGGTCATGTTTCTTTGCGGACCGTTCGGGCCGATCGCGGTGCATCCGCCGACCGTCTGTTTTCAAGGGGTCGGTTATCGACAACTCGGAGAGGAGAAACGGGTCGAGGTCGAAGACGCGGCAGGGAAGTCTCTCGGAACGTTCTGGTCGACCGACTTTGAAAGGACCGTCGACGGCGTTCCGCAGCGGATCCGAACGTGGTGGGGCTGGTCGGACGGCGGCGAATGGACGGCTCCGCAGAATCCGCGATTCGCGTTCGCCGGCACCCCCGTGCTCTACAAGGTCTATTTCACCGAGGACGTTTCGTCGACCGAGACGCCTTCGGTCATCCCGTCGTTCGCACAGCAGTTTCTTCCAGAAGTGAGCGAGAGCGTTTTCGTCGAAGGGTCATGAAATGGGACGGGCCGCCTCGAGCGGAATCGGCTTCCGATCGCGACCGCGATCGTCGGAACACGCAGATTCGCACGATCCAACCATTCGACTCATCATCCATCCGCTGCCATGAAGACTCACGATCGGCTTTCGTCACGCGGTTCGCTGACCATGGACCCGCGGCCGTCGCGCGATTTCGACCTGGGCGAGACGGCCGTCGCTGGCCGGCAGGCCGGCTCGCGCGCGCGGTCGACGCGTCGATGCTGGTATCCGCCCGCCAAACAGGTCTTCGATTTCGTCGCGGCGCTCGTGTTGCTGGTGCTGTTTGCGCCCCTCATCGTGGCGGCGGCATTCGGCACGAAGCTCGTCTCACGGGGACCGGCGTTGTACTGGCAGACTCGACTTGGCCTCGACGGCCGCCCGTTTCAAATCTGCAAGATCCGGACGATGGTGCATAACGCCGAAGCGAGAACCGGCGCGATCTGGTCGCCGATGCACGATCCCCGCGTCACGCCGCTGGGGAGATTTCTCCGACGGAGCCATATCGACGAGTTTCCTCAACTCTTTCAAGTCCTCGCCGGCCATATGAGCTTGGTCGGTCCGCGTCCGGAACGTCCCGAGTTCGTTCAACGGCTTCAGTGGGAGGTTCCGGGTTACCTGGAACGGCTGCAGGTCAAACCTGGCGTGACCGGCCTCGCGCAACTGATGCTTCCCCCCGACGCCGACCTGGACGACGTCCGTCGCAAAGTGCAATGCGACCTCTATTACATTCGCCGGTACAGTCTCTGGCTCGACCTCGTCATCGGGCTGCAAACGGCATGGCTGCTGACGAAGGCGGTCGTCCAGACGACGTTCGCTCCCTTTCGGCTGCCGTCGCACGGCGACGTCGAGCGACTGGCGAACGACGCCGAGCGAAGCGAACAGCCGCGCGAACTCTCTCTGGGCGCCGATATCGTCTGAGCGTTCTTACGTAGATCGGCTCGCATTATTCCGATGTCGCATCACTCGAAATGTCCAGCGTCCTGAACGCCTTCACCGTCGACGTGGAGGACTACTATCACGTCAGCGCATTCGCCGACCGTATTCCAGCGTCTGGCTGGGATCGCTGCGAAAGCCGCGTCGTCGCGAACACGCATCGCGTGCTGAGACTGCTGTCACGGCATGAAACGCGTGGCACGTTCTTCGTGCTTGGCTGGGTCGCCGATCGGTTTCCGGCCCTGATGCGCGACATTGCACACGACGGACACGAGGTCGGCTGCCACGGCTATTGGCACCGGTTGATCTACGACCAGACGGAAGCCGAGTTCCGCGACGATCTCGACCGCGCTCGAGACGCCGTCCATCGCGCCAGTGGAATCACCGTCACCGCCTATCGGGCTCCGTGCTTCTCGATCACGGCCCGCTCGATTTGGGCTCTCGACGTACTTGCCGAAGAAGGCTTTACGCTCGATTCGAGCATCTTTCCGGTTCACCACGATCGCTACGGCATGCCCGGCGCGAATCGCGACATCCATCAGGTCGAGCGGCCGGCGGGTTCGCTGACGGAGTTTCCGCCCTCGGTCTACCGGATCGGGGGCATGAACCTGCCCGTGGCCGGCGGCGGATATTTTCGACTCCTGCCGCTCGCCGTCACGCTGCACGCGATTCGCCGGACGAACGACGACCACGGCCGGCCCTTCATGTTTTACATCCATCCCTGGGAACTGGACCCCGATCAGCCGCGACTTCCCGGGCGGCTGCGGTCGCGATGGAGGCACTACCAGAACTTGAGGACGACGGAACCGAAGCTGATTCGGCTGCTCCAGGCATGCCGTTTCGGTTCCGCGACCGACGCCCTGATCGAAATCGTGCGGAAATCGCCGACGACTGCGTCTGACGGCACGGCATTGTTGTCCGTGGAAGCGACTTGAATCGCCGGCGTCCGATTGGAACACGGCGATGACGACACACTGGTGATCTGGAAGCGGCCAAACCGCAACGGCGGCACGACCTTGAAGAAGTCGAAGAGACGACATTCCACCAAGACGCGGGCGATCCGCAGCGTCCTGTTCAACTGGGCGGGCCGCGTGTGCTCGTTCGGAATCAGCTTCGTGCTGACGCCGATCGTCCTCCTTTCACTCGGCAACGAGGCGTACGGAATTTGGGCGATCACGATGGCGGCGGCCGGTTACTACACGCTGGCCGACTGCGGGTTTCAGGCCGCGACGATCAAGTACATCGCCCAGTTCGAGGCGTCGGGCGACCGCGACTCTCTGAACAAGACCGTCGCGACGACCGTGACGAGCTGCTCCGTCATGGCGGCGGCCGTCGCCGCGTCGGGACTCGCCGTCTGCTGGGTGTTTCCGTTCCTCTTCGAGTTGAAGAGCGAAGGCGTCGCGACGGTTCGGTGGACGGTTCTCTTGTCGGCGTTGACGGTCGCCGTTCAACTCCAGGGCCAGGTCTTTCGGGCGACGTTGCGGGCGCTGAAACGGTTCGATCTGGAGAACGTGATCGCCGTGACCTCCCAGTTGCTTACGGCGACGCTGATGATCGTCGTCGTCATGGCCGGGTACGGACTGGTCGCGATGGCGCTCGTCAACCTGGTCGCCGCCGTACTGGTCCGTGCGACGGAGGCGTTCGCGACGACCTGCCTGTTGAAGGGCGTCCGTATCACGCCGGGCGGGTTCGATCGCGCCACGTTCCGCCTGCTGTTCGGATTCAGCTCGATGAACGTGATCCGCCGCGTGTGCAACGAGGGGCGGCGGAACTCGGGGTCGTTGATCGTCGGCTATTTCCTGGGGCCTGCGGCCGTTCCGTTTTTCGCCGTCGCGCACACGCTCGTCAAGAAGACCCATTCGCTCACACAGAGTGTGAGCAGCGTCGTCCTGCCCGTCGCCAGCGAGCTTGATGCGCAGCAGAAGCGGGAACAGCTCTTGCGCATGATGGTCCTCGTGCCGCGGCTGCTCGTCACGTTCGCGATGGCCGCGACGGTCGTGTTCGTCATGCTCGGTCGGCCGTTCGTCGAGTTCTGGATCGGCGCCGATTACGTTGAACTCACCTATCCGCTGCTGTGCATTCTCGGCGTCGGTTTCGTCGCGAACAGTTTCAGCGGCGCCCAGCGGCAGATGCTGGCCGGAACGGGGCAGATTCGCGCCATCACGATCCTCAGCGTCGTTTCCGCGATCCTGCAGATCGGCCTGAGCCTTGCGCTCGTTCCGACCATCGGCCTCGTCGGCATCGCCTGGGCCGATCTCGCCTCGAGCGTGGTCATTAATACGTTCGCCTGCAATTACCTGGCCTGCCGGGTATATGGCTATCCGTGGGGACGTCACCTGGCGGAGACGTTGATCCGGCCGCTGCTGACGACCGTCGTCGGCGTGCTGGCGGCCTTGTCGCTGGCGGCAGTCTTCCCGCCCGAACGGACGTTGCACGTGGCGTTGCACGCGGCGGTGATTCTGGCGGCGTCCGGGACTGCCGCCTTCTTCGTATGTCTCGACGGCCAGGCTCGTGCGGACATCCTGTACGCCGCCGGCCTGCACCGGTTCGTTCCTTTTCGGCCAAAAGAGACGTTGGCGATCGCAGAACGGAACCTTTGAACGGCCCCAAACGATCTCATCACCAAGCCATGTTGCCTCAATTCCTGATCATCGGCGCGCAGAAGTCGGGCACGACCCGACTGAAGCTCTATCTGGATGATTGCGGAGATCTGTACTTCGCTCCGCAGCATGTGCGGTTCTTCGCGAAGGATGCACAGTACCAGCGCGGGATCGACTGGTACGCGTCTTTCTTCGACGCCTGTGCGCCGGGGCAAATACCGGGGGCGAAGCAGCCGGGCTTTCACTACCTGCCTTGGGTGCCCGAGCGGATTCAGGCATACCTGCCGAACGTCAAGCTGATCTGGATCTTGCGTGAGCCGGTTGCACGCACCTATTCAAGTTTCTGGCACGCCGCCTCGCGAGGCAACGAATGGCTGAGCTTCGAAAAGGCGATCGAGGGCGAAGAGCGACGGGTACGAAAAGACATTCATAAAGGCTACGTGCGACGAGGTCTCTACGCGGATCAGGTCGAGCAGTATCTGAGATTCTTTCCACAGGAACAGATGCTGTTCCTGCTGTTCGAAGAGATGGTTGCCGACCCGGAGGCCGTCGTAAATCGGGCGCTCGCGTTTCTGGGGTCCGATTCGCGCGTCGCGGCGCCGCCGCGTGAACCGAAAAACGGCCGACGGTTGCCGCGGAGCGTGCTGCTGCAATGCGCCGCGCGATCGGTGTTCGGGTACCGCACGCGCGGATACCGCCTCATGAACCGGCTCAACCATCTCGTCCCTCGCGGCGGGGGGTATCCGCCGCTCGACTCGACGATGCAGGCGCGCCTCCAGGAGCGATTCCGCGAACCGAACGAACGACTGGCGAAGATCACAGGGTTGAAGCTGGATGACTGGTGGGAACGACCGGGGGCGTCTGCCCGGCAAGCCGGCATGTCGCCGGAATCGCGACCTGTGCAGGCGCATGCGGATTCGGGTGTTGCTGCGACGCGTGCGACGAGTATGTGACGAGACACTTCGACCAACGAGGGCGATGTCGTTCGATGTTTCGGGAACAGTGGCTGTCGACCGACGCTGCGGAATTGGCGTACGCCGCACTCGAAAAGTGCGTCGTTCGCCCGTTGCGGCAAGTTCGCGCGACGCGATCGGGGCCGGGACGTCGAGAGCTGTGGATCCACATCGGCGCTCATAAGACGGCGACCACGCTGGTGCAGTCGATCTTGAAACGGCGTCGGCACGTCCTGCATCGGCAGTCGATTCATTTCGAATCGTGGGGCTATCCGCTCGGCAAGGCTCTGCTGAGGGAGGCGCCGCTCCATCAAACGTCGCTGGCGGAACTTCGCCGCGAACTTGAAGAACGCCTCGGCTCGCGACCCGAGCCTGTGGCGATCCTCAGCGCGGAGTCGTTCTGCGGGAATCCCTACGACGGCTATCGGAACATCGCATCGGTCGCGGGCGACCTTCGCGAGATCACGCGGTCGTTCAGGGTTCAGATCGTCCTTGCAACCCGACGGCAAGACGACTTCCTCGAGTCGATCTACGGCCAGTCGGTCAAGGAAGGGGGCGTCGCCTCGTTCGAAGAGTTTGCGTCCGGCGGACTGCTCGATGCGTTCGACTGGGAAGTGCTCGCCTCGGCATATCGCGAACAGTTCGGCGACGATCGAGTGCGGACCGTATCTTACGATCGCCTGGTCGAGGATCCATCGCGAGCCGTGGAGACCCTCTTTGAAGGTTGCGGCCGATCGTTCGTCTGTCGCACGCGCGGCACCGGCCGCGTGAACCCCGGGCTGTCGCGGAAGGGGATCGAAATGGCACGGCGATGCAATGCGATCATCGACGTACGCGAGCGTAAGCAGTTCCGACGTTTCCTGGAGAAGCATTTCAGTAGAAGACCCGGCGAGGATGTCCAGATTCTGGACGTGGCGACTCGGCGCGCCGTCCAACGGCGATACGGTCTCGGCGAAAAAGAGGCGTCGTGCGTCGCAAAGGTGGTCGGCGACGACTCGAAAGAGACGTCTCTCGGCGATTCTCGGCGACCCGATCCCGTCGACGTCGACGATTTCACGACGCCTCGCGAGCGACTCCGTTTACGGCCGGCGACGGCATCCGTCATTGCGAGTGCGGTGAGTCGAACGAGGTGAAAAATGATTCCCGTCGGCAGTTTCTTTGAGAACTCGGGGAGTCGAGGATTACGAGCCATGCTGTCGCGACAGAAAGACTTTCTCTTCATCCACATCCCGAAGACGGGCGGAAACTCGATCCAGTCGATCCTCCAGAAATACTCGGAGGACCAGATCACGATCGAGAAGCCGTATCAGGACGGCGTCGAGCGGTTCCAGGTCCGCAGTCCGGACCTGCCGACCCGAAAGCACTCGCCGCTGCGCGACTATCGCAAGCTCCTGGGGAGCGAGCGGATCAGGTCGCTGTTCAAGTTCGCCGTCGTCCGCAGTCCCTGGGATCGGTTGGTCTCGTCCTATTTTTCGCCGCATCGCGGCAACACCGAATGGAATCGCGACGAATTCGTCGCACTCGTGAACGAAAGCCCGTCGATGGTCTCGTTTCTCGATTCGCGCAATCTGCCGTCACTCGTCAACCCGTTTCTACGGCCGCGAGTGGACGTCGACTTCGTGATCCGGTTCGAGAACCTCCAGGAAGACTTCGACCGCGTCTGCGACCGGCTGGGGATTCCGCGCGAGCAACTGCCGCACAGGAACCAGTCGAGCCGCAAGCCCTATCAGGAATACTACGACGGCGAGTTGAGGGAGCTTGTCGGAAAGCATTACGCGGATGACGTCTGGGCGTTCGGCTACGAATTCGGTCGATGTGAAGAGCTCAGCGATCACGGGGCGGTGAAATGATGGGCGGTCAAGTCCTCACCGTCATTCCTGCGCGGGGCGGCTCGAAGGGGCTGCCGCGGAAGAACGTTCTTTCGCTCGGCGACAAACCGCTCGTCGCGTGGACGATCGAAGCGTCGCTGGCGTGCCCGCTGGTCGACGTCACGATCGTCAGCACCGACGACGCGGACATCGCGGCGACGGCGCAGCGCCACGGAGCGGAAGTTCCGTTTTTGCGCCCGGCCGAACTCGCGTCGGATTCCGCATCGAGCGAGGCCGTGCTGAAGCACGCGCTGGTGCAAATGGAAGCGGAACGCGGCCGGACGTTTCCGATCGTCGTCTACCTGCAGCCCACCGAGCCGTTTCGCGCGCCCGGAATCATCGCACAGGTCGTGCGGGCGCTGCTCGACGACGAATCACTCGATTCCGCCTTCGCCGCGAAGCCCGAGCACAAGAACTACTGGTCGATCGAAGGGGACGGGCACGCCGTTCCGCTCGGTCGGCGCGATTACCGGCCTCGGCAGTCGAAGCCGCCGGTGTTTCGCGAAGACACGGGCGTCGCCCTGGCGACGCGCCGGGAGGTCGTTCTCGCCGGGGACCGAATCGGGCGCAACGTGCGGATCGTCCCCCACGAGCACGCGGGCGACTTCATCGACATCCATGACGAATCGGATCTCTGGCTCGCCGAGCAACTGATCGCCCATCGCAAAGCCATTCCCAACACCTGACGCACCGGCCGCGAGCACGAACGACACGGCCGGACGGGACGAAACGCTAGACCGGGAGACGAATCCACGTGGACAGACATTCGATCGCAGACGGGTTCGCGGCGATTCCGGACGACCATACGTACGTCATCGCCGAGGCCGGGAACAATCACAACGGCAGCGTCGAACTCGCGAAACAATTGATCGACGTCGCCGTCGATTGCGGCGCCGACGCCGTCAAGTTCCAGAAACGAGACATCGCTTCGATGCAGACGGGCGCCTATATGGATCGCCCGTTCGTCGTCGCCGGCGCAGAGGAATGGGGCAGCACGTATCGTCAGGTTCGCGAGGCGATCGAGCTTGACCCCCGCCGGATGGCGGAACTGCGCGAGTACTGCCGCGGAAAGATCGACTTCCTCTGCACGCCGTTCGACGTCACGTCGGCTCGGCAGTTGAAGGAGATCGGCATCGACGCCTGGAAGATCGCGGCGTTCACTGTGACGGACGTCCCCGTCCTCAAAGAGGTCGCGCGGCTAGGCGGAACGGTGTTCATGTCGGCCGGCATGTGTACCGACGACGAGCTTCGACGGGCGGTCGACGTGTTGCGGGACGTCGATTTGATCCTCCTGCACTGCATCTCGTGTTATCCGATGAAGGTGTCCGACGCCAACCTGGGCCTGATCTCGTGGCTCAAGCAGTTCGGACGGCCGGTCGGGTGGAGCGACCACGAAGTCGGCATCACGCTCGGGCCGGTGGCGGTCGCGCTCGGCGCCCGTGCGGTCGAGAAACACTTCACCTTGAATCGCGCGCTTCCGGGCTTCGATCACGCGATGAGCCTGGAGCCGGCGGGCCTCAAGAAGATCATCCGCAACATCCGCAACGTCGAGTCCGCGGTCAAAGGGCTGAAAAACCACCGCGAGGTTCTGCCTTGCGAGTTGAAGTCCTTCGACCAGAAGCGTCCGACCGTCTGCTCGACGCGCGCGATCCGGCGCGGCGAGGCGTTTTCGAGCGACATGCTGACCACGAAGGCCCCGAACCGAGGCCTGCCGCCGCACATGATCGATCAGATCGCGGGACGCACGGCGCTCGAAGACATCCCGGCCGACACGCACATCACGTTTGCGATGGTGGAACTATGATCTCGGTCATCGTCCGCACGCGAGACGAAGAACAACTGCTGCACCGATGCCTGCGCGCCGTGCTGCTGCAAGAGCACGTGTGCGCAGAAGTCATCGTCGTCGACAACGACTCGACCGACGCGACCGTGGACATCGCACGGTCGCTCGGGGTGACGGTCGCGGCGATCGGCCGCGACGAGTTCAGCTACGGCCGGGCGTTGAATCGGGGAATCGAGCTTTGCTCCGGCGAGTTGATCTGCTGTCTTTCCGGTCATTGCGTTCCCGAAAACCCGAACTGGCTGTTCTGGCTGGCGACGAACTTTCTGGAGTCGGACGTGGCGGGCGTGTACGGGCGACAGATGCCCGTACAGAGCACGCACGCCCTCGACAAGCGGGATCTCTGGACCTTGTTTGGCCCGGAACGTCGGATTCAGACGCAGGACCCGTTCTTCCACAATGCGAATTCGATGATTCGCCGCTCGATGTGGGAAAAGGTTCCGTTCGACGAAGAGATCAACGGGTTGGAGGATCGAATCTGGGCCAGAAGGGTCCAGTCGCTGGGATACAAGGTCGTCTACGAACCGCGCGGGGGCGTGTACCACCCGCACGGAATCAATCAAACCGCCGATCCGGTCCGTGCCGAGCGCGTCGTTCGCGTCATGGAACAGAACGGTCTTCATCGCTTTTGAGAAAGGCTCTTGCGACCCGTCATGTCGTCGCTCCTGCTGACGTCGCCCGAATCACGAACCCGTCTCGACGGGCAGGCCGATGCTGCGCCGCCTGGCCGACCGTTCGTCGTGCTGGTCGACGTGCCGCAGGATCGCGCCGACCTGGGGACGATGCTCGACGCGACGGTCCTTGACCTGACGAACTCGGCGATGACGTTCACTGCACCGGAGGGATGCGACCGGCTCGACGCCGATCGTTGGTTCGATGCGGAAGGCATTCGACGCGGCTTTCTGGAGTTCCTCGACCGTTGGCCGCGGAAATCGCTGGGAGGCGAACGGTCGTTCGACGTGGAGTTCCGTCACGTGACGGGTGACTCGATCTGGTGGACGGGGCCGGGCGTCGAACGGCATGCGGCGAAGGGCGTCTTTGTTCGGTTCAAGCAGCTTTCGATTCTGAACGGCGCGCTGCGTGACGAGCGACCGACGGAAGCAAGCGTGTTCACGACGGACGCCGCGATGGCGCGAGCCGTCGCATCTCTGTGCGGATCGCTTGGGATCGCGTGCCGATTCTTGCCGGGGTCGCACCGGCCGTCGGACCCGCTGCGGGGCCGTACCGCCTGGCTGCTGCGGTCGCTGCGAACGTTGGCGACTCTGCCGTTCAAACGGCTCTTCCGGGCGGCGGCAGCCAGAATCGTGCTTCCGGCCGTGCCGCGGCCTGCCGGGCCGGTCGTCATCTTCTCGGCACGAAACCACGACTACTATCGCCGAGAGGGCGATCGACTGACGGTCTGGTTCTGGCAGGAACTTGCCGACCAATTGAAGCGACTCTCGCCGGGCGTCGCCCTCCGCTACAAAGTCCGACTGCCGACCCGGTTCCTCGGAACACAAGATTGCCGTGAGCTTTATCACCCCGCCTGGCGGTTGCTGCGGCGGCTGCCCGACGGGGCGCCGCTGCGAGATCGCCATCCGTCGCTCGGTGCGTGGGTCCGCGGCGTTCGACCGCAACTGCGGGCGTTGACGTGGTACTCGCGACTGGAGCGTCAACCGGAGTTTCGCGCCTCGTTCGTCGTTCAGGGGGCCGACCTCTCCGGCTTTTTCGTACCGCGTTTGCGGCACGCGGTGTCGCAAGTCGCCGATTGGTCGATGGCCGTCGAAGCGGAGCAGCGATCGCTGCGCGAGGCCGGCGACGTCCGGGCGGTCGTGCTGGCCGAGGAAATGTACGCACCGGCTCAGATCGAACTGGCTGCGGCGCGCAGGTCAGGCGTTCCGACGATCGGCGTGCAGCACGGCACCATCATGCCGAGCCATCTCGTTTATACGATTCCACCCGGACAGGTCGCCGGCGCCCCGCTGCCCGACCGCTTCGCCGTCTTCGGCGACTTCGCCCGCGAAGTCGTTACCGAAGCCGGCTCTTTTCCGTTCGAACGAGTGCTCGTGACGGGCGCGCCGCGACTCGATCATCTCGTGGAACATCCCCCGGATCGAAATGAGTGCCGACGGTCGCTCGGACTTCCCGACGATCGAAAGATCATCGCGATCGCCGGTCAGACGCTCTCCTGGTTTCCCGCAGCGGTACGCGCCGTGTTCGAAGCCGCTCGCGACGAACACGGCTGGCTTGTCTGCGTGAAGCCGCACCCGAAGGGCGCCGGTTTCACGGCCGTCGATTGCGAGCGGCTCGCCCGTGAGGTCGGCCTTCGGAACATCAGGATCTTCGCCGGCGGCTTCGACCGGTTGCTGGGAGCCTGCGACGTTCTGATCAGCGCCTCGTCGACGACGGTCCTCGAAGCGGCCTTGCTGGGGCGGCCGGCCGTCTGTCTCAACTTCTCCGACGAACCGGACTGGTATCCCTATGTCGATGACGGCGCCGCCCTTCCCGGAAGAACCGGCGAGCAGGTTCGCTGGGCACTGAAGGTCGCCCTGTCCGGCGAGCGGGATGCGGAGCTGGCGCGCAATCGCGAAAAGTTCCTGCGTCGACACGCCGGTCCTGCAACAGACGGACAGGCGGCCGACCGGCTGGCTCGTTCAATACTGGCGATCGCCGGACTGGGCACGATCGCCAAGCACGTCGAAGCCGTTGCTGCTCGCTCGACGAGCGAAGGAGCGACGACGGATGCCTGACCGCACCCTGTGGCAACGACTTCGTCCCGAAAACTGGGATCCCCGGCTGACGTTGCACGCGAAAGCGGCATTGAAGGGTCGACGCATCCTCGAAGGGATGCGAGTGATGTTTCCGGAACCGCGAGCCGCCCGTCTTGAACGTTGCTTCTTCCTGTCGCCCGACGCGGGCGAGTTGTTCGTCGAGAATCGCTGCACGGTCGTCAGCCCGGGGACGGAACGGGCGATCTATCTGGAAGCTCCGAACGCCGCCGCCCGATTCCCGTTTCAGCCTGGATACGCCGCGGCCGGCGTCGTGCGGGCCGTCGGACCGGGCGTGCGAGGCTTTCGGGTCGGCGACCGCGTCGCGACGTCGATGGGTCATTGCAGTCGCGGCGTGATTCCTGCCGCGAAGTGCACGCGGATTCCCAGCCGTGTTCCAGACGAAGAGGCGTGCTTCCGACAGTTGGCGATGATCGCATTCTCGGGGGTTGTCCAGTGTGATCCGCGAGTGGGCGAGTCGATCGCGGTGGTCGGTCGCGGCATGATCGGTCTGCTCACGCTGCGATTACTGTCGGCGGCGGGCGGATTTCGGCTGACGTCGGTGGCGCGCAGTCGAACCGCGCGGGACGCCGCTTCGCGATCGGGGGCAGATGAGCTGCTCGACTCCGGTCTGAATCAGACGCCACCGTCGGGTGGCGAATTCGATGCCGTCATCGATGCGACGGGCGACCCATCTGCGATTCGTCAGGCGATGGCGTGGGTCGGACCGGGCGGACGATTGGTGGTGCTCGGCAGTCCCCGGGGTGTGACTGGCGGCTTCGACGCCGGTTTCATGGCCGATCGGGGCGTCGAGCTTCGTGGCGCGCATATCTCTGGTTTTTCGGGTGCCGCTGCTCGTCGTCACGGTTGGACCGCATCGACTGCGGCGGAATACGTCGTCGCTCTCATGGAAGCAGGGCGACTTCGTGTTTCGGACCTGATCGACCGACGACTGCGTCCCGATGAACTGCCCGGTTTTTATCGTGAACTGTCGGACGGGACGAAATCGACGCGGTGCCTTGGAGTGCTGGTCGATTGGGCGGCCGGATCGGGCGTGCCTCCCGCGGCGCCGTCGGGTGCGGCGGTGCCGTTTCGCGAGCGGGTTCGCCCGATCGAGCGATTCTCGAATTGGGCAAAGGAGACGGCGCGCCCCCGCGAAGCGATGCCCGCCGACCTGGCCGAGCCGGTCGGAACGGTGAGGTTTGCGCTCGTCGGTTGCGGAACAGCCGCTGCGAAGACCGCACAGGCGCTGCGGTTGGCGCCGAGCGCCGAACTGCGGTGCGCCGTCGACTTGAATCGCTCGCTGCTCGACGGTTTCCGTCAGCGATTCGGCGTAGCGGGTACGACTGATCTCGACGAAGTTCTGCGATCACCCGACATCGACGCCGTATTTCTCGGAACGCCGCACCCGTCGCATCTGCCGCTCGCCGAGCGATGCGCCGCGGCGGGCAAGCACCTGATCGTCGAAAAACCGCTGGCGACGACGGAAGAAGAGATCGGAACGCTCATCGACGTGTGCGCGCGAAGCGGCGTGCGTGTCACAGTGAATTACTCACGTCGCTTCCAGCCTCAGATGCAGTTCGCACGAAAGCTGATTGCGGCGGGCGGCCTCGGTCGACTCGTCGGGGCGACGGTGCTCTTCGCACAAGAGAAACGTCGCGACTATTGGATCGACTCTCGATCCGGCGACCCGAACTGGCGGGCGGCGCAATCGAGCAGCGGCGGCGGAATGCTACTGACCACGATGGTGCATCATCTCGATTACTTGTTCTGGATGGCCGGCCAACCTGGCGCCTATGCCGGCGGATCGCTCGGCACTCTGGGCAGTCCGGAAGGCGTGTCCGTCGAGGACTCCCTCGCCGTCACGTTCCGATTTCCGAACGGTGGAATCGGCACGATCGCGGGCAGCACCTGTTGCCCGGGCGGGCAGGATTACCTCTCCTTGTGGGGCACCGACGGCCAGCTTCGCGTCGAGGGTGATGAGTTCACGGTCCATACCAAACGTCCTGTGCCGGACTTGGTGCCCGGCATGTGGCAGCGCGTTCCCACCGCTTTGAAAGTCTCCGAGCGCGGAATCCTCGTCGAGCATTTCGCCCGCGCGATCCTGCAGGGAGGTGACGTTCCCGTCGATCCTGTCGACAGTCTGGCGGTGGCGCGATTGATCGACGCGGCCTACAGCGACACCGGCATCGAAGCAGCAGGAGGCGCATGGCCATGATCGACACGATCGCCGAACATGACTCCTGTATCCCGCTGCGCGAGCAAGCTCGATCGCACGGGGAGAGTCTGGTGGTCGCGGTGGCGACGCTCGTCTGCCGGGTCGCAGGCACCCGGCTTCGTTCCGGCCGGTCCTGCCTGGTGCTCGCCGGCTCGGACGTGGTCGAGCGCGAGGCCCTGCTTGTCCTTCAGGTGGCGCGCCTGCAGGGAGCGTGGCCGCTGTTGTTCGCAGGGTCGGGAACCTCGTCGCTTGCCGAGAAAGCGAAACGACTTGGCGCCGACGCTGCGGAAACGTGGCCGCTCGCATCGACGCCTGACCGCGTCTTGTGCGAGCTCTGTCGCCCGCGCGTCGAGCACGCGTTTTGTATCGGCGTCTTGCCCGAAGGGCTGCGGGCCGCGCTGTCGGTGACGGCCGACGACGGCGAAGTTGTCGTGCTGGACCGGTGCGACGGACAGGACGGCCGGTTGAACTTTTACCCGGATCTGCACAGACGGCAGGTGTCGCTCCGCGGCATCGATCGACGATGCGAACCGACGAAACGACAGATGAGCGCCGCCGAGTGGCTCGTGCGGACCGGACGGATTCGAGTGGAAGGCTGACGAAAGACTGATCATGCGACGGGTGCTTGTCGTCTCCTACTTTTTCCCGCCGGCCGGCAACGTGGGCGTTCAGCGCACGGTGCGGTTCGTGAAGCGATTGCGCGAGTTCGGCTGGGAGCCGGTCGTGCTGACCGCCGGCGACGCCGTCGTCGATTCGCTTCAACCCCGCTTCGAAGATCACGTTCCACACGACGTCGAGGTCCATCGGACGCCGTCGTTCGAGCGATTCAGCTCCGGTTGTTCCGTGCGAGACGGAAAACGGCGCGACGGAACGAACCGCAATTCGTTCTGGAAGATCGCACGGCGGTGCTGGAAGGCGTTCGCCGTGCCCGACGAAAAGGTCGGCTGGGTGGGGCACGCCGTCCGTCGCGGCGTGCTGGTTCTCGACGAGCGGCCGTTCGACGCGATTTACGTCACGGGCAAGCCGTTCTCGTCGTTTCTGATCGGCGAGCGGCTTTCGAGACGATGCGGCGTCCCGTGGGTGATGGATCTGCGCGATCTCTGGACGCTGAACCGCCGCGACTCGGCCCGCAACGCCTGGCATCGCTGGAGGGCGCCGTGGATGGAACGGCGTCTCGTGCGATCCGCCTCGGCGGTCGTCGCGAACACGCCGGGCGATCGGGCGGACTTTCTCGCCGCGTTCCCCGAGTGTCCAAGAGAGAAATTCGTCACGATCACGAACGGCTTCGACGCCGACGACTTCGTCGACTTGCCCGACGATCGGTTCGACCGTTTCACGATCAGTTACACCGGCACCTTCTACGGCGATCGTTCGTCGGAGCACGCGACCCATTCCCCCTGTTATCTCTTTCAGGCGCTGGCGGCTCTTTTTCGAGACCGTCCCGAGTTGCGCAACCGGATCCGCGTGAAGATCGCCGGCCCCAAATGCGACTACGCTCGACGGGTCGCCGAGACGTGCGGGATCGCGGACGTCGTGGAATTGCTCGGCGTCGTTCCGCACCGCGAATGCCTGGCGCTTTTGTCGCGATCTCATTTTCAGTGGCTGGTCTGTTCACGCGGTGAAGCCAGCACGGGCTGGATCCCCTGCAAACTGTATCAGTACGTCGCGATCCGGACTCCGATCCTGGGGCTTCTGCCGGAAGGGGATGCAGCCGACGTCGTTCGCCGGACGCGCACCGGCGTCGTCGTGCCGCCGGACGACGTGGCTTCGATTCGGAGGACTGTCGAGGAGCAGTTCGATTCGTGGAACGCCGGCGGCACAGCACTCGCGAACGCCGAATCGATCGAAGCGGAGATTCGCCGGTACGAAGGACGGGCGCTGTGCGAGTCGCTGGCCGATTGCTTCGACCGGATCGCGACCTGCGAACGACCGGAGGCTCGAACGCCGGAGGATGAAACGGGATCCCAGGGCCGGACGTCGTCCCGACGAGTCGGCAGGTGCGTTCCTTCGGGACTGGAGGAGGTCCGACGATGACTCCCGATTTTCTGATCATCGGTGCGATGAAGGCGGGCACATCGACGCTTCGGGATCACCTGCGGGTGAGCCGGGACGTCTTTGTTGTGCCGCAGGAGTTGCACTATTTTTCCGACGACGCCGTTTTCGCGCGTGGACCGGAATGGTATCGGACGCAGTTCGCCGGAGCGGGCGGCGCCGGCGCGATCGGCGAAAAGACGGCGTCGTACTGTTCGTCGGAGAAGGCCGCCCGGCGGATTCGAGAACATTTGCCCGACGTCAAGCTGATCTGGCTGTTTCGCGAGCCGGTCGCACGGTGCTATTCGCACTATTGGCATTCCGTTCAGCGCGGCCGGGAGCCGCTGAGATTCGCCGATGCCGTTCGCGCGGAGCAGTACCTCGTCTCCGGCGACCGCGAACGGACCTATCTGCGGCGGAGCCGATACTCGGAACAGGTCGAGTCGTATCTGGAGTTGTTTCCGCGCGAACAGCTGTTCTTCGTGCTGTTCGAGGAGATGGTGAAGCAGCCGGCCGTCGCGCTGGAGCGGGTCTTCCGCTTTCTCGAGGTTCCCCTCCGCGACTTCGAGCCTGCGACTCGTCATTCCCATCCCACCTACGGCCCGCGAAACCCGCGGGTCCAGTGGCTCACCGCGAGACTCTTCGGCCGCGGAGATCGAGGGTGGAACGTGATGCAGCGGATCAATCGGAGGAAGCGTCCCGGGTATCCGCCGATGGACGACCGGCTGCGCGCGGAGCTGCGAGAGCACTTTTCGGACTACAACCGAAAGCTCGGCGTCTTGACGGGGCTTGACGTCTCGCCCTGGTCGGCGAGTTCACCGGCGTCGGAACCGCGAATCGACGTCGGCGTCGTCGCCGCGACGAGCGAGGCCGTTCGATGAGCCATCCGATCCGAATCGCTTACGTCGTCCATACGTTCGACCCCGGCGGGCTGGAGCGATGCGTCGCGCGGCTCGTCGACGGACTCGATCGGCGGCGGTTCGCGCCATCGATCGTCTGCCTCGATCGCAGCGGCGCCGCGTCGAATTGGATCGAAAGCCCCGACGTCGCAATCGTCGAACTGCGGAAAGGGGCAAGCGGCGTTGTAGGCCTCGTTCGTCGGCTCGCGGACGCGTTTCGCGGTAACGGTGTCGAGATCGCCCACTCTCATAACTGGGGAACCTTGCTGGAGACCGCTGTCGCGTGTCGTCTGGTCCGCCCGAAGGTGCGTCACGTTCACGCGGAGCGAGGGACCGTCCTCGGACAACCGGCGCGGTCGGCCCACCGTCGGCGGCTTCGTGCCGTCGCGATGCGGCACACGTTGAGTTGCGCGGACGTCGTGATGTCGAACTCGATCGAAACGGCGAGGCGCGTCGGCGACGTCACCGGCATTCCTGTTTCACGAATCCGCATCATTCCGAACGGGTTGAATGCACCGCTCGACGACCCGGCGCGCATCGAAGTCGAGCGGCGCCGGATTCGCGGTCGTCTGGGCATCGACGACGACGCCGTGTTGTTCGGAAGCGTCGGACGACTCGTGTCGGTCAAAGATTTTCCGACGGCGATCCGTGCCGTGACCGAGGCGGCGAAATCGGGGATGCCGGCCCATCTGCTGCTCGTCGGCGACGGACCCGAACAAGATCGACTCCGCGCGACGGCGATTCAGACGGGTTCGGCGGATCGGGTGCATTTCGTCGGCGAACAGGCGGAGGTCGGACCTTGGTACGCGGCGATGGACGCGTACGTCAACACGAGCCTCAGCGAGGGGATGAGCCAGTCGGTCGTCGAGGCGATGGCGATGCGGCTGCCGCTCGTGGTGACCGACGTCGGCGACCATCGTCGACTCGCCGAAAGCGACGGCGGCTGCGGCCGGGTCGCCGAAGCCGGCGACGTTGCCGCTCTGAGCGACGCGATGTGCGAGTTGGCCGGAAGTCGTCGGTTGCGGAAAGAACTCGGGAGACGGGCGGCAGGGGTTCATGCAGCGGGCCATTCGCTGGCCACGATGATCGCACGCTACGAACGGCTTTACGAATCGCTGTCGGTCCAGGGCGAAGTCCATGCGGCAAGCATCGAGCGAGAGCGGGCCGCTTCACCGGTTGGTCTCGAGGTCGAACAACGCTCGATGATGCGGGTGAGAATCGAATGAGCGCTTCGTTGGTCCTATGGCTGAGCCTGTTCGCGGTCCTCGCGCTGCTGGCGTTCCGGCGGCCCGCGTGGGGCGTCGCGCTGTATATGTTGACGTTTTTCGCCTGCCCTCCGTTCTGGTGGTGGGGGAATTCGATCGAGACGCTCCGCTGGAATTTCTACGGCGGGTTGATCCTGCTCGGTGCGGTTCTGCTGTCGTCGTTGATTCGCCCGAACACTGCTCCGTTGACCAAAGGCGGAAAGTGGGTCGTCGGTCTGTCGTTGGTCATGCTGGTGAATGCGACCCTCGTGCATCTCTTGCTTGCGAACTCGCTGCGCATCAGTTCGATCGGCTACCTGTTGATGGCGAAATTCATGCTGCTGTTCCTGCTGATGGTGGCCTCGATCCGGTCGAGAGCGGACCTGCGGATCATGATCCTGTCGATCGTCGTCGGTGCGGGCTACATCGGGTATGAGGCGACGATCAACGGGCGAGGGAAGCTGAACGGCAACCGGTTGGAAGGGATCGGCGCTCCGAACGCGGCCGGCGCGAACCAGTTGGCGTCGCTGATCGTCACGGTGCTTCCGCTCACGGGGGCGCTCCTGCTCGCCGGCACTCGGCTCGATCGAATCGTCGCGGTGGCGGCGGCGCCGCTCATTCTGAACGTGGCGCTGCTCTGCAACAGTCGCGGGGCGTTCTTGGCAGCGATCGCGTCGGGAGTCGCCTTGCTGTCGTTGTCGCCGTCGAAAGTCCGCAAACAGGCGATCAAGGTTCTGGCATTGGGCGTGGTCGCCGTCTGGTTGATGCTCGGTGACTCTCGGATCGTCGACCGGTTCATGACCTCGTTCGTCGATGCAGAAGAACGGGATTCGTCGGCGACGAGTCGCCTGCTCTATTGGCGAGCCGGCATGAACATGATTCAGGATCATCCGTTCGGAACGGGCGGGCATGGATTCAAACGGGTCTATGGTCCGAGATACATCGCCGAACTCGGCCCGCAGTTCGAAATCCGATCCGTTCATAACGGCTTTATTAATGAGACGTGCGAATGGGGAATTCAGGGGCTGGCGATCCGGCTTGCGTTCGTCGCCGTGACCGCTGCGCTGCTTTATTCGACCTGCCGACATGCAATTCGAACGGGACGAAACGACGTCGCCCTGACTTGCGCGACGCTCATCGCGGCGCTGGTTGCGTTTCTGGGGTCGTGCATCTTCGGCGACCGGCTCGACGCCGAATGGGGCTTCTGGATTTCCGCCTTGGCGGTGGGCTTCGCCCGAGTTGCAGCCGCGGAGGATGCCGAAACCGCCGACGATGCCCACTCGCTCCTGGAAGACGCCGAACACGACGATTTTCGGATCTCGGACGACATGCGATGCGTGGCTTGAATGAACGACCGGCCGGGCTGGAACGTCCCGGCTCTCACGACTCCGGAAGACGACTTGTAACGACGATGAAACGCAGTTTCGCGACCAACGAACCGGTCTTCATGATCGGCCACGGCAGTTCGGGAACGAGCATCCTCGCGACATTGCTTCGCGAGCAGTTCGGCATCGCGTTCGGTACGGAAAGCCAGTTCATCGTCGACTATCACAAGCGACTGCATCGCTACGGCGACTTGGACGACGAACGAAACCTGCGGCATCTCGTGAGCCATATCCTTTCCGAAAGGTTCTTTCGACGGTCGGCGAAGTTCGGCTTTCGCACGGATGTGAAGTCGATCCTCGGATGCATGCAGGAGCGGTCGTATCGCGGAGTGCTCGAGGCGGTCTTCGGTGAGTTCGCACGGCAGCTCGGCATGTCGCGGTGGGGCGATAAAACGCCGGCGTACAACCGCAACCTCGACGTCATCGGCACGCTGTTTCCAAACGCCCGGTACCTCCACATGATCCGCGACGGACGGGATGTCGCGTTGTCGGTGTTTCGCCGGTACTGGGGACATAAAAACGTCTACATGGCGGCGACCGACTGGCGGGACGAGATCGACATGATCGACCGTTTCGTCGAAACGTTGCCTCCGGACCGCATCCTCGAAGTGAAGTACGAGGAACTACTTTCCGAACCGGTCGACACGATGCGGCGACTCGCAAAATTCCTTGGCCTGTCGGATCCCGACGGTTCGATCCTGACGGAGATCGAGCGCACCGTGCCCGGCCGGTTGGATCGCGCGAACTTTGACAAATGGCGGCAGGAGTGGCCGTCGTCTCGACGACTTGCGTACGAACGGATCGCCTGTGACCAGTTGAGGCGGCATGGCTACGAAACTGTTCTCGACACCCCTGCCGTCGAAGCGGGCGCGATCGCGCGGGCGTTCTGGTACTGCGACGACAAGTTGAAGAAATGGACATACGCCGACTACTGGCGCGACAACGCGTATAAGGCCCGCTGGCACGGGCGAAACGCGCTGCGAGCGCTGACGGCACGACGAACGCTCGATGTCCGATGACGGTCGGACTTGTGCGGACGAATCCGGACTGCGGCTGTTGACGGGAGATCACCGATGACGCGCAACATCATGAAGGCGGCGACTCGCAACCTGCGGAAGCTCCGCCAGATGTCGGCTCGCGAGATTCGCTGCCGCTGCGGCGAGGTCGCCCGCCGATCGGTCGAACGACGGCAATGGAGTCAGAAGCGTCGGAAAAGCCGAACGGCACCGATTGCAAACGGAGACGTCTTTCGAAATGCGGTCCGCCTCGTACCGGGTTCGGCGCGCGGCGAGCTGGATCTTCTGCGGCGTACCGAGCCGGAGTTTTACGAACGGTTGACTCGGCGCGCGTTCGCGACGTCTCGCGCGATCCGTTCGGGTTCCTGGCAAATGCTCGGGCATGAGTTCGATCTGCGCGGGCCGATCGACTGGCATCGCGATCCGCGTTCCGCGTTCCGCTGGCCCCGTGTGTTCTACGGCGATCTGCCGCTTTACGAACTGCCGGGCGGCGCGGACGTGAAATACGCGTGGGAACTGGGGAGGCAACAGTACGTCGCGGAACTTGCACGGGCATGGTTGCTGACCGGAGATCATCGCTCGGCGGAACTCGCGCGAAGTCTCCTGTTGGACTGGATCGATGCGAATCCGCTTTACGAGGGGATTCACTGGACGAGCGGGCTTGAAGTCGCCATGCGGGCGATTTCGTGGATCTGGACGATCGCAGCGCTCGCCGAATGGGACGGATGGCTGCCGGGCGACGGCGATCGAATCGCCTCCAGCCTCGCGGAGCACGCGATCTATTTGGAGCATCACTTCTCGTTCTACAGCAGCCCTTACAATCACGTGGTCGGCGAGGCGACGGCGCTCTTATTGATCGCGCTGGTTCTCGACGGCGAGCGCGATGCGGCACGCTGGAAGCGGCGGGCGACCGTCGTCCTGTCGGAATACGGCCCTCGGCAGTTCCACGACGACGGATTCTGCGTCGAGCAGGCGACGGGATACCACTTTTACACGTTGGGTTTCCTGTCGCTGGCGATCGCTGCGGCGAGGCAATTCGGAGATCCGCCGCTCGAATTGGAGACGGTCGTTCGACAGGCTTACGTCGCTGGCTTGGCGTTTCGCCGACCGGACGGACGGTGGCCGGCGATCGGCGACGTCGATTCGGCACGATCGATTCCCGTCCATCACGACGACTTCTGGCTTTTCGATTCGCTTTGCCAGCTTGGCGCGGTGTTGTTCGAAGAACCGCTTCTCAAGCGGGACGCGATCGATGCAGGCGAGGAGACGTACTGGTTGCAAGGCGCCGAGGGCGTGCGACGCTGGCATTCGCTTGAGACCACCGCGTCGTCTCCCCGCGTCGTTCTGCGCGATTCGGGCTACGTCATCGCCGGCGATGAGCGAGACTGGCTTCTCTTCGATGCCGGTCCCATCGCCGACGGCCTGCATGCCGATGCGACGCCTTCGGTCGCGCACGGACATGCCGACGTCTTTCAGGTGCTGTATGTGAAGGACGGCTCCGAGATCCTTCTCGACGCGGGGATGCCGTTTTACGGAGGCGGCCGGAACGACTGGGTCGAGCATTTCCGATCGGCCGCCGCCCACAATACGTTCGACGTCGAGGGGACCGGTCCCGTCAGGCCGGCCGGATCGCTCGCCTGGTCGCACTGCGAGGCCGAGCCGACTTTCGGCGCCCATCTGACCGAGTCGTCGTGGCTGGCGTTCGGCCGGGCGGAATGGGACGACGGCGCGGTCAAAGTGGAACGGCACGTCCTGGTGCTGCCGGGCCTCGGACTGTGGACCGCGGACCTGATCGAGACGGATCGGCCCCGGACGGTGCGATGGCACTGGAACTCGCGGCAGCCGTTCGCCATCGACTCGATGGACGGCTTCGAATCCTCGAGCACACCTGCCGGAAACATTCCTTTCGCCGTTCGATCGGTCGGCGAACCTGTTCGCGTCGAGGTCGTCGACTCGTATGGAACGTCTCCCGCCGCCCGGGTGTGCATCGGATACGGCAAGTGTACAGCGGCAAATGCCGTTCGCGTCGTGGCGCGCGTCGAACGGCGGATTCTGGTCGCGACGCGCGTCGGGACGGCGCTTCCTTTCGAGGTGAGGTGCGGCGGGTTCGCGCTCGCAACCTGGTCCGTCGACGCAGTGAATCGTCAGGAAACGACCGTCTACTCGAATGACGGCGTCTGCTGGAAGATCGTGACCGGCTCCAAGATCGACGGCGACGAGCCATGCGACGTTCTGAAACGATTTGAGATGACGCAGATGCAGTCGTGTTCAGGGGGAACGACGTGATCGAATCGCCCGTTGTTGACCTCAGGAGTCGCATCCCCGACGTGCCGGAACCGCCGGCTGGAACGTCGCTGCGCGTGTTGGTCGTCAGTTCCGTGTTTCCATCCGCTGCACATCCCACTTACGGCGTTTTCGTGAAGGAGCGGGTCCGGGCGGTGGCGAACCTTCCGGGCGTCGATCTTCGCGTCGTCGCCCCGACTCCTTTCGTGCCGCCGCTGAAGTCGTTGCGGAGGCGGTACGTCTGGTGGGAGTTTCCCGCGGAAGAAGTGATGGGCGGGCTGCGGATCGTGCGTCCGCGGTTTCCGATGCTGCCGAAAATCGGCGGCTACTTCAGTTCGGAACTGATGTATCCCGGACTGGTGCGGGCGGTCGATCGCATTCGCCGCGAGTTCGAGTTCGATCTGATCGACGCACACTTCGCGTACCCGTCGGGAGTCGCCGCGGAACGGCTTGGCCGGCGGTACGGGGTGCCGGTCGTCATTACCGGCCGCGGCGAAGACATGCATCGATTTCCGTCTCTCCCGCTGATCGGCCGGAAGATTCGCAGGGCGCTCGCCCGCGGAGCGCACTGCATCGCTCTCAGCGAGGAAATCGAGCGGACGTTCTTGCGCAACGGCGCCGACGAGCGGCGAGTGACGCGAATCCCGAACGGCATCGACGCCGCCGCCTTCCGCCTGATCTCGCGCGACGAGGCGCGTCGAAATCTCGGCCTGCCTCTCGACCGGCCGATCATCCTCTCGGTCGGCAATCTTCAGGAACTGAAGGGGTTTCATCTGCTGGTCGATTCGCTTGTCGAAGTTCGGCGCCGCTTCCCCGATGTTCTGCTGATCCTCGTCGGCGATGCCGCTCCTTACGGCGAAAACCATCGTGCGGCGATCGTCGAGCGGATTCGTGCCGGCGCCCTCGCCGACCATGTCCGTCTCGTCGGACGTCGACCGCACCGGGAACTCAATGAGTGGTACGGTGCGGCGGACGTCTTCGCACTGCTGTCGTCTCGAGAAGGCTCGCCCAACGTCCTGCTCGAGGCTCTGGCCTGCGGCACACCAGCGGTGGCGACGCCGGTCGGCGGGATTCCCGAGGAGCTTTCGGACCCCCTCCTCGGAATTCTCCTGCCGGAGCGCTCGGCGGCGGCCGCCGCCGTCGGCTTGTCGGATGCACTGGGGCGAACATGGGATCACCGCGAGATCCACGCGCGGATGCAGCAACGGTCGTGGTCGCGTGTCGCCGAGCAGGTGCTCGACGTCTTCGAGCGGGCGGTCGGGACGAAGACCGCGAGGGCGCGAAATGAACCGCCATACGTCACGGACGGCGCAGCGCGGCCGATGGGGGTGACTCATGTCGGTCGGTGATCTTTACCCGAGCGCTTCGAACGACGGCCGTGTCGCGACGGGCGGTTCGTTCCGTGACTGGTATGCCGAACACGGTCGCGACGACGTCTACTTCGTTCTGGGAGTCCAGGGTTCCGGGACGAACCTGACCGCACGCGTGCTGCAGTCGCTGTTCGATTTTTCGGCTGTGCTTGACGGTTCGTTGATCTTTGACGCCGCCGTGCGAGTCGAACGTCGGCCGCGACGCGACGTGGTCGTCGGCGAGTTTCGGCAGATCTGCCGAAGCCTGTTCCCCGGCGCCCTTCGGCGGCGATTCACGGTGAAGCATCATCACCACCGCAATGCGGGTTTCGAGGGCGTCGAGCGGCATTTCGATCCCTCCTCGATCACCGACGGGGCCGACTTCGCCCGGTTCTTCTACGCCTATCATGCGTGGAGGCTCGGTCGTCGAAACATGCTCGTGAAAAGCGACGATCTCTGGCAGAACGTCGACTCGGTGAAGGCGCTGTTCCCGCAGCGAAAGTGCGTGCTGCTCGTTCGCGATCCGCGCGACAACGCCCTGTCGATTTCACACAAGGATTTCGGACCGCGCGACGTCTACATGGCGGCACGTTTCACGAACCGACAGATGGACGTCTACCGCCGTGAAGCGGAACGACGGCCGGAAGACGGCATCACCGTGCAGTACGAAACACTGCTCGACGACCCCATGAGCTTCGCCCGCGCGTTCGCCGCGAAGTTCGGGTTCGCCGTGCCGTCCGATGCGGCGGAACGGCTCGATCGACTGCGGATTCGCAGCGACAACTCTCAGAAGTGGCGGCGTCTGTCGACCCGCGATCTCGCGGCGTGCGAATGGGTGCTGGAGCGGCATCTTCGTGACTTCGGATATCCGCTGTCGGGACGGCCGCTCGCGCAGCCGTCTCTGATCGAACGAATCATGCACCGACTCGTCGACGACGTTCGACGGGTTCCGCAGAAATTGGGAAGGGAAGTTCGCAGCCTGTCGGGCCGTTCGTAGTACGCGCGGCTCCGACGGTTCGATGATCGCCGAGACGAGAAAAGGCCAGTGAGACCACCCGTGAACGATCGCTTCCCACTTCCCCCAAGCGGCGGCGACGTGCGAGCCGCCGTTCCGTCGGAAGAGGTGCTTGCCCGTCGTCGTGTGGAAAATCCGACGGGCGAGATCGGGACGGGAGGCATGTCGAAATGACCGCTGCCTCGATCTGGATCGCCGTATTCTGGATTTCCGCGATCGCGGTCATCTGGCCGCATCTCATCTATCCGCTCACGCTGACGATTCTGCGCAGTCGTCCTCATCGGACGGGGGCACGACTGCCGTCGGTCTCGCTCATCATCAGCGCTTTCAATGAAGAACCCGTCATCGGTGAGAAGATCGAGAACGCTCTGGAACTGGATTACCCTTCGGAACGGCTCGATATCATCGTCGTTTCCGACTTCTCGACGGACGGGACCGACGGGATCGTCACCAGTTTCGCCGAGCGGGGCGTGCGACTGCTGCGGATGGAGTCGCGACTGGGCAAGTCGGTGGGCGTGACCCGCGCCGTGCAAGTGGCGACGGGCGAGATCGTGGTCTTCAGCGACGCGAACTCCATGTATGCTCCGGGCGCTCTGCGGCATCTTGTGCGGCACTTCGCCGATCCGACGGTCGGCTACGTCGTCGGACACCAGCGCTATCTGACGGAGGCGGGGGGGGCGGCCGACTCGGAGACGCTCTACTGGTCGTTCGAGACGTGGCTCAAGCGGCAGGAAAGCCGCATCGGTTCGGTCGTCGGCGGAGACGGCGCGATCTACGCGATCCGGTCGGATCAGTTCGAGCCGCTCCGCGAGGACGACATCAGCGATTTCACGCTGCCGCTGCGGATCGTCGTTCGCGGTTATCGCGGAATCTTCGACCCGCTTGCCGTGTGTACCGAACGCCCGGCCGGAGGCTTCGAAAGCGAGTTCCGACGCAAGGTCCGGATCGTGACGCGAAGTTGCCGGGCGATTCTCCGGGTGCCGCAGGCGCTGAATCCGCTGCGCGTCGGCGTGTTCGCCTACGAGCTGGCGTCGCACAAGTTGCTCCGCTGGTTCGCCCCTGTCTTTCTGATTGCCTTGGCGACGTCGACGGCGATGCTCGCCGCAACGCGAGAGCCCGTCTACGTCGCCGCGGCGTTGTTTCAGGCCGGATTGTATCTGGCGGCCCTTGCAGGCGCGTTGCCCGGGCTGTCGCGGCTTCGCGTTTTCTATATTCCGCTGTATTTCGTGCTGATGAACGCCGCGGCGGCCGCCGGGATTCTTGGAGTCGTTTTCGGCTATCGATTCAGCGTGTGGACCCCCGAGCGGCGCGAGGTGACGTCGGTGCGATTTCATGGTCCTGATCAAACGAGCGGCATCGAAACATGAGCGGTGCGGAATCGATCTTCTGGGCCTGCGTGGCCGTGCTGCTTTACATCTACCTGGCCTATCCGGGTCTGATGTGGATCGCCGGTCGTTTGCGCCCGCGTCTCAAGCGGCCGCTGTCGGAAAAGCCGTCGGTCACACTCGTCGTGCCGGCGCACAACGAGGCGGCCGTGCTGGCTGCCAAGCTGACGAACAGCGGCGAGATCGACTATCCCTCCGATCGCATCGAGATCATCGTCGCCAGTGACGGCAGCACCGATGAGACCGTCGAGATCGCCCGTCGATGCCGTGCG
>JBAQZJ010000229.1:0-5301 GCA_049790855.1 Planctomycetaceae bacterium | reverse complement strand
GCCTGAAGCCGACCTACGGTCGCGTCAGCCGGTACGGACTCGTCGCGTTCGCGAGCAGCCTCGACCAGATCGGGCCGATGGCGAACGACGTCGCCGGGGCGGCACGACTTCTCGAAGCGATCGCCGGCGGCGATCCGCTCGACTCGACGAGTCTGCCCGACGCTGTGCCGAACTACCTGGCGACGATCGAAGAGCCGATCGCGGGTCTGAAAATCGGAATCGACCGGACCCATTTCGCCGAAGGGCTTGATCCCGAGGTGAACACGGCTCTCCAGACCGCGATCGACCACTATCGGGCGATGGGGGCGTCGATCGTCGAGATCGAACTGCCGCACCAGCGCTACAGTGTCGCGACCTACTACGTCATCGCTCCCTGCGAAGCCAGCAGCAATCTCGCTCGCTACGACGGCATCCATTACGGATACCGGGCGGAAACGTTTGACGACATGATCGACCTGTACGCCCGCAGCCGCGGCGAAGCCTTCGGCGACGAGGTCAAACGACGCATCATGCTCGGCACGTTTGCGCTCTCGGCCGGGTATGCCGACCAGTACTACAATAAGGCGCTCAAAGTTCGCCGGTTGATCCGTCGCGACTACGACGAGGCGTTCGGCAGTTGCGACGTCATGCTGACACCCGTGGCGCCGACGCCGGCGTTCCGGCTCGGCGACATGGTCGACGACCCGCTCGCGATGTACCTGTCTGACATCTTTACGATCGGTGCGAACCTTGCCGGCCTGCCGGGCATTTCGATCCCGGCAGGAATGAGCAGCGGCGGCCTGCCGATCGGAATGCAGCTACTCGCCCCGCCTCTCCAGGAAGAACGGCTGATCCGCGCCGCCCGAATGTTCGAACGCGAAACCGACTGGCACACGCGGCGACCGCCGTTGGCATAGGAAACATACCCGCGAGTCACGCGAATCGACTCAAATGAAGAAGAAGGAAGTGAACCACAAAGAGCACGAAGGGCACAAAGAATTTCCCTCCGAGGCGACGACTCCGTATCGACGGAGCCGCCGACCGTCGGAACGTCCCTTTGCGCATTCTTCGTGATCTTTGTGCCCTTTGTGGTTCGCCTTTAGATCCGTTCGCATGATTCGCGGGCTGCTTTGAAACGCCATGCATTACACAACCGTCATCGGCCTCGAAGTTCACGTTCAGCTTTTGACGCGGACGAAGCTGTTTTCGGGCTGCGTGAACCGGTTCAATCCCGACGCGCCGAACACGCAGACCGACCCCGTGACGCTCGGGTTGCCTGGCACGCTGCCGGTGATGAACCGCGAGGCGTTCCG
Organism: Planctomycetaceae bacterium; assembly: GCA_049790855.1. Lineage (GTDB taxonomy): Bacteria > Planctomycetota > Planctomycetia > Planctomycetales > Planctomycetaceae > JACCRE01. Next base: position 4,009 of record JBAQZJ010000229.1, on the reverse strand, counting down.
GCTCGCCGTGAAAGTCGGCATGGCCTTGAATTGCGAGATCGCCCCGTTCACGAAGTGGGACCGCAAGCAGTACTACTATCCCGATCTGCCCAAGGCGTATCAGATCAGCCAGTACGATCTGCCGCTTTGTTCCGACGGCTTTCTCGATCTGAAGACGGCTGATGACCAGGTCCGCAAGATCGGCATCATCCGCGCGCACCTCGAAGAAGACGCGGGTAAGAACCTGCACGAAGGGGGAGGCGACAGCCGCGTCGACCTGAACCGCGCCGGCACGCCGCTCGTCGAGATCGTCAGTCAGCCCGATCTGCGCAGCGCCGCCGAGGCGAAGCAGTACCTCGACGAACTCAAACTGTTGTTGACGTATCTCGGCGTTTCCGACTGCAACATGCAGGAAGGCAGCCTGCGCTGCGACGTGAACGTCAACCTGCACGTTCACACCGACGACGGGCACAACATTCCGACGCCGATCGTCGAGGTCAAGAACCTCAACAGCTTCCGCGGCGTCGAAATGGCCTGCGAGCACGAAGCGAAGCGACAGTTCGAAGAGTTCCAGAAGACGGGGCAACGGCTCGGCGACGTTCCGAAGCAAACCCGCGGCTGGGACATGGAACGCGGCGTCAGCTACCCGCTTCGCAGCAAGGAAGAGGCGTCGGACTACCGCTATTTCCCCGATCCCGACCTCGTGCCCGTCACGGTCACCGACGAATGGATCGAGGAAGTGCGTGCCACGTTGGGTGAACTGCCGGCCGAGAGACGCGAACGGCTGATCGACGCATGGAGCCTGTCGCAGTACGACGCCGGCGTCATCATTTCGCACAGCAAAGAGGTCGCCGACTACTACGAAACGACCGCCCAGACCTGCGGCGACGGCAAACAGGCCGCGAACTGGGTCACGCAGGACGTGCTGCGCGAATTGAACGACCGCAAGCTGTCGATCGACGCGTTTCCGATTCCGGCGACGGTCCTCGGCGGCGTCCTCAAGCGAATCGTCGACGGACGGATGACCGTCAAAGGCGGCCGCGAAGTGTTTGCGGATCTGCTGGCGATTCCGCCGGAACAGGTCGACGATGCGACCGTCGAGCAAATCATCGCCGAGAAGGGCCTGCTGCTCGTCACCGACACCGGCGAAGTCGACAAGGCGATCGACGTCGTTCTCGCCGAGCCGAAGCACGCCAAAGCGATCGAAGACGTTCGCGGCGGCAAGCAACAGGCCGTCGGCCCGCTGATCGGCCAGGTGATGAAACAGCTCAAAGGCGCCGACCCGAAAGCCGTCCGCGAACGCCTGCTGGAACGCATCGGCACGGGGTGACGTGCGGGGCGCGGTTCCCAAGCGAAATCACGCTGCCGTTTGCGTTTCGGTCGTCGCACGACGACGGCGGATGCGGCAGAGACCGATGCCGGCACCGGTCACGGCCAGCAGCAGCAACGACGACGGCTCGGGCACAGCCGCCACCTGCACGTCGTAGCCGATCGTGCCGAGAATCGCGAGCTCGTCGGCGGAATACGTCCGCTGCATCTCGCCATTGAAGATCGAGAAGGACATCACGCTGTCGTCGAGGTCGACATGGCTTAGGCTGGAGCCGGGGGCGAACGGATTCGGCGCGTACAGTTCGATCATGGCGCCAGCGGCCGTTTCGAAAAATACGCTCCCGCTCGTCAAGACCGACGAGTCTGCGATGAAGTTGCCGGCTGCGTCAATCAATGGATCTCCGAGCGAATCCCGCAGAAAACTGTCGAACGTGGAATAAAGATTGTCGGCAAGTCCGCTCGTGCCGTCTGGTTGAATCACCGATGCGAAACCAAGAGCATGCGTGAACTCGTGCAACGCGACTGAGAACAGGTCGAACTCCTCGAACGCCGGATCGCTGAGATCCGAATTCCAAGTGTAGCCGAAGTCGAACTGGGCAAAACCGTCCGGACTGGTCGAGCCGCTGGGATCGGTGCCCGTCGTCGCGTGTCGCTGGACCCAGCCGTCGACAAAACCCGTGTCGCCCACAAACCACGAATACTGCGAACCGGCGGTTCCCAATGGGGTCGTAAATGCGCCGACATTCAGCGACTGTTCAATTTGAAGATCAATCACGCCATCCGCGTCGACCACGCTGTTGATGTATTGCGTGACGGCGGTCATCGTCGCCTGTCGCGTCGCCCCGATCGTGGTCTGGGAATCGAAACCGAAGCCAGTGCCATCATCCGCGTAGGTCAGGTTCCAGGTGATGTCCGCCTTGCTGGCATCTGCGGCAAGGATCGAGAAGACGGCGAACGTCAGCAGTCGCAACACAAACTTGGACACGGCCCGGCCCCCGGTAGGTGACATGAATCCAGGACGATGATTGATCCGCGAAGTGGAGATCGGATGAGAGGCCGATCGCCACGGCGGAATGGACAGGATGGGGAAAGTTCACCATTTGAGTGACCCCGGTGTCAAGCAATTCGGGAGCAATTCGGATCCTCGGCGGCGGCCAGGCGCGATTCTCCGTCCGGTGCTGCGCACAAGGGACGACGGGCTTTCAGCCCGTTCCATGCCACCCGACTGTCTTTGCGGAGTCCCACACTCCGCATGAACCCACGGGTGCGACGCACCGCATCGCGTCTCTTCGTGATCCGTGTCGCACGCGGAGCGCGGGATCGAGGTCCGGGACGAAGTCACGCGCTTCCTGGCGGTCGCGGCTAAACGTCTCTCGTCTCTCACTCACCGCGCGGCAGCAGGTGGCCCATCTTCTCGCGCTTCGTCGCCATGTACCGTTCGCGGTGCTTTTCGGGCGGGGCGATGATCGGGATCTGTTCGACGACCTTGAGGTCCATTGCGTTTTTCAGGAACGGGTCGACTTTCTTGGGGTTGTTCGTCAGCAGCTTGATTTCGCGGAGGCCGAGGTCCTTGAGGATCTGCAGGCCGACCATGTAGTCGCGCTGGTCGGCTTTGAAGCCGAGGCGATGGTTGGCCTCGACGGTGTCGACGCCCTGGTCCTGCAAGACGTAGGCCTTGAGCTTCGCGGTCAGGCCGATGCCGCGACCTTCCTGGGGAAGGTAGACGAGTGCTCCGCAGCCGGAATCGCGAATCATGCCCATCGCCATGTGGAGTTGGTCGCCGCAATCGCAGCGGAGGCTGTCGAGCAGGTCGCCGGTGAAGCACGACGAGTGCATCCGCACGAGGGGCGGTTCTTTCGCGGCCCCCGGTTCGCCCCAGACGATCGCGACCGGTTCGTTCGCATCGTGCTCGACGCGATAGACGATGACGCGGGGGTCGCCGTAATGGCCGGTGGGAATGATGACCTCGGCCTCGCGGTGGACGAGTTGCTCCCGCATCCGCCGGTAGCGAATCAGGTCTTCGATGCTGACGATCGGAATGCCGTATTCGGCACTGATCGACTTCAGTTCGTCGAAGTCGGCCATGCCCTCGCCGTCGCGGCTGCAAATTTCGATCAGCACGCCGACGGGCTTGTGCCCCGACATCCGCACGAGATCGACGGTCGCTTCGGTATGACCGGCGCGACGCAGGACGCCGCCTTCGCGGGCGAGCAGCGGACTGATGTGTCCCGGCCGCACGAAGTCGTCGGGCTTCGCGTGCGGGTCGGCCAGCGCCCGAATCGTGTGCGTGCGTGCCCTGGGGCTGACGCCGGTGCCGGCGGCGACGTGATCGATGGGAACGAGGAACGGCGTGCGGTGCGGCGCGGTGTTCTGGTCGTCGGCGACGATCGGGGCCAGACGCAGGCGTTCGGCCGTCTCGCGGACCAGCGGCGTGCAAAGCACGCCTCGACCGTACTTCAGCATGAAGTCGACCATCTCGGGCGTGACGGTCTCGGCGGCCGCGATGAAGTCGCCTTCGTTTTCGCGTTCGTAGGCATCGACGACGATGACGAGCCGGCCGGCGCGTAGTGCAGCGACGGCGTCGTCGATCGCATGGAACTCCCGGTGGGTGTCGCTCATTGGGGCGTCGCACTCGAATGCGTGGTCGTCGCCTCATTGTAACGCGATGAAGGCGAACTGTTTAGCCGCGACCGTCAGGGAG
>JBAQZJ010000228.1:0-1552 GCA_049790855.1 Planctomycetaceae bacterium | reverse complement strand
GCGGGTAGGCCGACCGTCCAGTGAGATACGGCATTTCGAGGCGATGCGCGAAGATCGGGACGTCCCAGGTGTCGGCGAGGCTGCGCGCGGCGCCGACATGGTCGAAATGGCCGTGCGTCAGCACGATTGCACTTGGCCGGGCGTCACGCCCGAACAGATCCTGGGCCGCCCGCCGGATCGCCCCCGCCGAGCCGAACAGCCCGGCGTCGATCAGCACCCAGCCGCGATCGCCGCATCCGACGTGCCCCAGCAGATAGACGTTGACGATCGAAAGCTGCAGGCAGAAGACGTCGGGGGCGACCGCGAGCAGCGGCCCTTTGCTCGGCGGTTTCCGCACGAGGCTCCGTTCGCTCGGACGATTCGACGACACCACCGCCCTCCTTCAAGGATGCGACACGGTTCCAGGAGGCATCTTACCCCGGCGGCGGGGCGGCGTGTTCCCAGGAAAATCGGCTCGCCGCAGCCGGACCGTGGGTCCGTTTGATGGAATGTCGTCTTTTCGCTCCGCGAAAGTCACGTCTTTTCGCCGAGCGAAAGGCGACGATCTTGGCTGCCTCGTTCAAACGGACCCACGACCCGCAGCCGGGCCGCGGTCGCGGTCGCGTTACCGTCGGGCTTGAACTTCCGCGGCTCGTGCGGCGACGCTTCCGGCAGAGCCTCGACCGCCGACCCGGCATTGCGGCGGTCTGTGACGAGGCCACACCGTCCGTCGGATCGAGGCCGGGAGATCCGGCGGAGGCCACGAGGGTCTTCCGTGTCTTCGATCCCGTCGTCTCTCGCATCGGTCGTCGATTCCGTGTCGGTGCTCGCCTTCGCCGACGTCGGCTCGAAGCTCTCGGCCCTCTCGCCGTTCGTGGCGATCGGCGTGCCGCTGATCTTCGTGCTCGCTTACCTGCTGGTGGTGCTCGAAGAGCTGACGCACATGCGCAAGAGCAAGCCGGTGATGCTCGCCGCCGGCCTGATCTGGACGCTGATCGCCCTGTTCCCGCCCGCTTTGCCGCCGGATCATCCGGCCCACGCCGAGGCGACCGCGCCGGCCGGCGAAGAGCTGAACGGCAGCGACTCGACCGCCGAGGAGGAAGCCCGCGAAGCCGTCGGTGAGGCGGTGAAGCACTACCTGATGGAATACGCCGAGCTGTTCCTGTTTCTGCTTGTCGCGATGACCTACGTCAACGCGATGGACGAACGCAAGATCTTCGACGTGCTGCGCGACAAGCTGATCGGCAGCGGGCTGGGCTACCGGTCGTTGTTCTGGGTGACGGGCTTCCTGTCGTTCTTCCTCTCGCCGGTGCTCGACAACATGACGACGGCGCTGATCACGTTCGGCGCACTGGCGGCGGTCGGCCGCGAAAGCCCGCGGTTCGTCGCGCTGGGAGCGATCAATCTCGTCGTTGCGGCGAACGCCGGCGGCGCGTTCAGCCCGTTCGGCGACATCACGACGCTGATGGTCTGGCAGAGCGGCAAGCTGCCGTTCTTCGAGTTCTTCGCCTTGTTCCTGCCCGCGCTGGTGAACTTCGTCGTGCCTGCCGCCTGCATGCACTTTGCGATTCCC
>JBAQZJ010000227.1:0-8273 GCA_049790855.1 Planctomycetaceae bacterium | reverse complement strand
CTCCCTGACGGTCGCGGCTCGGATCTTCGCGCCCTGACCGGCACGACCTGCTCTGAAACATGCGCCCAATCGAGTAGAATGCTGTCGACCGCCCGCATCGACGAGAACGTCTCCATGATCACCATTCGCCTCGACCTCGCCGACGAAGCCCGCCTCGGCAAGCTCGCCGCAGAGCGAGGTGAGACGCCGGAGGAGACGGCGCGTTCTGTTCTCCTGGCGCATCTTTCCGACTTCGATTGGCCGGAAGACCGCGACGAGGATTGGGCGCGGAGTTCCGCCTCGATGGCGGCGAGATTCCTGCCCCGGGAAGACTGGGCGCCGCACGCTCCGGGGACGACCGATGAACCGGGGTGAGGTTTGGTGGGTGCAGTTGGACCCACCTGCCGGCACGCGTCCAGTCGTGATTCTGACGCGGTCCGCCGTCGTCGGCACGAGGAATCAACTCGTCGTCGCCCAAGTGACGCGGACCTTTCGCAGTCTGGCGAGTGAAGTGCGGCTGACACAGGCAGAGGGAATGCCGCAGAATTGCGTCGTGAACTGCGACGTCCTGTTGACGGTCGAAAAGGCGCTCTTCTTGCGTCGCATCACGACGCTCACTCCCGCCCGCCTGGCGGAGGTCGAAACGGCGCTCACGTTCGCGCTGGAATTAAGCTGAGGGAACGATCCGCGCACCCGGCGGGTGGCTGGGGACGACGCGCCCTCGACGTGATCTCTGGCGTAGACGTGATCGCGTCGCCCCCAGTCGAATGACGACCGACTGGGGGCGGGCCGGCGGACGCGATCATGTCGCCAAGGCGATTGGCGGCCCGTCCCCAGCCACCCGACCGCGCAGACCTCTGTGAAGGGTGGCGTGGCCTGAGCCTCTCAAAGGCGCAGCATGCACTGCCGGCTCGGACGGGTTTGGAACCCCGTCCTACTCGACGCCTGCGGGGCTTGGCTCGCGCGACGGCGTGCAGCCGGGGATGGTCATTCGCCAGGAGCGGCCGGGCGACGAGGCCGGGACGTGAACCGGGCCGACGCGGCCGGTGAGCCAGTCGACGATGCGCCAGTCCATCCAGCGGCGGTCGGGGTCGACTCCGCCCACGCCGATGAAGCCCAGGTGTCCGCCGTGTTCGGAGACGTGCAGCGTGACCGCGTCCGACCGGTCGAGAGTGTCGAACGGCTGCATCGGGACGAGCGGGTCGTCGCGGCTGTGCAGCATCAGCGTCGGCACGGTGATCTGTTTGACGAACTGGGCGGCGCTCGCGGCGCGGTAATACTCTTCGACCGTGCCGAAGCCCCAGTGAGGCACCGTGAACCGCTCGTCGAAGTCGCGGATCGTTCGGACGGGCAGCATCCGCAGCTCGCGGTGGAACTCGGTGAACGACGCGTGCTGCGAGACGTGCTGCGTGAGCGCCCGCGCGAAATGCCGGTCGTAGAGCCGCTGAATCGGCCCGGTCAGGTAGTTGCAGCAGACGGCGAGGTCGATCGCCGGGTTGACGACGGCGGCCCGCGTCAGCGTGTCGGGCAGGGTGTGCGGGTGCTCGCCCAGAGTTTTGAGGGCGACGTTGCCGCCCATCGAATAGCCGACCAGGCCGATCGGTGAATCGAGACACTCTTTCGCGATGAACCACAGCGACGCGGCGGCGTCGTTCGACAGGCCGGCGTGATAGGGCCGGGTCGCCAGTTCGAGACCGGCTCCGCAGGTGCGGTAGTCCATGCGGAAAGTCCGCACGTTGCGGTCGTTCAGCTTGCGGGCGGCCCGCACGAGATACGCGCTGCGGTGGCTGCCGGCCAGCCCGTGCAGCAACAGCGCCGCCGGGGCACCGGGCCTCCACGACGCCGGCCGGTCGTCGTGCAGCACGACGTGGTCGCCGTCTTCCAATTGGACGTGGTGAACCGCCTCGGCGGTCCGCGTCTTCGGGGCGCCGTGCAGGTAGTTCGCCGCGAGCGTCTGAGCGTGACCGCTCCGCAAGAGCGGATGCGGTCGGAACGGCGGAAAGTCGCCTTCGAACGACGGGGAGGACACTGCGGGCATGGCCATCTGGGCAGACGCCTTCATCTCATCCAGGCAGAGTCCGTCTACCGGGTGATCGCGGCGATCGATCAGGGAACGTCGCGTTCGGAGCCGAAGTATTCTTGTCGGGAACGCGAATCAACGCAACAGGAAACGTTGCCGGTCGCGGGATCGGCACCGGATGCCGGGCGAGTTACGTCGCCGGGGCAAAGTTTGCGAGGCGTATCGATTCCCGGCCGTCGGGCCGCTTCGTACAGCGGCCCGGGCGAGAAAATCGGCAGGAACGGCATCATCGAACGCGGCGTGTTTCCACCTCGCCAACCCGCGGCACGCGCGATCGTGAACTAGACTCGCCTTGGCGGGTCGATCGCGTCGTTCGTCGTCCCCCGCGGTGTGCAGCGAATGTCTCCGGCGCTTGTTTCGGGCCGACAAGCCAGATGGAGTCTGCCGCCGCGTCGTTTGCCCCCTTGGGCGACGGCGGCCTCGTGCCGTCCGTCCGCCTTCGGCTGAGACTGCGCCTTTATAATGCCGCTTTCGAAAGTCATGGAGCTGCCGGCGACGGTCGGACTGACGCTGGGGTTCGGCGCCCTCGGGGCGTGGGCGGGGCCGCGACTCGGCTATTCGGCCGGCGAGATGGCCGTGCTGTGCGGACTGCCTGCCGCCGTCGCCGCAACGGTCGCAGGTCGACGCACCGCGACGGCGGCGACGGTCACGCTGGTCTCCGTCGGCCTGGTCGGCCTGTGTCGCGACCTCTATGCGTCGGTCGAGCTGGCCGGCCCGGCGGTCGGGTTCGCGGCGGCGATCGCCGCACTCGTGCTTGCGGGTGCCCGCCGGCATGAGCACGAGCAGCACCTGCTCGATCTGGAGCGTCTCAACCGGCAGATGCACGCCGACGCGGTTCAGCGGTCTGAACCGTTCTTCCAGTCGCCGTCGGACGACGAGGTTCTCGGGTGTGCGACGTCGCTGTTGTCGCTGCAGGAGGCCGGGCGTCGCATCGCGACGCACATCGATCTCGACACGCTGGTTCCGACGATCGTCACGACGGCTCGCTCGGCCTTGAAGTGTCGTTACGCCGCCGTCTACTTCTGGGACGGCTCGCGCCGATCGCTCGTCGCGTCGTTGCCGCCTCGACTGCGCGACGCCGGACACTTCGTGCCCGACCCGACGAGCGGAATCGCACAGTGGGTGATCGAAACACGGCATGTGTTCGCGGCGTCGGCCGTCGAGTCGTACCCCGACTTGCCGGTCTTCGCGACCGACGGCGGGCGACTTCCCGCCGGGGTTGCGCCGCTGCTCGCCGGCGACGAACTGCTGGGCCTGCTGGTCGTCGACGACCCCGATCGGACCGACCCGAGCTTCGCCCGCATGCTCTACGTACTCGCGAACCTGGCGGCGCTCGGTATTAAGAACGCCCAATTGTTCCGCCGCGTCGAAGACGCGTCGCGTCGTGATCCGCTGACGGGCCTGCTCAATCGCGGCGCCTTCGAGGCAGCCGGCGAAGAATTGACCGAGGCCGCCGCGACGGGAATGCCGTTGACGCTGCTGCTCTCGGATCTCGACCACTTCAAGCGTCTCAACGACGAGCATGGCCACCAAGCCGGGGACGCGGTCCTCCGCGAGGCGGCGCGGCTCTGGCGGGCGTCGCTGCCTGACGACGCGATCATCGCCCGTTACGGCGGCGAAGAGTTCGTCGCCCTCCTGCCCGATCGCGATCTGGACGAAGCGGGTCATCTCGCCGAAGACCTGCGCGCCGCCGTCGCCCTGTATCCGTTCGCGCATGCCGGCCGTTTGACGTCGATCACGGCGAGCTTCGGCCTTGCCGCGTTCGCGGCGACCGATCGCGACCTCGACGCCGCGCTTCGCCGCGCCGACGAACAACTCTACCGGGCGAAAGCGAAGGGACGGAACCGCGTGTGCGCGGGGGAGGAACTGGTCGTCGGCGGATGATCGGTCCGCTGCCGCGGCAGATGGCGGCCGAAGTCGGCGGCGAAGTCCTGACCGCTCGGAGGGTGAACAAGGGGTTCCGTCAGCATCGCCCGGTCTCACGCTTCCTGCCGCTGCGGTTTCTCGGCCGGTTGTTCTCGCTCGGCGAGCGGCGATGCAGGTGCCTCGCTCGTCGGTGAAGCCGTCGGGCGGGAAATGGTCGGGAGCGGCATTTCGTCGTCGTCGGTTCCATCGCGAACCGCGGCTCGTTCTTGCGAAAACGTCTTCAGCTCGGCGTTGAAGATTTGTATGAGGGCGTGCAGGCAGGCGGCGACGACCGGGGCGATGAACACGCCCCACAAGCCCATCACCTGCAGGCCGCCCAGCACGCTCACGAACGCCAGCAGCGGGTGCAGTTTCGCGCTGCTGTTGAGGATGTAGGTACGAATCAGGTTGTCGACCGTACCGACGACCACCAGCCCGAAGATCACCAGACCTGCCGCCTTGAGGTAGGCGTGCTCGTGCAACGCGAGCCACGCGGCACACGGCGCCCAGACGACCCACGTGCCGGCCAGCGGAATCATCGCGGCGAGCGAAGCGAGCACGAAGAACACGAACAGATGGTGGAAGTCGAGCGCCCACAACGCGATCGTCGTCAGAATGCCCTGCGCGAGTGCCGAGAGGAACGTCGACAGCACGACGGCCCGCACGACCTGGTCGAACCGTCGCAGCAGTTCCTGCTGATAGTCGTTCCGGACGGGAATCAGGGCTTCGGCCGCCTTGATCAGCTCTGGCCCGTCGCAAAGGAAGTAGTACAGCCCGATCGAGAACATGACGAGTGCGACGAGCAGGCTGACGGCCTGCCCCAGCACGCCCAGCGCGACGCCGGGCACTTCGCTCACCAGGCCGATCGTGCGAGCACCGACGTAACGCAGCGTCGATTGCACGCTCGCCTGCAGCCGCAGCTCGAGCTGCCGCCGCGCTTCTTCCGCGGCCCGTGCTTCCTCCTCCGCGGCTCGTTTCAGCTCTTCGGGAGTCGGCTCGCGCGGTTCGGCATCAGGATCCTCCGACGGCGATTCGGTCGTCGGCAGTTCAAGGCGGTGCGTCTCGAGGAACGGGTCGCGCTCGGGAGCGATCGCGTACGCCGGATCTTGCGGAAGGGTCGGCGAGGTTTCATCGGGAACTTCGGCCAGATACGGCTCGAGCCAGCGGGCGACGGCGACGACGCGAGGATCGCTCGTCAAATCCGTGAGCCGTTGCCGCAGGTCGTCTTCCCGGTCGAGCAGGTTCGTCGCCACCCCGATCAACTGGGCGGCGGCGAACACCGTTCCCAGCGCCAACGGCAACAGCACGACGAGGAGCAGGGCCGCGGTCGTCAACCCGGCCGCCAGCCGCGGGCGACGGCCCGTGCGTTCGACGGCCCACAAATAGAGCGGCCGACAGAGAATCGCCGTGACCCATGCCAGGAACAACGGCAACAGAAACGGCGCCAGCACCTGGTAGAAGGTGATGCCCAGCAGGACGATCAGCGTCGTCAGAATGCCGAGCGAAATCAGTCGGGCCAGCGGCGGCATGGGCGATCCTGGCGGAGGGAGGTTCCACGGCCAGTGTAGCCCAAACCGGGCGCAAGAAAGAACGCGAAAGGCGCAACAGAGACCCGGCTTCTTGAAGAAGCCGGGTCTCTGTCCGGGCCGCCGGATCAGCCGGCGCTCAATCCGCCGCTTCGGCTCCGATCGCTCCGCCGATGATGGCACCGCTTCGGCCGCCGATCTGACCACCGATCTGGCTGCCGATCACGCCGCCGCGATACCGGTCGCCGTCGATCGAGTAGCGCCCGCCATACGGGCCGGAACCGTAATACCGGTCGTTGCGCGGGTTGTAACCCTGGTAGCCATAGCCACGACCGCCGTAAAAGCCGTTGTCGTAGGAGCTGTTGCCGTAATAATCGTTGCCGTAGACGCGACCGCCGTAGTTGCCGCCGTAGTACCGCCCGTCGTGGCGTTCGTAGTCAGGCCGGTAAACGCCGTAGCGTCGCGTCGTCGCATACGGACGACTTTCGTAATAGTATCCGCCGGACGAATACGTCTGCGGGACGGCATAGCCGCCGCTGTAGCCGGACTGCGGAGCATAACCCGACGAGCCGCCGTCGGAATAAATGATGCCCGGCCGGGGCGCCCGATAGGTGGTCGGGTCGAAGGCGTGCCAGTCGCCGTCGCGGTGGAACTTCCAGGTTCCCGAAGTCGTCTTGAACCACCATTCGCCATTGTGCCAGCGATAACGCGACCGGGTGGCGTCGTCGATATCGAGATTCGAAGTCGCCGATCGAACTCGGTCGCTGATTTCGAACTCGCCCTCGGCGGCAGCGTCGGGACGGTATCGCGATTCCCGCTGGATCGCCCCGCCGCGATCGTCAACGGCGTCGGGAAGATCCTGGTTCGTCTCATTACGGCGGAGCTCTTCGTCGCGACGAAGTTCATTGCGCCGGACCTCGCTCCGAGCCGCGGGCGGTCCGGCCTGCCGATCGGGTCGCGCTTCACGCGCGTCGTCCGTCGGCGCGAGCGTCGTATCGGCCTCGACATCGGCTTCAATGTCGGCCGGGGCGTCGAGGTCGGCGTCTCTCGGAGCATCGACTTCGGCACCAGCTTCGACTTCAGCACCAGCTTCGACTTCAGCGGGGCCTGGTGGAATGAGATCGGCTTCGACATCCGCATCGGCGTCCTGCGCCGATGCCAATCCCAATTGCAGCGCCGCCGCCAAGGCGAACGTGCGGGCGGTCCATTTCAACATGACTGTCGCTCCCTGTGTTGCGCAGTTCCTAGGTGACCACGCGTTCTCGAATTCCCGATCGATGCCGGTTCGGGCGCGGTCGTGGCCGAGATTCCAGAGTGACCCGTTTGCAAGGGCCGCAAAGTCGATGCCACCCCGATAGTGTTCCCGGATGCGAACGAATCCGTCGAGAATGACTTCGCCCGAAGTCGCATGGGGGATCGTCCTGCGAACGACAGGCGACCAGCGCGGCCGAAATGCGATCACCGCGTGTCTGCGAAGACGCCGGTCGGCTCCGTTCGCCAGCCGTGGACGTCGTCGAGCAGCACGAGGCTTGCCGGCGCTCGCAGGGGGCGAGTCGGTGCCAGAGCGACGGTGTCGCCGATGACGAGTCCGTGGCCGGCTCGCTGCAAGTGCAGCACTGCAAAACCGTCTTCGATCGCCATCAACCGGGCATGACGACTGGAGGGTCCGAGAACCGAAGCGGCATCACCGAGCCACTCTCGGCCGGCATCGATCACCGCCTGATTCCGCGTCGGACGGCCGATCACTCCGGCAACGACGAAGAAGGGGCTGCCGGGACCGTCAGGAAGTGCGGTGCGGGCCTGCGTCGCCCTGGGGCGATGTTGATCGTCTTCGTCGTCGACGTCGGCGAGCCGGCTGACACTGACGACTTCCGCCGGAAACCCGGCTCGCATCAGACTGGTTCGACAGCGGGCCAGCACACGGACCAACTCGGCGGGTCGCAGACTGGAGACACCGTTCGATTCGGCGGTCGTGATTTCAACCGCGATTCCCGCCATCCGCACGCCCGGCAGCCCTGCGAGACCGCAGGCGAGATCGTGCAAATCCGGTCCCGGCCGCACGCCGAGCCGTTCGCGTCCGACGTCCACCCGTAACAGCAGGTCGATCTTCGACAAGGTCGCCTGGCAGGTGGTCGCCAGCCGTTCGGCTTGTGCGAAGTGATCGACGACGACGGAAACCGCGGCCCGCCTGGCGAGCGTCGCGAGTTGAGTGGGGCCGTCGCCGACGACGGGAGGCAGCAGGATCGTGACGGTCCGGCTGAGAGCATTCACCGCCGCCTGCGCTTCGTGAAGAGAGTCGCAGGTGATGCCCGCAGCCCCCGCATCGCGAAACGCTTCGGTCACGGCCGGAACGCCGGCCCAGCACGTCTTGGGCAGCCAGTCGAGCCTGCACGCCGCATGGGCCTTCCCCAAAGCGCGGGCCAGGTGTCGAAGCTGCGCCAAGTCGACGGCGACGATGGGGGTTTTCACCCGGAGTGAGTGCAGCGTGTCGCCGTCGGGGCAGTGGAATTCAGGGCGGGTGGGCAGCGATGGCATCGAGGGCGCAAAAATCTTCAGAAACTTGGTGCGAAGGATTGACGGGCCGATGCCGGGCGATAATATACCTTTCCCCCGCCGCGGAAAGCAGGCCCGCTGGGACTGCCGATTCGGTGGGGGATGTTCTTTGACAACTCGGTAGAACCCTGTATTGAGCCTAAGTTTTCCGGCTCTTCCGGGGCGGCGTGTCGCGTAGGCGGCGGGCTGTCGCAGGAGGGGCGTGGAAGACGTAGAGAGAGAACGTTTTG
>JBAQZJ010000226.1:0-2794 GCA_049790855.1 Planctomycetaceae bacterium | reverse complement strand
ACGCTTGCCGAGGCCGACGGGTTTGACCAGCGGTTCGCCCTCGACGAACGCGGCCGGTTCGCTGCCGGGAGGCACTTTCCAGATCGTCACGGCGTAGTTGTCGGCGACGAAGAGGCTGCCGTCGCCGCCCACGACGAGATGGTGCGGCATCTTGAACGGCCGGCCTTTGACCACCGTTTCGATCTGCCCGTCGTCGCCGATCCGGCGAATCTGGTCTTCGAGCGTCGTCACCGCCAGCAGTTTTCCGTCGTGATCGAACGCCAGCCCTCGCACGCCGGCAATGACCGCAACCTCCTTCGGCTCCTCGCCCTCTTTCAGCCCGTCTTTCGGGAGCGACCAGATGCGGTGCGCTTCGAGATCGGACACGAAGATCGTTCCGTCGCCGGCGACGGCGATCGCCGAAGGGATGCCGATGTAGCCGCGCGTGAGCGGCTCGGGTTTGCCGTCGGCTGAGAAGCGATAGACCTCTCGCGTTGCCGAATCTCCCACCAGCACGCGGTTTTCGGCGTCGATCGCGACGCAGCGAGGAGCGTTCAACGGCGTCCGGAATTGCTTGGACGCCTGAAAAAAGACTTCCGGCTTGCCGTCGGTCACCTTCCAGACCCCCGGCAGGTCACGATCGGCGACGTAGACGACGCCGTCGGTGTCGGCGGCGACGGCGAGCGGGTACTGCATGGCCGACGACTGGGTCTCTTGCGTCTCCTGGGCGACGACGGTCGAGACGAAGGCCAGAATGACGGCGGCAAGGCGGAGTGACGGTGCCATACGATCGATCATCGATGAAGGACTGTGATGTTCGAAACGACGTTCGCGGGATTTACGGCGCAGCTCGGCCGTCGAGATCGACCGGTGGCTGAATGGCGAAGACGCTCACCTTCGCATCTTCATCGCGGAATGCCAAGCGGAGCGAGGCCGTCCGCTTCGCCAGCATCGTCCAGTTCTCGTCGGAGGAGACGACGTACTCGATTTCGCGGTCTCGAAGCTCGTCGATGACGACCTCGTCGGGAAAATGTGTCATCATCGACTTCAGGTCGAGAAATGAGGGGGGGAAAAAGCCTGAATAACCGCCGACCATCGCGCGACGGTGCCCGATTTGCTCGTACATGAACAGGGCGGTCCGTTCGTAATCACCTACGTTTTCGCCCATCGGAAACGGCAGGCAGAGGATCGGCCGGGCGGGGTCGGAGTTCTCTTTCAGCCAGCGAATCCAAGCCTGGTCGAGTGACGGCAAGGCGAAGAGATTCTGCTTCGTCGGAACGATCTCCGCGGCCGCATAACCGCCCACCGCGAGCACAAAAACAGACGCCATTGCGACGACGGACCGCGCCACAACGGGCCTCCAGCGCGTCGCAAGTCGTCGCGCACCGACCCATACGGCATCGAGCGAGTTCGCGGCAAGAAGTGCGATCGCCAGGTGGACGAAAAACGCGAAGCGAAACGGGCTGCGTGCGAGCGACAGGCCGGGATGCGCCGCCATCAACCACCGGTACGGCAGCCAGCCGGTTACGGGATCGTATTCCGTCGCTCGCAATCTTATGCGCGGCCCGTCGACGACCTCCCACGCCAATCCCAGCGACAGGAGGAACGCCCAGCCGCCGAACAGGATGAGAAACAACGTCCAGCGTCTTCGACCGCGCATCATCAGTCCTGCCGCAAGGCCCGTCGCTGCAAGAATGACCTTGAACGGCCCTGGACCAAGTGTCCACAAATGGCGATTCGGATCTTTGAGGTCGAGTCCTTCGATCAACGGCGGCTGGTGCGGGTTGAGATAATCTCGCGGTTGCGCCGAAAGCCGATACAGCAGACCTTCCTCGCGCGACCATTTGTATTCCGTCTTCGCGGCGAGCTGCGCCAACAGGATTGGAGCCGACAGCCCGGCGGCGATCGCCGCCGAGAGCACGAGCAGCACCCAGAACTTCCAACTGCACCAACGCCCCCACACCAGAGGCAGGAACGACAGCGGCAGCAGAACCGACAGAAACAGGCCGAAATAATTGCACGCCGCATAGCAGGCCGCCGCGGCGACGGCGAGCAGGACGGCGTCGGTCGCGCGAACGCGCGGCAGGGAAGGAGGGGGCGATTCGGAGGGCGACGTCTCTGCCGTCGGCCGGACATCCGTTCGCTCTTGTTCGGTCCGTCTCGCTGCCTGTCCGTCGCGAAGGGCGACGAGTCGATCGAGAACCCAGAGCACGCCGCAGAGGGTCGTCAGTTGCAGCACGCCCAACTGCCATTGAACGATCGGAAGCGTCTCGACGATCACGCCGCCCAGCAGAGCGGGAACGAACACCAGCCCGACGCGCCGCAACAGCCGGAACGCCGTCAGGCCGTTGAGAGTCAGCACGGCGAGCAGATAGACGTTGTAGGCGAAGACCGGCCCCACCAGGGAAGCGAGCGGAGCGACGACCAGCGTGGTCGGCTGCGCTTCCGAGAATGCGAAGGAGTACCGCGTCGGGTGAAAGATCGGGGCGTGCCAGTAATCTCGCAGGCCGGCTCCTGCGCGATCGGCGTTCCACCAGACCGTCCAGACGTTCAATGCAGGAACCGAAGCGACGCCTTCCCACCCGAGTGAGACATGGTCGAGCAGCGAGGTGGCCAGCGGCCAGGTGATCGACATCGCCAGCACGAGATAACCGAGAGCGACGAGTGACGACAGGATCGCTCGCGATCGCCGCTCAGGGGTCATTCGTGCCTCCTCTATCGTAATCGCGTCTATCGTAATCGCGTCGAGGTGCATGCCTCGATCGGAAGCCGATCCGGTCGTTCGTCGATACTCTGAGAGGCTATCCGAAAACCC
>JBAQZJ010000225.1:0-18209 GCA_049790855.1 Planctomycetaceae bacterium | reverse complement strand
CTTTCAAGTGGGTGCCGAATACGAGCCGCCGGTCGCTCCCGGCTGGCGGGGTGCCCCCGTCGCGGCCGTGAACACGCTGCTGCGCCAGGAGTTCGATTACGAAGGCAGCCTTGGCGTCGTCGCCGGCTGGCAATGGCGCGGCCTCGCCTCGGATGACCTTCTGCGACTCGGCCTGACGCTGTACACCGGCCGCAGCCGTCAGTTCTCGTTCTTCGACCGCTACGAGAAGCTGCTCGGCGCGGGAATCTGGTACGACTTTTAGCCTCGTCGCTTCGACGGTCGCGGCTAAACAGGTTGGTGCTCGGCACGTTTGAACACGACTTGTCCCGTGCGGTCGAGCGGGTTGCTGCGGGTGCGGCGGAGGCGATCGAAGCCGCGACCGGCCATCAGCGAGGTCAAGGCGGCTGCGGACAGCTTCGGCCCCACGTCGAGGGCCGCTATTCCATCAGGCTTGAGGACGCGGGCGATCTCGTCGAGCATGCGTCCGGCATCGACTGGGTCGAGGTGATGTCCGAGGATCCCGCTTGCGTTGACGAGATCGACCGACCGATCGGCGATGGACTCGCCGCGTTCGTCGCGGAACGTTTCGAGGACGGAGCCAACCACAAAGACCAGCGGTCGCGATCGCCCGTCGGATCCGGCATAGACGCCCGCTCGGGCGATGTTGACGAGATGTTCAGCGAATTCGATTCCGATGATCCGCGACTCGGGATGAAGGAGACTCGCCAGGTTTGCGGTCGATTCGCCGAGTCCGCTGCCCAGGTCGAGAGCGAACAACGGCCGTTCGGGCAGCAAGCCGCGAATCGATCGGTAGATCGTCTTCGCGTTGGCCCACCTCTGCCGGCCGTTGATGGCAGCGAATTCTTCGGGCGTCATCGCTGCGTAAGCCTGGCGAACGGCATCGGGATCGGTCGTGCGAAAGTCGATTCCTCGTCGCCGTAACGACCGCTCAGCCCGCCACTGCCGCCAGCAGATCGCCAGCAGGTGATCCGGCCTCCAGGATTCCGACTTGTCTGTTGGGCTGGTGTCGCCGCGATCCGACCGTTGATTCGTCATCGTGGAGCAGGATACGTCGGGTCGATGCCGCTATGATGTCGAGAGCGTCGTCGGAACACCTTCCAGTTGCAACCGCCAGGCGTCCGCCTCTCCACGGCCACCCTCGATTCGATGATTCCCTCGGTTCCCGACGATCCGCCGCAGTCCGGCACGGTCTATCTCGTCGGAGCCGGACCGGGCGATCCCGGCTTGTTGACGCTTCGCGGTCGGCACTGTCTCTCGATCGCTGACGTCGTACTCTACGACGGGCTGGTCTCATCGCTATTGCTGCGTCACACACGGGCGGCCTGCGAACGCACCGGCCGTGCCGCCGGCCCCGACGGAAAGCGGCTCGACCAGCAGGAGATCAACGAACGTCTGATCGCCGCGGCGAAGGCCGGCAAGACGGTCGTGCGACTTAAGGGCGGCGACCCTTTTCTGTTCGGTCGCGGCAGCGAAGAGGCCGCCGCGCTGGCCGCGGCCGGAGTGCCGTTCGAGGTCGTGCCTGGTGTGACGGCCGCGATCGCCGCCGCGACCTATGCCGGGCTGAGCCTGACGCATCGCGAACTGGCAAGCGCCGTCGCGTTCATTACCGGGCACGAGGATCCGTCGAAACCCGGCGCCGTTCTCGACTACGATGCGCTCGCCCGTTTTCCGGGCACGCTCGTGTTCTACATGGGCCTGCACCGCATCGAACAGATCGCCGCGGCACTGATGGAATCGGGCAAACCGCCCGCCACGCCGGCATGTCTCATCAGCCGTGCAACGACCCCGCAGCAGCGCACGATTGCAGGAACGCTTGCCGACGTGGCGGCGAGCGCGAAAACCGCGGAACTGCATGCGCCGTCGCTGATCGTCGTCGGCGACTGTGTGCGTCAGCGGGAGGCGATCGCGTGGTTCGAACAACGACCGCTGCTTGGAAAGCGCATCGGGGTGACGCGGCCGGAGCATCAGGCCGACGGCGTCGTCGAACGGCTGCTCGCCCTCGGAGCCGAGCCGGTGCTCATGCCGCTCGTCGACATTCGGCCGCCCGACGACTGGTCGCCAGTCGACTCCGCGATCGAACGGCTGGATGAGTTTCAATGGCTTGTGTTCACCAGCGCCAATGGAGTTCAGGCGTTCCTGTCGCGGCTCTGGGAGCAAGGCTGGGATCTGCGAAAATTCGCCGATCTCAACATTGCCGTGATCGGTCCGGCGACGGCCGCGAAACTCGAAGAGTTTCATCTACGGGCCGATCTGATTCCTGAGGAATACCGGGCGGAAAGTCTCGTCGAGGCGCTGCAGCCGGTTGCCGCCGGCAAGCGTGTCCTTTGGGCCGCTGCGGATCGCGGCCGCGACGTGCTGCCGGAAGGGCTTGCGGCCGTCGGCGCCGACCTGGTCAAAGTCGAAACGTATCGCAGCGTCGATGTCGAGTCGCTGCCGCCCGATGCGGCCGGGCTGCTTTCCAGCGGTCAACTCGACTGGATCGCGCTTAGCAGTCCGGCGATCGCACGATGCCTCGTTGACTTGATGCCGGCTGCCGCCCTGAAGCATCTCGGTCGAAAAGTGAAGCTGGCGAGCATCAGCCCCGTGACATCCGAAGCCGCGAGGGAACTCGGCCTGCCGATCGCCGCCGAGGCGACCGAATTCACCTGGAACGGACTGCTGACGGCGATTCTGAACGCCGAAGCCGGACCGAGTCGATGACAAATGGCGCATCGCGGGACACACCAGGCATTCTGATTTCCGAAGATCCCACCTGCGCGGGCGTCCGGATCGTCGTCGATGCGGCATCCCGCACGGTGACGTTCCACCACTGCCACATTCCGCGAAGCTTTCTCACGGTGCATTCCGACGCCGTGCGCGTCTGCCGGTTCGACGAGATTCTCGCAGCGCACGATTTCGGCCCGAGTCAACAGCGGGGATTCTTTCTGCTCATCTCGCTGGCGGGCTTGGGCGGCGTCGATCACCGTTCGCTGTTCATCAGCACGCCGCACGGTCGCTGCCGGGTGTTCGCGAACTGGTCGCATTTCGAAGAGTTGCACGACGCTCTGCAACAAGTCGCCACCGGAACAGGGCGCGGTTCGTGGGAAGACGACCCCCGCGTCATCCTGCCGATCGCTCTGCTGATCGGTGCGGTCATCTTGGCCGTGATCTGGCTGCTGCTTTGAACGGCGGCAGACGCGGGGCATGTGTGCCCTGTTGCGTCACTCCGCCGGACGCGGCAGACTCTCTCTGCCGATTGAGCACTCCTGAATCATCACCCGAGGTCATGGAGACGACGTGAACGCTCGCCTTGAATGCTGGTCGCTCGCACTTGCGGTCTTGTTCGCATGGCAGGGAATCGCGGCCGCGTCCGAGCCGATCGATCCGGCGAAAGCGGTGCGCGATGAGAAAGGCAAGATTCTCTGGTACGACCTTCAGTTGCTCGACGTCGAAGGTCGCGGCTGGACCGACACGAAAGCTCCTTACGATCGCTTTCCCGCCAAAGCGGAAGGCATGGTGCGACCGGCGGTCTGGTCGCTCAGTCGAAACTCGGCGGGCGAGTGCGCCCGATTCGTGACCGACGCGACGACGATCCACGCCCGCTGGACGTTGACGTCGGACCGCCTCGACATGCCGCACATGCCGGCGACAGGCGTCAGCGGGCTGGATCTGTATGTCAAGCATGATGGTGAGTGGAAATGGCTCGCGATCGGTCGACCCACGGCGCAGACGAACTCGGTCGAACTCGTCGGCGGCATTCCCGCAGGCCGCCGCGAGTATCTGCTTTATCTGCCGCTCTACAACGGCGTATCGAAGGTCGAGATCGGGCTGCCCGAAGGCACGTCCTTGTCGAAAGCCCCGGCCCGCAAATCGGGAGCCGACAAGCCGATTGTGTTCTACGGCACGTCGATCACACAGGGCGGCTGCGCGTCGCGACCGGGGATGGTGCATACCGCGTTGCTCGGTCGATGGCTCGACAGGCCGGTGATCAATCTCGGCTTCTCGGGCAATGGTCAGATGGAGGCTGAGGTCGCGAACTTGATGGCCGAGATCGATGCCTCGGTCTACGTCATCGACTGCCTGCCGAACCTTCAGGGGCCGCAAGTCGCCGAGCGCACCGAACCGCTCGTGAAGATTCTCCGCGAGGCGCATCCCGAAACGCCGATCCTGCTCGTCGAAGACCGCAACTACTCGAACGCGTTCCTCGTGACGTCGCAGCAGGAACGCAATGAAGGCAATCAGGCGGCGCTTCGGGCGGCCTATGAGCAACTGACGGCAGCGGGCGTAAAGCACCTGCATTACCTGCCGGGCGACGACCTGCTGGGCGACGACAACGAAGGCACCGTCGACAGTTCCCACCCGACCGACCTCGGCTTTTACCGCCAGGCCAAGGCGTTTGATGCGGTGCTGCGGCCGATTCTGGAACCGGCCGCAAACCCGTAGAAACGGCTCCGAACGGCGGCGTTCGCCGATTGACTTCACTGGCAGCCCGGCTTCTTCGCGAAGCCGGGCTGCTCGCGTTTGGCGCCCTCCGTTCATTCATCTTGACCGATTCGTCGGGATTCCCGAAAACTCGCCGGTGAACGAATCGGCCGGTGCGGACGACTTCAAGTCGCCACGGAAGGTGACGCAATGCTTAAGAATGCACTGAATTCTGCGACGCGTGTCTGGCCGCGATGCCGTCTCTGGCTCGCCGGGTCGTTCATCGCAGCGTACCTGTCGACGCTGGGCATGGGGCTGTTCTGCCACACGTTCAACTGGAACGCCGGCGCCCATCCGGCGATGTATTACGTCGTGTGGGACATGTTCTGCGGCTGGGCGGCCCATGAATGCCGCTTCCACGTGATCGCCGAAGGCGTCAGCGGAACCTACTACCGCGTGCTGCCGGGTCCGTGGGGCGAGTTTCAACCGTTCGGCTCCCTCGATCGCCACCATTACGACGTCCAAGGGGCCGTGTCGGGCAAGCTGGCGATGAACGTCCTGCGGCAAACGAGCCACGAGGATCTGACGCGTATCTTCATCGTCGAAGAGAACTGGCCCAAGAAGTTCAACATGCCCGACGCCCAGTGGGCCTCGCGCTGGGACGAGCCGAAAGATCCCAAGCATTACTTCACGCTGCGGCACGTCATCACGCCGCAGGGGCTGGTCCTGCAGACGCACGACAGCTTCTACGCCCAGCAGCACAGTCGCGAGGTGTTGTCGAATCCGCGGCTGTCGGCCGAGATGACGCGCTCGCAACCGTTCTACGCGGTGAACATCTACCAGGGGCGGTCGAGCCTGGCGGAGGCCGATTCGTCGCCAGCGTCCAGCTCGAATCCGCGATTCGGCTCGCCTCTCGGAAACTGAACACGAGACCGGCTCATTCAAGGAAGTGCGCCATGCGGCACCGGAAGACGGATCGGCGGACGGCGACGTCGCTCGGCGAACGACTGAAGTCGTTCCTCTTCGCCGAGGAGGTTCCCTACGGTCTGGCGATCGTGCGAATCCTGATGCCGCTGGTGCTGCTGGTCGACATGGTCTACCGGTGGCCGTTCGTCCGCGAGTTGTACTCGGCCGACGGCGCGACGGCGCCGCTCTGGAACACCTACGGGATGCGCAGCCCAATTCCCGAGATGCCCGGGGCCGTCGCCGTCGCGCTCTTCACACTGATGATGGCGACGCTGGTCACGACGTCGGCGGGCTGGATGACGCGCGTCTCGGCAGCAGTTGCGACGGGGCTGTACGTCTACTTCACGACGCTCGATTCGATCGCGACGATCACGAAGTACACGGTCATCGGCGCGCACGTGATGCTGTTGCTCGCCGTGTCGAACTGCGGGGCGGTCTGGTCGCTCGATTCGCTGCGCACGCCGATCGCCGGGCCCCGGTATCCGGTCTGGCCGCGCCGGCTGATGCAGATTCTGCTCGGGGTGATCTATCTCGGCGCGGCGATGACGAAGATTCACACGCCCGCGTACTTCAACGGCGACCAGATGATGTTCTGGATGCTGACGCACGTGAACGGTCATCATCCGGTCGGCGAATGGATGGCGAACTATCCGGGGCTGCTCGCCGCGGGGGCCTACGTCGCGATCGTCTGGGAGACGCTGTTCCTGTTCCTCACCTGGAAAGGGCCGGCACGGTTGATCATGTTGGCGATGGGCGTCGCGTTCCATGTCGCCACCTATTTCACGCTTGGCCTGGACATTTTCCCCTGCGTGATGATCGCGGCCTACTTCGCCTTCCTCAGTGAACGCGACGCGTACGTCTGCGGTCGGGCGATTCACCGGATCGCCGATCGGCTGGGAGTCGGACTTCGTGATTTCTTCGCGATCTGCACGCGCCGACTGGCACCGGCGAAGCGGCTCGGCCCGGCGGCATTTGTTGCAACGATGTGGGCGATCGCGCTCGGCGGCGCCGCTGCCGAGCGGCTGATCGACCCGTACGGCAAACGCGATTCCGACGGACCGATGGCGCTCACGCCGATCGACCGGGAGACCGTTCGCACGCTGCTCGCCGGCCCCGAACCGTTGCGACCGGAAGACAAGATCTTCTCGTTCGAGATCGGGACGGGGTTGTTCGGCGAGGTGCTCGTCGGTCGCAAACGAGTCTTCGAAAACGGCGACTCGCTGATCGCCCAATGCATCGCCGCGCCGCCGCATGGAGATTCGTACATCGAATGCAACCTGCACGACGCCGACGGACAGCTTCTCGAACGGGCCGGTCGGGTGCTGCTGCGTGAAAACAATCGGTTGAACTTCACGTTCGACGTCTGCGACGCGGTGCCGCCCGGCGACTATGAACTGGTGCTGAAGATGAGCGGTCGCGAAATCACGCGGAAGTCGTTCGCCGTCGCCGGCGACGACCCGGCGATCGAAACCCCGGCCGCCGTCACGGGCATGCTGGCGAACTGACCGTGCTTGCGGTTCAACTGGGGCGACGTTGTGATGCGCGGGCCGGCACCCGCGGCTCGCCGTTCCTGGACGGATTCGACCTGCGATGTGGTTGACCGAGACTCCCTGGCCCCCGGCGATCGTGCTGCTCGTCGCCGTCGTCGTTCTCGGCCTCGTCTGGCGTCGGAACGGGCGGACGTTGTTCCTGGCGCTCGCGGCAGGATGCCTGCTGCTCATTCCGATCGTGTTCCTCGTCGAGGAGGCGATCGTGACTCCGGCCGAAGAGGTCGAGCAGCAGATCTACGCCATCCGCGACGCCGTCATCCGCGACGACGTCAAGGCGACGCTCGACTTCCTCAGCTCAACGGCGGTGCGCGAGAAGGCGCTGGTCGCCACGGCGATGGCGGTCGGCCACGTGCAGCCCGATGCACGAATCACCGACGTCAGCATCGACGTAAAAGGCGGCGGTACGGTCGCCACGAGCCACTTCCGGGCGAACGGCGTCTTCACCGGCAACGGCGTCCTCGTTTCGGGCGACCACCGGTTCCCCACCCGTTGGCGCGCGACTTGGCGAAAAGAGGCCGGCCGGTGGAAGATCTTCGCCCTCGAACGCCTCGACCCGATCACCGGCGAACCGATCGGCCTGATGGACCCGGGGTGAAGGGGAAGGGGCACTCTCCCGATCTCCCGTCTCTCCCGATCCCCCTCATCTCTGGGCAAGACGGTCATGCGACGTTCCGCCGGGCGCCTCAATCTTGTGTCGGCAAGCCAAGCTCGTTCCGACGCTTCGCCTTCTCCTGCTGGTTCTCCAGGATGACGACTTTGCCCGTCGTTTCGTCGTAGCCGTAGTGCTGGTACTCGCGGAGCGCCGGCATGTCGACGGGATTCATTTCAATGTAGTCGAGCAACTGCTGATACGTCGGCCATGACCCGTTGAGCGCCTGTTCCTGCTTGAGCCACTGACCGAGGTTCACAGTGCCGCCGAGTGCGGCGGCTCGGTTGTAGGCGGTTCCGGCGGCCGAGAATCCGGAGACCTGTGACGGATCGTCCGCCACGACGGTCCAGTTCGGGTCGCTCGTCATCTCCTTCGCGTTGAGCACCTCTTTCGTCGACTTACCGACGTGCGTGTCCGACTGCTCGCCGACGGGGGGCGCCGTTGCGCCGTTCGCCGGCATCGCGACCGGAGGCGTCGCTTCGCCGGCCGGGGCAGCTGCCGGCGCGGCCGCGTCGGGCGTCATGGCATCGGAAGCCTGTTGGGCCTCGTTCATCACCGGTCCGCCGGTCCGTTCGATATTGAAATCGCACCCGGCAAGCAGCGCCACGGCAAGCGGAAACGACACTCGCTTCGTTAATAGGATTGCCACGTTCAACTCCCGGATGGTCGGTCGACCGAAAAGGGCGAATCTCAATGTTCTCTATTCTGAAGGGTCGCCCCGCTGCGCGACAAGCGCCGTGACTCAAGAGCCTCTTACTTCGGGATGACGGTTGACTTCGACGAGATGGCTTACGGCTGTTCGAGCCTGATGAGCCCTGCCAGGGCATCATGCTGCGTCAAATCGAAATGCAGAGGGGTGAGCGTCGCGAAGCCCTGCGTCAGCTCGTAGAGGTCGGTTCCCGGTTCCGGAGCGTGGTTGCGCAGCGGGTCGAGGCCGCTCCAGTAGTAGGCACGACCGCGCGGGTCGGTTCGCTTCTCGACTCGATCGTATTGCCGGTTGACGGCCATCCGAGTCGGCTTGAGGCCGCGCGGTCCGTCGGGAGTGGTATCGGGCAGGTTGAGATTCCAGAGCGAACCGGCAGGCGGGGCGGTCTCGATCAACCGGCGGATGACCCGAACGGCGTACACAGCCGCCGCCTGGTAGTCGGGAGGCGTCCCCTGCCCCAGTGAGACGGCGATACTTGTCTTGCGAAAAAACGCACCTTCGATCGCACCGGCGACCGTGCCCGAATAAAGCACGTTGATGCCGACGTTCGAGCCGCTGTTAATGCCGCTCACGACGAGATCGGGTTCCGGCCGGCAGAACTCGAGCATCCCCAGTTTCACGCAGTCGGCGGGGCTTCCGTAGACCGCGTGGCCGAGAAATCGACCGTCGCGATATTCCTGTCGAACCATCAGCGGATGCAGGTAGGTGATTGACAGTCCGACGCCGCTTTGCTCGGCAGCGGGAGCGACGACGGTGACGTCGCCCAAGTCGTGCAGGGCTGCGGCCATAGCCGCGAGGCCGGGGGCATGAATGCCGTCGTCGTTAGTGAGCAGCAGATGCATGGGGAGGTGGTCGAATCGAGGAGGAAAGTATCAGCCAGCCCGCTGAGGTCGCGTGGTGGATGATCGCGCGGCGGTCAGTTGATCGCTTTCGTTCCAGCCTTGCGTCGCGATCGTCGTCTTCGACGTCTTCAAGCAGGCGGCTTGGGCGATTTCGGTTGCGGAGAAATTGCGGCCTCTTCCGGTCCTGAGGCCATCGCATCAGCGGTTGTCGCTGGCAATCTAGGGCCAGTTTAGCGGTTCTGCGGGGCTGGGGCATCTTGTTCGCGTCACGGGCGTCGCGATTGCAACAAATCCCTCAAGCGACGGCGGCTTCGTGGTTTACCCTTGAGCGGCAACCGGTCGAACCGGCGGTCTTTCGATTTTTCGGGTCGTAGCTGTGTCTACGCCTTTGCAAGAGGTCGGGCGGCGACTCAAGAATGGGCAGGTCGGTTCGTCGGGACAGCGATGCCACAGGCATCGGGATTGCGAACCGAGGGCCGCGGACAGCGAACGGGCTGCCCTGTTGAGCCATCACGTCGGAGGAACATGACAATGAAAGCTCTCTTTGCCGGAGCCGCGTCGGCCCTGGCTGTTTTGTGGACCGCCCCGGCGGCGCTGGCCGGGTTGTGCGGTGCGGACAGTTACAGCTACTGTCCACCGGCAGCCTGCCAGCCCGTCTCGTGTTACACGGCCTGTAAGGTCGAACGGCAGACGTGCTACCGCACCGTCCTCGAGACGGTCATGGAGCCGCAGCCGTACACCGTCTGCAAGACGGTCTACGACACCGTCTACGAAGACGTGCAGCAGACATGCTACCGCACCGTCACCGAGACGGCGTGCCGTGAAGAACAATACACGGTTCGTCGACCTGTCTACGAGACGGCCGAGCGCGAAGAACGATACACGGTGATGCGTCCGGTCTCCGAGACCGTCATGCGCGACTGCTCGTACACGGTCATGCGTCCGGTCGTCGAAGAGCACGTTCGCGAGTGCCGCCGCACGGTCATGCGACCGGTCGTCGAGACGATCGAGCGCGAAGTCTGCCGGACCGTCATGCGCCCTGTCACCGAGACGGTCATGACCGAGCGCTGCTACACGGTGATGCGGCCCGTCACGACCTACAAGACCGTGACGCAGGATCGCGGCCACTGGGTCAATCGGCCGGTGCATGTGCCCGGCCCGTGCGTCCCGCGACTCACCTGCGATCCCTGCACCGGCTGGCGCTGGCACTGGGTGCAGTGCCCGGGCAAGACCTTCACCCGCCGGGCTTACTGTCCGAACGTGGTGACCTGCCAGGTGCCGGTGACGACCTACTGCCCGCAGATCGTGCGGCAGCAGTGCCCCGTCACCGTCTGCAAGATGGTGCCGCAGCAAATCGTCGAAAAAGTGCCGCAGCAGATCTGCCGGATGGTTGCCGAGGAAGTCGTCGATCGGATTCCGTACCGCGTCTGCAAAATGGTGCCCGAGCGGGTCGAGCGGCAGGTGCCGGTCCAGGTCTGCAAGATGGTTCCGGAACAATGCGTCCGGAAAGTGCCTTACCAGACCTGCAAGTTCGTCGAAGAGATCTGCACCCGCAAGGTGCCGTACTGCGTCCAGAAGCAGGTGCCTTACACCACGACGCACCGGGTCGCGAAGTGCGTGCCGCGTCAGGTGGAAGAGACCTGCACTCGGATGGTGGCGAAGTGCGTTCCGCGGCAAGTTGCGTATGAAGTCTGTCGGATGGTTCCCGTGACCGTCTGCCCGCAGCCGCTCTGTCCGACGTGCGAAGTCAGTTGCCCGTCAGGCGACTGCGGCATCGCACCGGCCGCGGCTCCCGGCCTCACGCCCGAAGGTGCCTTGAAGCCGGTTCCGGAAGCGGACCCGCGTCATGAGCCGGCACCGCAGCCGACACTCGACGGCCCCGCCGCCTGAGCCGAGAGGCGATGTGAGTTGGCAAAGCCAAGCAGCCCGGCCGTCAACAGCCGGGCTGCTTGTTTATTCTCTATAGAGCCGGACACACCAGGCGTCGTGCGTGAAGCACGAATCCGAACCGCGGGCTTACGATGTCTGCTGAGCCTCTGAGAGCGTGTATGGGAAGCGTTCTAACCCGTCATTGAAGCATCGGCGCCGAGGTTCGACTTTTCGGCGCCGAAGCCACAAAGTGAAGCGAGAGGATACTTTCCGGCTGGTTTTCGTTGCGTTCTCCGATCTCGACGGATCACAGCGAATCGTCGCTCCTATGTCTGGCAACTGGTCAAAACCGCTGATTTTGTGGCTTTCCATACACGCTCTGAGGAACGGCTGGCAGTTGCAATCAAGCGACGAGGGCAATGCACTCGAAAAGAATGGATCGAGGCGACCGTCTAGGTCGTTCACCTCTTGTCCGGGCGTCCGGGACGGTCCCGCCTCAGCGGCGGGCCGGGTTCGAGATACGTCAGGCGAGAGTCCGGAGGCCGCAATTTCTCATTGAGGTCTGTCGTGAGCAGGACGCGCGAGGCGTAGACGCGAAGCTCCATCGGTCATCCACGATCCGAAACTGAATGTGCTCGAGTCCTGGCCATCCACTCGTGCCGGACAAGATAAACCAGCACACTCGGCCAGAACATCAGGAACAGGCCCGCCCAGCCTCGTTTCTGAGCCGAAGTCAGTCCCGGCCGGCGGGAAAGATCGCGCAACACGAGGAAAGACGCGGGAAATCCCAAAAGGACCAGAACGACCACGTACGACTCGGACCAGTATGGGGCGTCAGAAAGTGCCTGATGAAAGAAGACGTCGCCGACGGTCACGATCGAGGCCGCAAACAGCATCAGACACAGAAAATAGCCTGTCGTGAACAACCGATGGCACCAGTTCATGAGCCGCGCCGTCCAGAAGACCGTGAGATCAGTTGCCGCCCGATTTCAATTCTCGTTTCAGGGCTTCCAGTTCATCTTCGATCGCCTGATTGCGATCGTCTGCGGTTTCCTGCACCGCATACGGTGCGGTTGGTTCCGCGGGAGCGGCGTCGCCGGTCAGTTCCGCTCGTTTGCGGCGAGCGTCGGCAAGACGGGCCTGCAAGGCGCGGTGCGTGGTTTCGAGATGGTCGCGGGTGGCGACAGCGGCGGCGTACTCCTGTTCGAGGCCCGCAGTCACGTCTTCGAGTTCCTGTTTCCGGGCCAGCGCGATGCGGGCTTCATCTTCGCGACCGCCGACCACCGCCTGCCGGGCCGATTCTTTCCAGATCGTCACCTGGTTCCGATGGGCTTCGATCTCGCCGAGCAGACGTTCGGCGTTGTTCGCGGCGGTGTTGACGCTGCGCCGGGCGCCGGCGAGGCCTTCCTCCATCTCGAGCACGATTTCGTCGAGCGTCGCGACCGGATCGTCGGACTGCTTGAGAAGGTCGGTCAGATTGCAGGTGACGATGTCGGTCAGGCGACTGAAGTAGGTCATGACTGGAAGGTTTCAGAGCGAAGGACGGGGCCGCGGAAAGACGCGGATGGTTTCAGGTAGGCTCTGGAAAACTCAAACGGCCTGCGGGCCGTCGTTGGCGGTGATCCCTTGGAGAACTTGTGATACGGCTTGAACGCATTCGCCGCCGGTATGGTTCATTGGTCGTTCACTCCGCGGATGCCGATCTTCGCCAACCGGGACTGCAGCTTCTCGCGTGCGAGCCTCAACCGGCTTTTGGTCGTCGCCACACTCGATTCCAGCACCTCGGCGACCTCGGGCAGCGACAATCCTTGAAAGTGATGCAGCGTGAAGGTCATCCGCTGCTCCGACGGTAGCTCCAGAAGCAGACCATCGACGATCGCGGCAAATTCCCGCTGGTTGGCCTGGGTTTCGGGCGGAAGCAGATCGCACGCCAGTCGAGCGACGGCTTCGCCGGCCCCTTCGTCGTCGCGGCCTTTCGACCGCAGGGCATGGACGAGCGCGTCGTGACCGCGGCGACGAACGGTGTCGATCAGCAGATTGCGGGCGATGCGGAACATCCAACCGCGAAACCGACCCAGCGGAAGGTAGTCCCACGAAAGACTATAGATCTTGAGCAGCGTGTCCTGCGTGAGATCTTCGGCGAGAACCGGATCGCGCGTATTCTTGACGAAAAAGCCGTAAAGGTCGCCTTGGTGCCGCGAGACCAGCGCCTCGAATGCCGTTCGATCACCTTCCTGCAGACGGATCATCAGCCGGTCGTCGTCGGTCCTGCGAGACTCGACGTCGAGCAGTGTGGCCGTGTGATCCTGTGTCCGCCCCGCCATCGTTTCCCGCCCGTCGCTGCGGTAGGAAATCGCGTCTGAGCGACCTACTATAACCGACGGAAGCGGTCTGTGACCTTCACCGCCGGCGCACGGCTGCGGCGATCAGTTCCGCGAATCAGGCAACACATCACGAAGGCAGGCCGGTGGCCGGACGGACGACTCAGACGATTCATCTCGCGTACGGCCGCGATGCGGCGGTCGATCTGGCGATCGACGAGCATCGCGTCCGCGCACTGATGGTCGGTCCGCCTGCCGCCGTCGACATTCTCGCGCGATTGCGTGCCGCGCTCGATCAGCCGCTCGACTTCCCTCCCCTCGAACAAGCCGTCATTCCCGACGACAAAATCGTGCTGGCGCTGGACCGGGGTGTCCCCGATGCGCCGTTGATCATTTCCGCCATCTGGGAACGACTCGCCGAGCGCGGCGTCGCGGCCAACGACGTCACGATCCTGCAGCCCGCAGACGGTACGCAGGACGAGCCTGCCGACCCGCGGTCATCGCTGCCGGCGAAGATTCGCGGCGAGATGCACTGGGAAATCCACCAGGCGACGCCCGAAAGTGAAGGCGGTTATCACTATCTGGCGACCACCGCGGCAGGCGAGCGTGTCTATCTGTCGGGAACGCTGCTGGATGCCGACGTCGTCGTACCGATCGGCCGGATCGGGTTCGATCCCCTGCTTGGGTTTCGCGGCACCAACAGCGTGCTCTACCCCGGCCTGTCGACCGCTGAAGCCATAAAACGCGCACAAGGTCAAGGCCATACCGAGCTTGTGTCAACCGACGAGCGCCCGCTTCGGCAGATGGTCGACGAGGTCGGCTGGCTGGTCGGCACCACGTTTACGGTTCAAGTCGTGCCTGCGGCGGGCGGCGGAGCGAGCGACGTGCTCGCAGGCTCGGTCGACAGCGTTTTTCGCAAGGGCCGCGAACTGCTGGCGGAACAGTGGACGGTCAGCCTGCCCGAACGTGCCGAGACCGTCGTGGTCGCCGTCGATGCCGATGCCGGCGGACACGGCTGGAGCCAGGTCGCCGCGGCGTTGTCGGTCGCGAGACGGCTCGTCGTTCACGACGGACGAATCATCGTTCTTTCGCAACTCGCCGAGACGCCCGGCGAGGGCCTCGAACTGCTCCGCCGGGCCGAAGAACCGCGCGACGCGTTCCGACCGCTGCGGCAGTCGTCCCCCGCCGATCTGCTGGTCGCCACCCAGCTCGCCCAGGCAGTGGATTGGGCACGGGTCTATCTGTTGAGCCGTCTCGAAAGCGACCTCGTCGAGGATCTGTTCTGCGTCCCGATCGAAAGCGAAGCCGAAATCGCCCGCCTGCTCGCCAGCGGCGACGACGGTTGCATCTTCGTCGGCTCGGCCCAGCACGCCGACGTGCGCGTCGGATAGCCGCTTGCGTTTTCGCCGCCCCTCGGCGACCGCCGGCCGGCTTGCAACCGAGAACCCCCTTGCGATCTCGCACCTCCGCGCGACAAGATGAAAGCAAGGCGTTCTCAGGGCCGAATCGAACGTCGCCATCGGAGAGATGCCATGCAGACGTCGCCCGTCGGAACCGTTCGCCAATTGACCGACCGTTCGCGCCGTGATCGCGGCTTCACCCTCGTCGAACTGCTTGTGGTGATCGCGGTCATCGCGATTCTCATCGCGCTCCTGCTGCCGGCAGTTCGAACTTCCGGCGAGGCGGCGCGGCGTACGCAGTGTAAATACAACCTCAAACAGATCGGATTGGCACTGCACAACTACCATGACACGTACGGCACCTTGCCGCCGGTATACACGGTCGATGAAGACGGCCAGCCGCTGCATAGCTGGCGGACGTTGCTCCTGCCGTTCCTTGAACAACAGGCACTTTACGACAGCATCGACCTGTCCAAACCCTGGGACGACCCGGTCAACGCCAGGGCGCACGAGACCAGCATTCCGGTCTACCAGTGCCCTACCGTGGTCCGCGACGGCATGCCGGCGAACCATACGGGCTATCTCGCCGTGGTCACGAGCACCAGTGCCCTGCGTCCCGGCGAGTCGCTGCAGTTCTCCGAGATCACCGACGGTCTTTCCGAGACGCTGTTCGTCATCGAAGTGGACGTGGCACAGTCAGTCCCCTGGATGTCATTGCAAGACGCGAACGAGTCACTCGTCCTGTCGTTCAGCCCGGACAAGCCCCTGCCACACTCCGGCGGCCTGAATGCACTCTTCGGCGACGGGAGCGTGTCATTTCTGAGCGCCAAATTGCCCGTGGATCAACGCAGAGCGCTACTCTCAGCCGACGCCGGGGACAGAATCGCCGACGAAGACACCAGCGGCTGAGGACGCACCACCGGCGTGACACGGCATCGCGTCAAGCGCGTCGCTCCTTCATAAGCCGCCAGCGGCAGCACCCAGCATGCCCACGCGGCAATCGGGTCGAACCATTCGGATTGAACCCCGATGACCGTGGCCAGTCCGCCGGCCAACCGCAGCGTGACCGCCGAGCAGAGCAGAACGAACGTTCGCACCATCCAGCGTCGATGCTCGGCAAAGCGTCGCTGCACGGCGGACCGCCAGCCGAACACGACGCAGATCGCCGTCGCGATCGCCAGCGTCGCAAAGCTCAGCCCCGCGATGGGACCGGACGTCGGATAGAACGCCTCCACAGGCCGCTCGGCGCGACGAACAACAGCACGGCCGCGGCCTGAATCCGTCCCAGACCACGATGCCACACCGGTCGCCTCATACGAAACCGGTCACTGACGAGCAACAGACCCGCCAGCAGCGTCACCGGTCCGGCCACGATGTGGGCATAAAATGCCCATTGGTAACCGTCGAAGAAGTACGATTGCCGTCCCCGCAGAAAGTCGGCGTTGAAGTCCGGCGGAAGGTAATCGCGATAGCCCCACACGACAGACAACGTGACCTTGACGATCAGGATCGCCGTCAGCACCGACAGAAGCCGGCGGTATGTGGATGGCAGGCTCGACATGGCGTGATAGCAAAGGAGCTCGGCGACAGTCGCCTGCGCGATGTGACGCGATCTTCATTCTTGCCGCGACCACAACCTGCCGCCAACGCCACTTTCTGTCTCCCCGTCCCCCACTCCCCCGCCTCACCCCCTCCCCCGTCTCCCGTCTCCCGCCCGCCGAATCGGCGTTCGTTGATTTATCCCCTACCGCGGGCGAGACTGGCGGCACGCATTCGTTTCATCACCGCGCCGGACGCTTGAATCGTCTGGTGTTCCTCGATGAAGGAGAGAGCATGTCGCTTCAATCGCGTCGAAAGTTCCTCGGCACGTCGATCGCCTTGGCCGGGGCCGCGACGATGCCCTTCGCGTCCTGGCGTCCGGCGAAAGCCGCCGAAGGCCCGAACGAGCGGCTGCGGGTCGCGGTGCTGGGGCTGAACGGCCGTGGCAGCGCCCACGTCGGCGGCTTCGCCGGCCGCAACAATGCCGAGGTCGCGGCGATCGTCGATCCCGACGAGGAGGTCGGCCAGAAGGCCGCCGAAGCGATCTACATCAAGCACAAGAACCGGCCGCAAGTCTATACGGACATGCGGCAGGCGTTCGACGACAAGAACCTCGACGTCGTCAGCATCGCCACGCCGAACCACTGGCATTCGCTCGCGGCGATCTGGGCGATGCAGGCCGGCAAAGACGTCTACGTCGAAAAGCCCGTCAGCCACAATGTCTTCGAGGGCCGCCAGGCGACCGCCGCCGCCCGCAAAGAAGACCGGATCTGCCAGTACGGTGCCCAGTGTCGCACGATGGAGGGCGTCCGCGAGATGATCCTGTGGCTGCTCGACGGCGGACTTGGCAAAGTCCATCTCGCCCGCGGCCTCTGCTACAAGCGACGCAAGTCGATCGGCGACGCCGGGAAGTATCCGGTTCCCGACGGCATCAACTACGACCTCTGGCTCGGTCCCGCCCCGCTGATCGACTACGTGCCGCGTCCGAAGCTGCATTACGACTGGCACTGGCAGTGGCCCTACGGCAACGGCGACCTTGGCAACCAGGGCATCCATCAGATGGACATCGCCCGCTGGGGACTCGGCTGGCCCGATCTCGGCGAAGCGATTCTTGCCTACGGCGGACGCCTCGGCTACGAGGATGCCGGCACGACCGCCAACACGCACGTCTGCGTTCACACCCGCGGCGACCAGACCCTCATCTTCGAGACCCGCGGACTCGAGACCGAACTCTACAGCCCGCTCCCTGGCAAAATCCCGGGCACCGACGTCGGCACCGTTTTCTACGGCGAGAAAGGCTACGCCGTGCAGCACGAGTACGACACGTCGGTCGCCTACGGCCTCGACGGCAACGTGATCAAGAAGTTCAAAGGCGGCAGCCTCAACGCCCACTTCGACAACTTCATGGACGGCGTTCGCAAGCACGACTGGAAGGTGCTCAACGCCGACATCGAAGACGGCCACCTGTCGAGCGCCCTGTGCCACCTCGGCAACATCTCCTACCGGCTCGGCGAGAAGGCCAGCACAAAGGAAATCGAAGGCACGGCCGATTCCGACGCGACGAAAGAAACGCTCGAACGAACCGTCGAGCATCTCAAAGCGAACAAGGTCGATCTCGACAAGACGCCGATGGCGCTCGGCCCGAAGCTCACGCTGAAGGGCGAGAAGTTCACCGGCGATCGCGCCGACGAAGCGAACCAGCACGTCAGCCGCGAGTATCGGGCGCCTTACATCGTTCCCGAAATCGTCGCCTTGTGAGATCGCTCTTATCTTGAGCATCTCAGCATAACTCCCCTCTCCTCTGGGGAGAGGGGTCAGGGGTGAGGGGATGCCTTGTGCGTTCGATTCACACCTTTGTAAGGAACCCTCTCGTGTAGGGAACGCCCTCCGCGGCGTTCCCTACAGGCGCTTCGGGAGACGAGTTCTGATTGAGATCTCGCCAAAC
>JBAQZJ010000224.1:0-3971 GCA_049790855.1 Planctomycetaceae bacterium | reverse complement strand
GGCGAGCGGCAGGCGTCAGCCTGCCGGTGCGCGGCGCGTTCCCCGGCGCTGAATTCTCTGTTCGGCCCACCGGCAGGCTAACGCCTGCCGCTCGCCGTGTGCAGCGCGCCATCACAGCGGCTCGCCGTCTTCGGTTTCGCGGCTTTCGACCGAATCGACGGGGGCCGGCGACCTGCGAAACACCGCACAGACGTCGTCGACGGGCACGACGAAGAGCTTGTTGTCCGCTTCGAGATCGACGGGAATCGCTCGCCGGGGGTGGTAGAGCACCTTGTCGTACTTGCGGATCGGAAAATCGTCGGCGCGCTCGACTTGCGCACTGATTTCGACGACACGCCCGGTGATCGTCGGAATCTCGGCATCATCCGGCAGGACGATGCCGCCGCGTGTCTTCTGCCGGTTCTCGTCTTTGCGGACCAGTATCCGCATTCCGAGCGGTTCGACGTATTCGGTCACGTTGCTCCCCTGCCCCTCCGCTTGCCTGCCCATTCACCGGTCACCGACGGTTCAACGACCGTTCACTTCTCAGTGTAGGCAGAACGGCCGGCCGCGGCGAGTCGTCTGTCGGACCAGGCATGGGGAGCGGGCACCGCAGGGAGCCTGCCGTCCGTCGCCGCCGTCTCGACCACCGGTCGCGCGCGGGACTTCTGGCGGGTCAGAACCCGCCCCAGCGGCCCGGCGAGCAGCGCCGGCAGCAAAATCAGGTCGCCGATCAGCGCCGTGGCGACCAGCACCGCCATGATTCCGCCGAAATGAGAGACGAGCAACAAATCGGCCCCGCAAAGCATCATCCAGCCGCCGCTGACCACCAGGACGGTCTTCCAGAGAGCTGGACCGCAAGCCGCCAAGGTGTCGGCGACGGCGCGACGGCGGGAGACGCCCCGCGAGTGCTCATCCTTGAAGACCTCGCAGAGATGCAGCGTGCCGTCGACCGCGATACCGATCGCGATGCTGGCGCTGATCATCGTGCCGACGTCGAATGCCATGCCGCATGCCGAGACCGTGCCGAAAATCATGGCGACCGGCAGCACGTTCGGCAGCATCGCGAGCGTGCCCGCCCAGATCGACCGCAGCATCCACGCGATCACGGCCGAGATCATCACGAATCCGGTCGCGAAGCTCCAGACGAGGCTGTCGAGCAAGGCCTGCTGCGTGCGTAAGAACAGCGGGACGGCTCCGGTCACCACGTAAGTCGTGCCCGGTTCGTCGGCGATCTGCGATTGGACCGTCGACTCGAATTCGGCGACGAGCTGCGACAAGTCGATGTCCGACATCATCGAGGCGTGCGCGGTCACCCGCCACAGTTCGTCGCCCTTCTGCATCGAACCGGCGATCGAAGAAGTCGCCGCCGGGCTTGTCTCGCAGACGGCCAGAAACGTGCCGGCAGCAGCATCCTCGGCCTTCGCACGGTCCTCGGCGATGGACGAACGCCGATAATACTTGGCTTTGGTCGCGAACGAGGCGTCTGCCGGCGGACGAGGCGTCGCCGGCAGGAAATCGGCCAGCGAAAGGGCGCCGCTCACTTCCGAATGTGCGCGAAGCGATTCCGTCACCGATCGAATCAGCTCCATTCGCGCGGCGAACGGCAGTCGCTTCTGGGCCGTCTCGTCGAACGCTACCACGACCTCGACAGGCACGATGCCGGCGAGTTCCCGTTCGAGGAACTCGTAATCGCGAACGACGTCGCTTTGGGGCGGCAGATAGCGAATCGCCCGCGTTTCGGTGCGGAACCAATAGAGGCCGCCGATTCCGGCGGCGAGCAGCATCAGGCTCGCGACCATCACGAATCGCCGGCGACGGACGAGCAGATAGCCGAGCCGCCGCCACCCGCGGCCCCCTTTTCGCGATTCGGTCGCGACGGGAAACGTCCAGAGTTGCATCGCCGCCGGCATGACCCAGAGCACGACAGGCAGCAGCAGAATGCAGCCGACGGCGGCATAGACGCCGAAATCGCGAATCGGCGCCAGCGGACTGCTGATGAGGGAGATCAGGCCGATCGCCGTCGTCGTCTCGGCGATGATCGTCGGCGACCATGCGGCCCTCACTGCCGCCGCCGCAGGATCCGCTTCTCCCATCCGCGCGGCGCGATCGCGATAGTGAATGAAATGGATCGCCGCGGAGATGGTCAATACCATCATCAGCGTCGGCATGAGCACCAGCACCATGTTCATGCCGCCGCCCGTCGCCGGCACCAGTGCGACCGCGCCGAGCGTGGCCAGCATCGTCGCCCCCAGCACCAACGCGGCAACGCGAATGCTGCGCAGCAGCACGAAGGCCACGCCGACCGCCACGAGGAGCGACAACAGCAGCGGGCTGCTGCGGTGCAGCATCCAGGGCGGCGCGTCGTCGTTCCAGAGCGTCTGCCGGAGCGCCGCGTTCAGCGAATTGCCGGCGACCGCGGAACCGCCCAGCGCCAGTTCTGCACGAGGTATGTCCGCCGCCTCGGCGGCATTGAGCAGCGAGTCGACGGCCCCCGAATGATCGGCTTCCCCTGCACCGGACAGCGTGACGATGAGCGCCGCCGGCCTCGTCGACTCGCCGACCTCTTTCGGCAACCCGACGAGCAGGCCCGTCAGTCGCCGCAACCCTTCGTCGCGGGTGACGTCATGCTGCGTCAGCGCCTCGACGGCATCATCGGGGGTGAGAACTTCGGCGACGTACCGCGAACCTCCACGGCGCACACCCACGTCGTCCGTTGTCCCGCGCAGCTCAGCCGCGAGCCGTTCGATCCGTGGGTCGCCCAGCCGTGCGCCCCGCCACGAAACGAGCACTTTCTCATCGGAGGGGAAATGCCGCTTGTACCACGCGAACGTGCGCGACAGCGGATCGCCCTCGGGCAACCAGTGCTCGACGTGGTTTTCAAGATGAACGAACGTCAGGCCGTAACCGATCAACGGCACGAGAAACGCCGCGGCGGCGATCACCCACACCGCCGCAGGGTTCCCCCAGGCGTCCCGCCGTTCGAGCAACCGCTTCATGCACACCCCCGGCCAGATTCCCTTGCAATATCGGTTGCTGTCGCTCCGCGGCGTGACCGCGCTTTCCGCTCAAAGCGCGTTTCGCGACCGAAGCGATAGAATCGGGCGTTCCCCTGGCATCGATCGCAACGGATTCGTTTGAAATGATCGAGACGTCCCGCCTGATCCTGCGACCGTTCCGCCCCGCCGATCGAATGCCGCTGGTGACGTTGCTGTCGGATCAGGCGGTGATGCAGTTCAGTGTTTCCGGTCCGAAACCGGCCGACGACGTCCTGGAAGACCTCGACGACTGGACACGCCGTCATGTCCTCGGCCGCCCCGAACGCTGGGCCGTGACGACCAGGCCCGATGACAGGTTCATCGGCTTCTGCGGCTTCAGCGATCACCTCATCAACGGCGAACCGTTCTGGGAATTGGGCTATCGCCTCCTTCCGGACACGTGGGGCCGGGGCTTCGCCACCGAAGCCGCCTCCGCCTGCCGCGACTGGTTCTTCGCCGCGACGCAGATCGATCGGTTCGCGCTCATGATCGACCCGGCGAACATCGCCAGCGCCCGCGTCGCCGAAAAGCTCGGCGCCCAATACGAGTTCGATGCCGACTGCTACGGGGTTCCCGTGCATGTCTACATCGCGCGGCGTCCGCACGGCTGACGCTTGCGATTTCGCCGGCAATGGTAGTGGACCGACCGTCCTCAAAGGATGAGTCGATCGCAGCGGAGACCAGGACCACGGATATCGCGGATTGCGCGGATGGAATCAGCGCGGCATGCGAGAATCAAAGACCTTGAACGACGACGCGCCAACGCCTGATTCTTGATCCGCGACATCCGTGTTGATCCGTGAAATCCGAGGTTCCTTTCTGCCGTATGCGCCGACCCACATCTTTAGGGTTGTCGCTGTAGTAGGGTGGGCCTCGGCCCACACTACGGGTTCGTCTACTGGAAAATGTCAGGGGAGTGCGGAAAAGCCGTGTTCCCTCGCTGGCGCGTGGGGC
>JBAQZJ010000223.1:0-11892 GCA_049790855.1 Planctomycetaceae bacterium | reverse complement strand
GCGAGCATCCCGTCGTCGCCCCCGCGCCCCCTCCCTCCCTCTCCCCTTCCCACGTCCCCGCCGGCACGCCGCCGTTGCTGGCCGTGAATGATCTCAAGGTCCACTTTCCGATTCGCAAGGGCGTCTTCTCGCGGATCACCGACTATGTGAAAGCGGTCGACGGCGTGAGCTTCAACGTCTATCGCGGGCAGACGCTGGGACTCGTCGGCGAATCGGGATGCGGCAAGACGACGACGGGCCGGGCGATTTTGCGGTTGATTCCGATCACGTCCGGCAAGGTGACGTTCGAGAACAAACCGCTTTCGGAACTCGCCGGCGACGAACTGCGAACGCTCCGCCGGCGAATCCAGATCATCTTTCAAGACCCGTACAGCTCGCTGAACCCGCGGATGACCGTCGAGACGATGCTGACCGAGCCGATGGCCGTCCACGGCCTGCATGGCTCGCGGCAGGAGCGACGCGACCACGCCGCCGCGTTGCTCAAAGAGGTCGATCTGCCGCCCGACCATCTGCGGCGTTACCCGCACGAGTTCTCCGGCGGTCAACGGCAGCGCCTCGGCATCGCCCGTGCCCTCGCCGTCGAGCCCGAGTTCATCGTCTGCGACGAAAGCGTCTCGGCCCTCGACGTGAGCGTGCAGGCCCAGGTGCTCAACCTGCTCAAGGAGCTGCAGGAGCAAAGGAACCTGACCTACATCTTCATCAGCCACGACCTGAGCGTCGTGAAATTCATGTCAGACATGATGGCCGTGATGAACGCCGGCAAGATCGTCGAGTTCGGCCCCTCGGAAGCCATCTACGCCGACCCGCAGCAGGACTACACGAAACGCCTCATCGCGGCGATTCCGGACGACTCGATCGAGAATATTCGCAAGCGACAACACGAACGAACACAAGCCGTTAGCCGGCGGTCTTGACCGCCGCCCTTCCGCTTCTTGTTAAGGCTTCCTCCATGACCGACATCGAGCGCGTCTACAGTAGATACGTCGAGCAGCGGTTTCCGTTGCCGACCGAAGCGGATGTCGAGGCCCTGGAGACGCGGATCGGCGTGGCCTTACCGCCGGAATACCGCCGCTTCCTGCTGGAGTACAACGGCGGCTGGTTCCGCGACCATGACCTGGAACTTCCGGAAGGCGTCCCGCAGGACCATCTCGAATGTCTCTACGGCATCGGGGCGAATCATGAATCGGCAGAGTTAGGCCAGCCGTCGGATATGGCCTTGTTCGATGACAATGACCCACCGCAAATCGTGATCATCGGCTACACATCGTTTAACTTCCTCATCATCTTGGGCGTTCACCCGGAGACTTACGGCGCGGTCTTCTTAAAGACGTTCCCCACGCGATTCTCCAAGACGGACGAGGAGTGGTTCTTCCTGAACGACTCGCTGGAGGAGTTCTTCGGGCGTATTTCCGACGCGACAGATGACGAGTAGGCCGTCGAACGCGACCGTCTGTTCGGTCAAGCCGTCTCAGGCAGTAAGCGAAAGGAACGTCCGCTCGCCGAACGAAACACATGAAAGTCGCGGCGGTCGAGGGTGAAGATCGTTTCGGTCCCGAGTTTTTCGGCGGCGTAGACAAGACTCGCGTCGGCGAGTTGCGGACGCAGGTCGGCATAGCGGTCGAGGAACGCGCGCATCCACTCCGGAGCATCGGGACCGAGATCAAGGCAAACAACGAGGCCCGATTCGACTAAAGCAAGGACGCTCTGCGGACCGTCGGGCCGCTTTCGCAGCAGCCACGCCACTTCCGTGACGACGGGCCATGTGGTGTAAAACGGCGTTCGGAGCGAGCGTACCAAGGCTTCGCACTCGGTGTGCGCGGCGTCGTCGGACTTAAGCAGCGCGACGAGGGGGCCGGCGTCGATAACCACTCGCTCAGCGGTCGTCACTGCCGAACCCTTCCATGTGCTCCGGATTCGTGCTCAAGTCAGACGGACCACCTTTGACGCAGCCGATCAAACCGAGGCGCTTCGCAGCCTCGTAGAAATTCTCGCCTGGAGGAACCTTCGTCACCGCCTTTCCCCGATACGCCGCCAGCGCCTCCGAGAACACGACCGGCCACGGCTTGCCAACCCGCTCCGAGAGCGCGGCGAGATCGGCCCGCTGCGAAGCGTCCAATTCGATGGTTTGCGGATCGATGTTCATGCCTCAATTCTAGCAACTCGCCCGAACACGCGAAGCACGACCTGCGCCAAAACTTCCGGGAACTGCTGCCCGGCCCGCTGCGTCAAATCGAACGAACAATATCCCTTCGATCCCGTTTCCGGGAGTTCGTCGATGCCTCGTCTGCGAGAGTGCGCGACCGCGCTGGCTGTGATTGCCGTGTTTGCCCTGCTTGCCCGGGCGATGGACCCGGTGAAACCTTCGTCCGACGCGGCCGGGTCGGGAACAAAGGTCGTCACCAAAGACGAAGCGTTGAAGAAAGCGGCGGCCAATGCCCCGCGGATCGAGCTCGCGCTGTTGCTCGACACCAGCAATAGTATGGACGGGCTGATCAACCAAGCCCGTGCCCAACTTTGGAAGATCGTCAACGACCTCGCGACCGCCGAAAAGGACGGCAAGACGCCGAACCTGCGCGTCGCCCTCTACGAGTACGGCAATCAGGGATTGCCGACCGACGGCGGGTTCGTCCGGCAGGTGCTGCCGCTGACCGACGATCTCGACAAGGTGTCCGAACAATTATTCGCGCTTTCAACCAACGGCGGCGACGAGTATTGCGGCCGGGTGATCGAATCGGCGACGCAGGGACTCGCCTGGAGCAAGAGCGACGAAGATCTCAAGATCATCGTCATCGCCGGCAACGAACCGTTCACGCAGGGGCCGGTCGATTACAAGAAGGCCTGCGCCGAAGCCGCCGCCAAGGGGATCATGATCAACACGATCCATTGCGGCTCGCGCGAGGAAGGCATCGCGACCGGTTGGGAAGACGGCGCGAAGCTCGCCGACGGCACCTACGCGCACATCGATCAGAATCAACAGGTCGTCGAGATCGCCACGCCGTTCGATGCGGAACTGAATAAGCTCAGCATCCAGCTCAACGGCACATTCCACTTCTACGGCACGGCAACGGTCCGCCAGCGACTCACCACCAACCAGGCCGCGCAGGATTCGAACGCGGCAGCGCTCGGTGCCTCGATTTCTGCCGAGCGGGCCGCCACGAAGGCGGGCGGCGCCTATCGGTTCAATTCGGATCTGGTGAAGCTGTATCTCGCCGACCCGCAGGCCGTCGACGAGCTCAAAGAAGAAGACCTTCCCTCCGACCTGCAAGACAAATCGTCGGCCGAGCGCAAGAAGATTCTCGACAAGAGTGCCGCCGAACGGCAGTCGCTGCAGAAGAAGATCAACGAACTGGCCGCGAAACGCGACGCCTACATTGCCGAGGCCCGCAAGACGGAAGTCGCCTCGCCGTCGGCGGCCCCGACACTTGATGCGGCCTTGCTGCCGGCTCTCCGCGAGCAGGCCGAGGCGAAGGACTTTTCGTTCGAGAAGTAGCCGTCAATAGCCCGCCCCTTGCAAGGGGCGGGCTTTGTTGCGAGGAGTCGTGCGATGCACGTCGCAGCGTTCTGCCTTTGCCTGCTGACAGCCGGCGGCAACGTTCCCCGCCCGCCGGTCGAGGCACCGACGCCCGTGCTCGTTCCGATGCGAACGCTCGATAACCGAACCGTCGGTTTCTTTACGGGATGGGACGCGATCCTGCACTGCGCGATGGTCGGAGACGACGACACCTTGGTGAAGTTGCTGAAGGAGGGGCATGATCTGAATCCGCCGTTCAACAACCGCGGCGGGACGGTTTTGCATATCGCCGTGCATCAGGGCACCCCGAAAACAGTGAAGTTGCTGGTCGAGCATGGGGCGGACGTCAACGCCCGAATCGACGATGGTCCCAGCCCCCTTGAAGTCGCCAGGAACCGAGCGAGGAACGACCCGACTCGACGAAGCATCGTGAACATCTTGCTGAAGCACAGAGCGAAGTGACGCATCGGCCGGGAGTGTCGCATCGTGGCGTCGTCGTTGCCCAGCCGGGACAGACGTGATCATTCTGACTCAGGAAGAACCACGGATTTCGCGGATGAACGCGGATATCGGAGAATGATTCCAAGCCGTGCGGCCGGAGACGCGGGAAGGATCGCTCTCCGTCTTCATCCGCGGCTATCTGCGAAATCCGCGGCTATCTGCGAAATCCGCGGTTCCTGACGAATGGCCTTCCGCGATCATCTCGATGAGGAATCTTCCATGTCTCCGCGCAACTTCGTGATTCCGCTCGTCGCCGCGATCCTGTTCGCCGGTCCCGCATCGGCCTGCTTCGTCCACGCCCCGCAACCGGTGCAGGTCTATCTCGACCACGTCCGCATCGACGTGACGAACGGCATCGCGACCAAGAACTACGAGTGCGCCTTCAAGAACCCCAACGGCGGCGAGATCGTCGGCGGGGAGTGCTACATGGAGCTGGAACCGGGAGCGCAGATCGACCAGCTTTCCGTCAGCGTCGACGGGCAGGAACACACCGCCGAGATCCTTAGCGTCGAAGAGGCGAACAAGGTCTTCACCGACATCGTCACCAAGGGCGGCTCGCCGGCGCTGCTGGAGTATTACGGCAACCAACTCATTCGCACGAAGCTGCCGCGCGTT
The DNA here is from genome assembly GCA_049790855.1 of Planctomycetaceae bacterium. Taxonomy (GTDB): domain Bacteria; phylum Planctomycetota; class Planctomycetia; order Planctomycetales; family Planctomycetaceae; genus JACCRE01. Next base: position 7,265 of record JBAQZJ010000223.1, on the reverse strand, counting down.
CCCGCAGGACAGGCCGTCACCGTGAAGCTGCGTTACACGATGCCGCTCAAAAAGGCGGGCGACCTGTATCGCATCAGTTGCCTGAACACGAACCCGAAGGCGCTGGCGCAGATGCTGAAAGCCGCCAGCGTCACGGTCCGGCTGAAGAGCGACGAACCGGTCAAAACGGTCTACTCGCCAAGTCACGAACTCGAAGTCTTCGAGGAGGAAGGCTGGGACGTCGGCGTGAAATGGTCGGCCGACGACTACACGCCCGTCTCGCCGTTCGTGCTCTACTTCCAGACGGCCCCCGGCGATCTCGCCGCCAGCGTCATCGCTCACCGCATGCCCGGTGAGGACGGCACGTTCCTGTTGATCCTTTCGCCGACGCAGGGCGTCGAGGCGAGCGAATTGTCGAAGGACGACGTGCTGCCCAAAGACGTCGTGTTCTGCGTCGACACGTCCGGCTCGATGATCGCCGACGGCAAGATGGAGCAGGCGCGGGCGGCGCTCAAGCACTGCGTGTCGAGCCTGCGGCCGCAGGACCGCTTCAACATCGTCGCGTTCGGCACCGCCGTGAAGAGCTTTCGCGACGATCCGCGGCTCGTCGAGGCCAGCGACGAGAACCGCAAGGCGGCGCTGGCCTTCGTCGACGAACTCGCCGCCCGCGGCGGAACGCACATCTCCAAGGCGCTGGAAACGGCGTTCGGACATCTGCGCACGCCCGAACCGACGACCGGTCGGATGTCGATGCTGCTGTTCGCGACCGACGGATTGCCGACGATCGGCGAACGCGAGCCGGCGAAGATTCTTGCTCGCGCGAAAGAGTTGAACACGCGCGGCGTGCGGTTGTTCGCCTTCGGCGAAGGCTACGACGTGAACGCCTCGCTGCTCGATGCGCTGGCCCGCGAGCATCACGGCGAGACCGACTACATCTTGCCGACCGAAAAGATCGACGAACGCATCGCCCGCTTCTTCGACCGCGTCGGCAGCCCCGTGCTGAACGACCTCGTCGTCAAGATCGACGGGCTGGAAACGGAAGACGTCTTTCCCGCGACGATTCCCGACCTGTTCCTCGGCGAGCAGGTAATGCTCATCGGTCGCTACCGCGGCTTCGGCACGAAGGCCGTCACGCTGTCCGGCAAGGCCACCGGCCACGACAAGAGCTATACCTATGAAGTGACGTTCCCCGAGTTCACGACGGATGACACGGCCGATTTCGTGCCGCGGCTGTGGGCCGGGCGGAAGGTCGACGACCTGCTGACGACGCTCCGCGGACAGGCGACGCCCGACAAGCAGCTCGTTGAAGAGGTGACGGCGCTCGCGACCCGATACGGCATCGTCACGCCTTACACGTCGTTCCTGTTGTCGCAGGCGGCGGACGTCACGAACCCGATTCCGCCCGGCCAGCCGATTCCGCTGGGCGGTCTGCCCGCTGAACCCGGCATCGCCGGCGCAGGCCCACGGGGTTTGGATCTCGGTGCCTTTGGGCAACAATCGGTCGCCGGACGGCTGCGACTCGATGAGGCCGAACCGATGGAAGCCCACATCCGCCGCGAGCAGGTGCTGGGGGCGAAGGAATCGGGCGAGGCTCGCAAGAACGCCCTCAAGAGCGGCAATGCGGCCGACTTCTATCGGCAGGCGGGGCTGGCGATCAACAGCTATGCCGAAGACGTGACGCCGACCAAGCGCAACGCCGACGCCCTTCAGGCGGTGCGTTACATCGGCAGCCGCACCTTCTACAACCGCGGCGGCCAGTGGCAGGAAAGCACCTTCAAGCCTGCCGACAACAAGCCGCAACGGCAGATCGCCGTCGGCTCGAAAGAATACGTCGAGCTGCTCGACCGCGACGCGAAGCTCGCGAAGTATTTCGCCCTGGGCAACGTCGTGGTCAACGTCGACGGCGAATGGCTCGAAGTGAAGTGACGCCGACAAGCTTCAGAGCCGCGACCGTCAGGGAGCGTTTGTCGGCGCTCCCACGTCGAATAACGCTCCCTGACGGTCGCGGCTCAGATTGCACCCCGGCTGCTTCGAGCAGCCGGGGTGCTGTCGTCGGTTGTCCGGTTCGCCGTCGTGTGCCAGAATGCGCCTGCGTCTCAACCCGACACGACATCGCTTACCCGCGCCGACCTCGGCGGCGGGCTGCCGGCAACCAGGAGGCCGCATCGCATGTTCCGCCGTGGCGTCTCGTCGCTCTGCGTCGCTCTGTTCGCGCTGTCGATGCTTTCCGCCGGCTGTACGAAGTCGTCGACGCCGCTCGGCGGCAAGCCGAAGGCGGCCGACGGCAAAGAGACCGCGAAGACAGCGGGTTCCTCGTCTGGCGAAGTCGAATTGGGTGCGCCAGCGGGCTGGAAGCCCGCGGAAGAAGACGGCAAGAACTGGGTCGGTTATCCGACCGTCCCGCACGTCCCCGTCATGACGGAAGTCGACGGGATCGAAGTTCCACGCGTCGCACCCGACCCCGGTGATTTCGTCATCGGGGGTGAAGTGCCGGCCGATGTCCACAATCCGGCCGCTAAGGGCAAGCCGACCGAACCCGTCGTCGGCGGCTCGATCACGATTCGCCTCGATGCCGAGCCGAACTCGCTGAATCCGATTACCGATTCGAGCGCCTACGGCCAGTTCATCAATACCTACTCGCAGGACGCTCTGCTCTGGCAGAACCCGGAAACGTTCGAGTACGAGCCGCACGTCGCCACGAAGTGGATCGTCGAAGACGCGGTCAAACTTCGCGCGGAGTTGCCCGGCCACGAACGAAAGATCGCCCTCGAAGGCGGCGAGCCTGCGACCAAGCTGAACGTCGAAATCAAAGCGAACGACAAAGGCGAGCCGCAACCGGTCGTGTTGCTGACGACCGATGCCGCCGGCAAGCCCGCCGGCAAAAGCTGGATCGGCTTTCGCTCTCCCGAAGGCGAGCTCGACCATTTCTGGAGCGACGAGCAGGGGCGTCTCGAAGTCGCACCGCCGGCCGGAAAGTACGAGATCGTCGTCGGCGACGAACTGTACGGCGAGTTGAAAGAGGAAGGGGACGGCTACGTCCTGACGTCGCTGACCGATTCGGACGCCGAACCAGTCAAACTGGTCAAAGAGGACGTCGTCGACGTCCAGCGGCAGACCGTCTTCACCTATTACCTGCGCGATGACGTGACCTGGTCCGACGGCCGGCCCTACACGGCGAAGGATCTGGAGTTCGGGTTCGCGACGATCAACAACCCGTTCGTCGACGGCGATTCGCTTCGCGGCTATTACGCCGACGTCGTCGAATGCACAAGCATCGACGCGCACACGGTGCGAATGAAATATCGCGAGCAGTATTTCCTCGCGCTGGAGTTCACGGCCGGTCTCGGCCTGTTCGCACCGCCGCTGCACGTCTTCGAGCAGTACGCGAAAGAGCAGGGCAAGTCGCTCGTCTTCGACCGGCTGACGACCGAAGAGGAAGATGCCAAGAACGTCTGGAGCGTTCACGGACAGCAGTTCGGCAAGTTCTTCAACGAGGAACGCCGCTACGGCCGCAGCCCGATCGGCAACGGCCCGTATGTCGTCTCGGAATGGTCGCAGCAGGACAAGCGGCTGACGCTCACCCGTCGCAAAGATTACTGGAGCAAAGAGCACGGCGCTTATCTCGACCGAATCGTCATCAAGTTCATCGAAGACTCGCCGACGGCGCTGGCGGCGCTGCGGGCCGGCGAGATCGACTTTTTCTGGCGTCCCTCGCCCGAGCAGTATTTCAAAGAGCTGGCCGGCCAGGACTGGGTCAAGAAGAACTACGTGCGGGCCGGCGGAGTCATTCCGACGTTCTCGTACATCGGCTGGAACATGCGGAAGCCGATGTTCCAGGATCGTCGCGTGCGGCTCGCGCTCGCGATGCTGTTCGACAAGAAGGAGTTCTTTGAGAAGAACTACTATGGAGCCGGCGTGCTGGTTTCGGGGCCGCAATACTTTTACGGCAAGGCCTACGACCATTCCGTCCAGTCGATCGGAACCGACCGTTCGGCCGCCCGCGACCTGCTCGCCGAGGCCGGCTGGATCGACACCGACGGCGACGGCATTCTCGACAAGAACGGCAAGCCGTTCCGGTTCACGCTGCTCTACCCGCCCGGCAACCCGACCGTCCGCGCGATGATCGAGGTCATGCAGCAGAGCTACCTGCAGGCGGGCATCAAGGTGAACGTGCAGGAACTCGAATGGGCCGCCTATCTCGAGAAAGTCATCGCCCGCGATTTCGACGTCTGCACGATGAGCTGGGCGTCAAGCCCCGAGAGCGATCCGAACCAGATCTGGCACAGCGACGGCGCGAAGCCGGGTGTTCGCGGCAGCAACCATGTCGGGTTCGCCAACAAGCAGGCCGACGAACTGATCGAACGGATTCGCGTCACCCTCGATCCCGAAGAGCGCAAGCGGCTGTTCTACAGCTTCCATCGGCTGATCGACTCGGAGCAGCCCTACGACTTCCTCTGGAGCCGGAAAGAGCACGTCGTCTACCACCAGAAGTTCCGCGGCGTGAAGCTGTACGCCCTGCGGCCCGGCTTCGATCTGCGGGAGTGGTACATCCCGAAGGAACTTCAGTAGAGCGATCGACTGGAAGCCGCCCGAACGCCGTCGCGGCTTCGATTGACGACGCAACGAGGATGTCGATTTGGGAACGTATTTGCTTCGACGGCTGCTGCTGATGGTTCCGACGATGCTGGGAATCATCGTGCTGTCGTTCCTGATCATGAAGCTCGCGCCGGGCGACCCGGCGTCGCTGAAGTTCGCGGCCTCGGGTCAGGGCGCAGGGCTTGATGCGCAGCGGGGAACCGAACAGGCGATCGAAAAGTTCCGCGAGCGTTACGCGCTCGATCGGCCGCTGCCGGTTCAATTCGGCTACTTTCTCAAGCGGCTGTTCACGCTCGATCTGATCTACTTTCAATGGAGCACGACGATCTGGGACCGTTTCCTGCCCGCGCTGTGGGTGACGCTCCAACTCAACTTGATCGTGATCGTGCTGACGTATCTGATCGCCGTGCCGCTCGGCATCTTCAGCGCGGCATATCCACGGGCGAGGCTCGACTCGCTGGTTACGATCGGTCTGTTCGTCCTGTACAGCCTGCCGTCGTTCTGGGTCGCCGACCTGCTGCGGATCTGGTTCGGCAGCCCCGACTCGTGGATCAGATTTCCGATCCTCGGTCTTCGCAGTGACGGATACCATCTGATGTCGACGGGCGAGCGGTTTCTCGACTATGTCCATCACCTCGTCCTGCCGGTCTTCTGCCTGACGTACGGCCTGCTCGCCTATCTCAGCCGGCAGATGCGGGCGGGCATGCTCGAAGTCATGCGGCAGGACTACATCCGCACGGCCGAAGCAAAAGGCGCGTCGAAGACGCGTGTGATCCTCGTTCACGCCCTGCGGAACGGCCTGTTTCCGGTGATCACGCTGTTCGCCACGGTGCTGCCGTTCCTGATCGGCGGAAACGTGATCATCGAGTATGTGTTCAACATTCCGGGCATGGGCCGGCTCGCTTACCACGCCGTCCTCATGCGCGAGTACGACGCGGCGATGGCCACGTTGATCGTTTCGGCCTTGCTGACGCTGGCCGGCATTTTGGTCTCCGACCTGCTGTACGTCGTCGTGAATCCGCGGGTCTCGCTCGAGGGCCGCCGATGACGTTCGAGAACCAGAACCGCGACGCGACGGCCGCCGCGCCCGAGACGTTCGTCCCGGCACCGCCTGGCGAGCCGGCGCGCGACGTGGTCGATGCGCCGCCGCGGGAACTCCTGACGACCGATCCCTTGTCGCAGGAAAGCCAGTGGGCGCTCGTCTGGCGCGAATATCGAAAGCGACCGACGGCCGTCGTCGCCGCGGCCCTCATTCTGCTGCTCGTCACGGCGAGCGTTTTCGCGCCGTTTCTGGCCAACGATCGCCCTCTCGCCTATCGCGGAGCCAATCGGTTCTTCTATTCCGAAGCCTACCGGACGGTTCGCGTTCTGTTGCCGCGACTGTCGTCGGAACCGTCGGAAGCGAAACGCGAGTCGCTGCTGCGGCTGACGGAGCAACGGCTGGACGACATGACCGCCGAAGTCGTTCCCGAAACGGCGACCGACATCGCGGAGTTCAAAGCCGAACTGTCGAGCGCAATGGCAGACGGGCTGCTGCCCGACGAAGTCGCCGCGCTTCGCTCGCGACTCGGCGAGTTCTCCGCTCGGCGCGTCGGCTTTGTCGGGCACTGGCACTTTCCCGTCACGGCGACACTGCATGGACTCGCCGTCGGTTTTCTCGTCGCGAACGCGATCCTGCTGGTGCTGCTGCTGACCAAGGCGATCGTTCGGCGAACGTGGGGGCGAACGTCGCGTCGCCTGGCGACGGCATGCCTGTTGGGGCTGCCCGTCGCCGCGGGGTTGCTGTGGCATTTCCTCGTTCCCGCGAGAAATGACCGCACGCTTTACAAGCAGGGCGTTCTCGCGGCCGAGGCCGGTAATTCCGACGCTCCTGTGTTGTACGAATCGGTGATCTGGCCACCGATCGCCTATGGATTCGACGAGATCGACCAGGATCGAAAATACGCACCGCCTGAACTGCTCGGTGAGAGGCCGGCCAAGCGTAAGTCGACTTGGGACGGCCCTCACTGGTTGGGAACGGACAAGACGGGCCGCGACGTCCTGAGTCGGATGCTGTGGGGTGGGCGCATCAGTCTGAGCGTCGGGCTTGTCGCGGTCGGCATCTACATCGCGATCGGCGTCGTCGTCGGTTCGATCGCCGGGTTCTTTCGCGGCTGGGCCGACATGCTGATCTCGCGGGTGATCGAGATCGTGATCGTGTTCCCGACGTTCTTTCTGATCCTGACGATCGTCGCTTTCATCGGCCCGAGCCTGATGAACATCATGGTCGTCATCGGGCTGACGGGTTGGACCGGCGTGGCGCGGCTGGTCCGAGGCGAGTTCCTTCGGCTGGCCGATCAGGAGTTCGTGCTCGCCGGGCGGGCGCTCGGCTATTCCGCGCCGCGGCTCATCTTCCGCCATGTGCTGCCGAACGCGATCGCCCCGGTGCTCGTCGCCGCGACGTTCGGCATCGCGGGGGCGATTCTCACCGAGAGTGCCCTGTCGTTTCTCGGTCTGGGAATCACGATTCCCACACCGAGCTGGGGCGGCATCCTCGCCGAAGGCCGCGCGACGAGCGTCGCCCCCTGGCTGATCTATCTGCCGGGACTGGCGATCTTCGTGACGATCCTGGCGTACAACCTCGCCGGCGAAGCCCTGCGAGACGCCTCCGACCCGCGGCTCCGCGGCAGCCGTTGAGGTAGGTGGTAGGT
>JBAQZJ010000222.1:0-3029 GCA_049790855.1 Planctomycetaceae bacterium | reverse complement strand
TCCCTGACGGTCGCGGCTCTGATGTTTATCGCAGGGGGAAACTCGAAGCACGAAATTCGAAGGACCGAAACGGCTTCAACGGAAGCGCGTTTCGGTCCTTCGAATTTCGTGCTTCGGATTTCGATTTTCCTCCCTCCCTGCTACCCCGCCACGTCGAAGCACATCAGGCGGCCTTTCTGGCGCAGGTAGAGTTTGCCGTTGCAAATGACCGGGTGCGCCCAGTTCTCGCCTTCGGTGAACTCGGGCGTGAAGGTGCCCTTGAGGCGGTACTCCTCAGGCGTCGCTTCGATCAGGGCGACGACGCCGTCCTGGTAGCGGAACACAAGGTGACCGTCGACGAACGTCACCGCCGCCGAGCCGCCGCCCGGACCGCGTTCGCCGTCGCCCCAGACGACCTTGCCCGACTCGAGTTCGAGACAGACGGGGAAGCCCTTGTTGTGGCCGCGGCCGGCGTAAATGTGCCCTTCGTGCAGAATCATCTGCCCGTGATGGTTCTGGAAATCGTTCGCCTTGAGGAAGTAGACCTCCTCGGCCTTCACGCCGTTGCCGGCCTTCGTCAACTTGAGCAAGGCCGCTCCGGTGCCGTAGCCTGACGACACGAACACGTAGTCGTCCTTGACGACGGGCGTGGGAATGACGGCGACGCCGTTGGCGACCTTGTTGTAGCTCCACAGCAGCTTGCCGTCGGCCGCCTGCACGCCGATCGCGCCCTTGCCAGTCAACTGGACGTACTGCTTGACGCCGCCGGCATGGCTGACGACCGCGCTGGAGTATCCCGCCTCTTTCTTGCCGGCCTCGCCGAGGTTGCCGTAGGGCGTCCGCCAGAGTTCCTTGCCGGTGGACTTGTCGAGCGCCACCATCAGCGCCTTCGACCCGCCGGGCGTGACGACGACGACTTCGCCGTCGATCAGCGGAGATTCGCCGTAGCCCCACGACTGCTCACCGCTGCCGTATTCGCTTTGGAAGGTCTTGCTCCAGACGACTTCGCCGCTCGTCACATCGAGACAGGCGACGCCGCCGTTCGACGAGACGACGTACAACCGGTCGCCGTCGACGGTGGGCGTGCAGCGGGAGCCGGGATAACCGTGCTTGGGAACGCCGTCGGTGATCGGCGTCTGCCAGACGATCTTTCGCGATTTCAGGTCGACCGCGGTGACGGCCTGGCCTTCCTTCACGTTGCCCGTCGTGTACAGCATCTCGCCGACGATCGCCACGCTCGCGAAGCCGTCGCCGATGCCTTCGAGCTTCCAGAGCTGCTGCGGCGGATTCGCCTCCCAGTCGGTGCGAATCGCCTGGCCGACGGCTTTGCCGTCGCGATGCGGACCGCGCCATTGCGGCCAGCAGGGATCGGCGGCGGCCGCCGGCACGGCCGTTCCCGCCAGAACGGCCCACAGAGCAAGGTGACGCAGCATCATCGCGATCCTTCGTGCGTGGCTCGTAGTTTTCGTCAAACGCGACGGGCAGTATACGCCCCGCGATTCAAGCCCCGCAAACGTGCATGAAGTGCTAGCCGTCGGGCTGGCCCGACGATCGTCGGCCGAGGCTGACGGCTAATCGAGCGCCGTGGCGATGCGTTGTCGAACATCGGCGGCGTCGATGCCCGTGACGAGCACCGTCTTGCGAGGATCGGTCTCGCCCGCCACAAGCGAAAGCTGCGACCGCTTCAGACCGAGCCCCTTTGCCAGCACCTCGAGCACCGCGGCGTTCGCCTTGCCCTTCTCCGGCGCCGCCGTCACCGCGACCTTCAACCGCCCGGCATGAACACCGACCACGCCGTTGCGGCTCGATTTCGGTTTCGCGTGAACCGGCAGCACGACGCCGTCCGCGTTGGTTGTCAGTTCGAGCATGTCTTCTTGTCCGGTGGCATGCCCTGCAAGGGCGTGGTCGATCGCGCTACGCCACGTCCTTCCTTCGTCAGGACGTGTCACAGGGAGGAGTTCACCAGTCGAGTGGTCCGAAATACGAAAACGGGTACCACAAACCGCGGACGACAATCGGCCCCATGTGTTGGCGAACGTGTTCGTGTTCGAGGTCATCGACTCGAACATTCTCGATGACCTTGACCAAAGAAACGTCGTTCGGGAGCCAGTTCCCGAATCCGCATTTGTGAATGATCTCGATCGCGTCGCCGAGTGAGTAAGCGGTCACGCCGAAGCCGAGCGGCCCGCGAGGATTTCCAGGCTCGATCCAGTATGGAATCAACAGACGACACATCACCGCGGCCTTCACTCGTCAAACAACAAACTCCCGATTCGCACACACGTCGCCCCTTCTTCGATCGCCACTTCAAAGTCGCCGCTCATCCCCATGCTGAGTTCCGTCAATGGATTCGGCCCCTTCGCAGCCAGTTCGTCGCGGAGTTCTCGCAAAGCCCGAAAGTGCGGGCGGGCGGTTTCCGGGTCGTCGCTGAACGGGGCCATCGTCATCAGTCCCGCGACGTCGAGCCGCTCGAAAGCAGCGATTTGCGGCCACACGGCACGCAGATCTTCGGGACCGAACCCGTGCTTGCTCGCCTCGCCCGACACGTTCACTTCCAGCAGCAGCCGCGGATGCAGTGACAACTCCTCCGCCAGCCGGTCGAGCGTTTCGAGCAGCCGCAGCCCATCCACCGAATGAATCATCGCCGCCGCCGGCAGCAGCTTGCGGGCCTTGTTCCGCTGCAGCGTGCCGATCAGATGCCAGTTCACGTCGCCGGGCAGCTGCGCCGAGCGTTCCAACAACTGCTGCGGGCGGCTCTCGCCGAGATCGCGGTGGCCGAGACCGATCAACTCCCGCACCGCCTCGATCGGGGCGTACTTCGTCACCGCCACCAATCGCACATCCGACACCGCGCGGTTCGACCGCGCGCAGGCGGCGACCACGCGGTCGCAGACGGCACGGTAATTGGCGGCACAGAACATAGGGGCATTCTGCCGTCCATCGTCGCCCTTCGCCAAGGCGAGCGGCAGGCGTCAGCCTGCCGGTGCGGGCCTGGTCCCACGGCTCCTGCTTGCGACGACGCCCCGATCAGAGCCGCGACCGTCAGGGAG
>JBAQZJ010000221.1:0-4425 GCA_049790855.1 Planctomycetaceae bacterium | reverse complement strand
CAAGTGAAGAGAACGCTTTCACTTGATCCATCGACGTGAATGAACGCCGGCCCATCGGCCCCGTCGAGAGGCGTCCGCTGATGGGCCGGCGCTCACTCGCCTCAAACGGAGGACGGACGCCGTTCGTTCGCTTGACCCACCCTACGGGACTACAAGACTCGTTTGAAGCGATCGGAACCGATCGCGGATGGACGCGGATGAAGGCGGATGAACGCAGATGGTGAATGACCCGGGTCGAATGAACTTATGTCGCCGCTTCCCTTCGTCCGGTCGTTCTTCCCTGGATGATCTGCGTCATCTGCGAATCATCTGCGAATCATCTGCGTTCATCCGCGATGACTTCCGAACGGCTCAAAGCGTGCCATGCGTCATGACGATTCGAGCCAGTAGGGTGGGCCAAGTGAAGAGAACGCTTTCACTTGATCCATCGACGTGAATGAACGCCGGCCCACCGACCCCGGCGATGGGCGTCCGCTGGTGGGCCGGCGCTCACTCGCCTCAAACGGAGGACGGACGCCGTTCGTTCGCTTGACCCATCCTACGGGACTCGAGGAACGACACGACTTCGTCGTAGCCGGCAAGTGCTTCCCGATTGCCGGGGCGCGAAATCTTGAGCGTCGCCGTCGCCATCGCGAACAGCAGCGTCGCTTCCGGCTCGTAGCCGGCGAGGACGGAAAAGATCAGGCCGCCGCAGAAGACGTCCCCGGCCCCGCAGGTGTCGACCGGCCGCACCTGAAACGCCGGTTGCCAACGGGCCACGTCCTGCGTGTAGACGCCGGCGCCCTGCTCGCCGTCGGTCACGGTGACGAGCCGCGGACCAAGCCCGAGCAATGTTTTCGCACCGGCTTCAGGATCGCGCGTTCCGCAGAAATCGTTGAGGAACCGCAATGGTGCATTCACGACGTTCGCGAGCCGCAAGAGTCGCTCGGTCGACGGCTTCACGGAACCGCTGTCGAACGTGATCACTCCGCCCTGCGACCGCGTCGCTTCCGCGGCGGCGATCGCCGCGTCGCCACCCCAACCGTCGAGATGCAGTAGGCGGGCCGACCGAGCGAATTCCGCGGCCGAGGACGGTTCGGGTCGGCCGTCCGGCGGATACGAAACGACCGTGCGGCGACCGGTCGTCGACTCGACCCAGACGTGCGCCGCGCCGGTCGCGTTCGCCGTGCGACACGAAGTCGCGTCGAAACTGATGCCGGCCGCCGACAGTCCGTCCTCGATCGCCCGACCTGCGGCATCGGTCGCCCAGGCGCCGAGAACCTTCGTCCCGACGCCGAAACGCTGCAACTGCGCGAGCGCCGTCGGCGCCGGTCCGCCGACCTGCATGCGACACCCGTCGGCGAAGACTTTCGCATCGACGGCGGGATGCGCTTGGACGAACATCTGTTCGTCGAGCACAACCAGACCGAGTCCTGCGACGACCGGCCGCGGCGGTTTGACGTCGTGTTGCGTTGATACGGCCATCGCTCGATCTCGGTTCTTTCCCGGTTCCATGCCGTCGACTCTTTACCGAGACTATAGGGGCCGAAAGCGGAAACGGCATGTTTCCGCTTTCGTCGCATAGAGCTGGTCCGAATTCACTCCGCGAATCCCCAGACATCATGACGTCCGCCGCCGAGATTCGCCGTCGCTTCTTCGCACCGTTGCGGCAGGGAATCGAACCCGGCTCGTGGTGGGTCGAGTACGTCGCCCGCGTCGGCTATCTCGCCCAGGGAATCGTCTACGCGCTGGTCGGCGTGCTGGCGATTCAGGCGGCTTTCACCGCGGCACGCACGCCGGACACGAAAGACGCCCTCGCCGCGATTCGCGACGCGCCGTTCGGTCGATTGCTGCTGGGCCTCGTGGCGATCGGACTGTTTTGCTACGTCGCCTGGCGAATCGTCCAAGCCTGGTGGGACACCGAGCACAAGGGACGCACGTGGAAAGGTGTCTTCATTCGGACCGGCTACGCCCTGAGCGCGGTCGCCTATTTCGGACTGGCCGTCGCGGCGGGACTGGCGGCGATCCGCGGCGGTTCGGCCGGTGGCAGCGGCTCGGAAGATCAACAGGCGGCCGCGACGGTGATGGCATGGCCCGGCGGATGGGTGATCGTCGCCGTGGCCGGATTGATCGTATTCGGCGTCGGCGTCGTCCACTTCTGGAAGGCGTATACCGCCGACTTCATGCACGAGTACGAGTCCACCGAAATGAGCGCCGCCGAACGCGACTGGGCGAAGCCCGTCGGACGGTTCGGCATGGCGGCTCGCGGCTTGACGTTCTGCCTGATCGGACTGTTCCTCGCGCTCGCCGGCTGGCGCACGAACGCCGGCCAGGTCAAGGGTCTCGGCGATTCGTTCAACGTCGTCGCGTCTCAGCCCTACGGGCAGACCCTGCTCGCCGTCGTCGCCGCCGGCTTCGTCGCCTACGGCGTGTTCTGCCTGTCGCAGGCGAAATACAAGCGGATCGCGAAGGTGTGAGGGAGATGGGATGTGGGATGTGGGCCTGCGAAATTCCACATCCCATATCCCAATTCCCACATCCCATCTCACGCCTGGACCGGCGCCTCGACGCCGCCGGTGTATTCTTCGCCGTGGTCTTTCGTGACCGGGTCGGTACCGTCGATATGCACCTGCTTGTAGCCGCCCTTGGCGCGGAAGTAGATGACGAGAATCAGGTAGCCGAACGCCATGAACGCCGGGACGGCGGCGGTGTAGATGAGCGCCATGCCGCCGCCGTAGTTCACCGACTCGGCGACCGGCGGTTCGTCGGACTCGGCATGCTCCTCGGCCGTCTCCCACCATCGGGCGAGTTGTGCAATATCCTTGTTGGTTCGTCCCTGCTCTTCGAGGAGGACGACCGACCGTTCCAGTTCCGTGCCCGGCCCTTCCGGGTCACGCAGCACGGCGACTTTCGAACCGTCAAGCCCGCGGATCGCCGGGAAGAAGAGGAAGCGGTTCTGTTTGCCGGCGGCATATCGTTCGTAGGTGTCGGACGCCGCCAGCGTTTTGTCGAGATACTGTGAGGCGAAGTAGTCCTGTTTATAGCCGATGCCGGGGCCGCCGAGCAGTCCCGCCGAGAGCATGCCGATGCCGCCGACCGCGCCCATCGTCAGCGCCCCGCCCTTCGGGAAGCGTTCACCCACGACGCCGAGCATCGTCGGCCAGAAGAAGGTCTTCCCGAGGGCATAAATCGTCACCGCCGCCCAAGTCGCCATGACGACGTTCTCGGCAGCCCCCTGCACGGCGTTCCAGCCGATGAGCAACAGACCGAGACAGCCCAGGCAGGCGCTGACGAACAGCAGCCCGAGCGGGTTGATCTTCTCGACGATCGGCCCGGCGAAGAACCGCAGCACGAACATGATCGAGCTGGCCCAGATGAACAGGTACATTCCCTGCCCTTTCCCGTCTTCGCTCGCGACCTTCGTGATCTCGTTCGTGATGCTCGCGATCCAGCTGTCGGTTCCCAACTCGACATAGCCGACGCATGCCTGGAGAAGCAGCAGGAACAGCAGTAGCGGGCTAGCGAATTCGACGAGCATCCGGCCGAATGTGATGCCGGCGGCCCGCGCTTCGGAGATCGGGAAATGCTCTTTGAATGCAATGACGCCGTAGATCAGCGTCGGCACGAGATAAAAGAGCATCGGGATTTCCCACCGCAGCGACGCGACGGAAGCTTCCTCGCCCTGGAACATCAGGGCCATCACGGCACCCAAAATCATTCCCGCCGGCCAGCCGGCGTGAAGGATGTTGAGGTAGTGCGTCTTCCGTCGCGGATAGAGGGTGGCGACGAGCGGGTTGATGACGGCTTCGCAGAGGCCGTTTCCGATCGCGAACAGCCACATCCCAAGGTTCAGACACCAGAAGGTCGCTTGCTGGCCAAAATGCTCGTAGACGGGCGTTGCCGCCACCGTGATGAGAGCCGAGACGACGTGGGCCGCGAAAGCGAGCATCAGAATCGACTTGTAGCCGAGGCGATCGGTGATCAGGCTCGCCGCCATGATGACCACGCCAAAGAACCAAAGGCCGCCGCCGGTGATGATGCCGAGTTCGGTTTTGGTGAATCCGAACGTCTCGGCCCATTGGGCGAGCGCGCCGCCGCGAATGGCGAACCCCATGCCTGCCGCGATGAGCGTCAGGAAGCTGGCCAGGAAGATCGCCGTGCGGTGCTTGGGCGCGGAAGAGACTGTCGCGTCGCTCATCGAGGTCGATCTCCCGGTAGGTCGTGCGGTTCAGGAGTGGAGGACGAAGGATAGGCCGTCGGATGGAGATTGCGTTCGCCGGCGGGTTCGGAAGAACGTCCGAAACGCGCAGGCGAGCGTCGATCGGTGACGGGAGTGTAACCGCCCCGCCCTGCCGTTTTCCAGACCGACCGGTCGCAGCCAAGCCCGTTCCCGGCAACGCTCATTCGCTCGCCGGTGCAATCATCAGAGCCGCGACCGTCAGGGAG
>JBAQZJ010000220.1:0-5003 GCA_049790855.1 Planctomycetaceae bacterium | reverse complement strand
ACTTCGGCCCGGTGACGAAGTCGGCCGTCGAACGGTTTCAGCGCGAGCATGAACTGGAAGTGACGGGAATTGTCGGTCCTGAAACATGGAAGGCGCTCGGCCCGATCGTCAGCGACGACGAACCGGTTCCCGCCCCGGCGGCGATCGCCTCCGAAGCGGCGGCGCTGCCGGTTCTTCCCGCCGCCGACCTTGGCGCTCCTCCCTTCGTCACCTGCGGCGCATGGGCGATCGGCGATGCGGAAACGGGTGAGATCCTGTGGAACCACAACGGCGACGAACCGCGCCACATGGCGAGCACGACCAAGATCATGGCGGCGCTGGTCGTGCTGGAACTGGCCGCAAAAGATCCGGCGGTTCTCGACGAAGTCGTCACCTTCAGCCGGCGTGCCGACGACACGCGCGGCTCGACGGCCGGCATTCGCGCCGGCGAGCGGCTGAGCGTGCGGGAATTGCTCTTCGGCCTGTTACTGCCGAGCGGCAACGACGCTGCGACGGCGTTCGCCGAGCACTTCGGACCGCGCTTTGACCCGCCCGCCGAGTGGCCGACAGGCGCCGATCCGTCCGATTCCGTCGAGCACTTCATCGCCGAGATGAACCGGGCGGCGAAGCGGCTGGAACTCGTCGGCACGACGTTCCGCAACCCGCACGGCCTATCGGCCGACGATCACCGGGCGACGGCGGCCGATCTCGTCCGGTTGGCGCGGGCGGCGCTGAAGCACGACTTGTTCCGCGAAGTCGTTTCGACGCGACTGCACGGCTGCACCGTGACGGGCGCGGGCGGTTACACGCGGAACATCCGCTGGGAGAACACGAACCAACTACTCGGCACGGCCGGTTACACCGGCGTGAAGACCGGCACGACCGACGCGGCGGGAGCTTGCCTCGTGTCGCTGGGGGAGTGTTCCGCGGGGGGCAACGGGGAACCAACGACCGAACGCCGGCTGATCGTCGCCGTCCTCGGAGCGACCTCGCCCGACGCCCGTTACGTCGACACCCGAAACCTGTTCCGCTGGGCACGGCGCGAACTTTCCGAGCCGGAATAGCGAACCGGGAGAAGAAACCACGGAAGACACGGAACACACGCAAAGAGGGAACCACGAAACACACAAAACATACGAAAGGGAATCATCGGCCTCTCTCGGCGTTCCTCATATTAAGGCTTGGAGCATGGCGCCTGTCTTCACGGCTTTCGTGTCATTCGTGTGTTTCGTGGTTCACTCTTCCCTTTCCTTTCATTCCGTGTGTTCCGTGTCTTCCGTGTCTTCCGTGGTCCCTTTCAATACTGTTCGGATCATCCCATGACGCCGCGTTCGCTTTTCATCGCACTCCTGTGCATCGCTCCGGCGTCCGCGGCGGATGAGCCGTCGCGTCCCAACGTCCTGTTCCTCGCGATCGACGACCTCAACGACTGGGTCGAGCCGCTGGACGGGCATCCGCTCGTCAAGACGCCGCAGATGAGCAGGCTGGCGGCTCGAGGGACGACTTTCACGAACGCTCATTGCCAGTCGCCGCTCTGCAATCCGTCGCGAACCAGCCTGCTGACGGGGCTGCGTCCCAGCACGACAGGCGTCTATGCGCTCAACGTCTGGTTTCGGAACGATGATCGCTGGAAGGACGTCGTCACGCTGCCGCAATACTTCATGCGGCACGGCTATCACGTCGCGACGACCGGCAAGATCTTTCACGATGCCTATCCGCCGCCGAAGGAACGGAAACCGGGCGTCGAATTCACCGAATGGGGACCGCGCGGCGGTCCAGGAAAACGTCCGAAACGAAAGTTCGTCGACACGCCGGCCGATCATCCCGCGATGGACTGGGGCGTCTTTCCCGAGCGGGACGAAGACTGCTTCGATTACGACGTCGCGTCCTTCGCCGTCGACTGGCTGAAGAAGCCGCCGCAGGACAAGCCGTGGATGCTGTGCGTCGGCATCCGGCACCCGCACGTGCCGTGCTACGCGCCGCAAAAATGGTTCGACCTCTACCCCGACGACGATTCGATTCTGCCGGCCGTGAAGGCCGATGACCGCGACGACGTGCCGCCGTTCGCCTGGTACCTGCACTGGAAGCTGCCGGAGCCGCGGCTGGCGTGGGCGAAAGACGCCGACGAGTGGCAGCCGCTGGTGCGGTCGTATCTCGCGAGCGTCAGCTTCGCCGATGCGATGGTCGGCCGCGTGGCCGATGCGCTCGATGCGTCCGGTCATGCCGACGACACCGTGGTCGTGCTCTGGTCGGACCACGGTTGGCATCTTGGCGAGAAGGGCATCACCGGCAAGAACACGCTTTGGGACCGCAGCACGCGGGTGCCGCTGATCTTCGCGGGGCCGGAGATCGTCGCCGGAGCGAAGTGCGACCAGCCGGCCGAGTTGCTCGACTTGTATCCGACGCTCATCGAGCTGTGCGGTCTGCCTGCACAAGACGGCCTGGAAGGCCGGAGCCTTGTGCCGCAATTGACGGATGCCGCGACGCCGCGGGAACAGCCGGCGATCACAACGCACGGTCCCAACAACCATGGCATTCGCACCGACCGCTGGCGTTACATCCGCTACGCCGACGGCAGCGAAGAGCTGTACGACATGCAGGCCGACCCGCACGAATGGACGAACCTCGCCGGTGACGACGAGCACGCCGACGTGAAACAGCAGCTCGCCCGGTGGCTGCCGAAGGGAAACGCCGAACCTCTCGGCGACGGCAAAGTCCGCCTGCTGGAAGAAAAGGACGGCACGTACTTTTGGGAAGGCGAGCCGATCGGCAAAAACGACCCGGTGCCGCAGTAGGATGGGCCTCGGCCCGCCATCGAACTACGCCAGGCGAGCGGCAGGCGTCAGCCTGCCGGTGGGCGGACCGTTCCTTCCGCCTTCGAATCCCGCTGACGGTTCGTAAGCGATCGCGGATGCACGCGGATGGGACGCAGATGGCCGCGGATGAGCTCCAACCACCTGATCCGTGTTGATCCGCGTCGTATCTGCGTTCATCCGCGATTCCTTCCGGACGCACCCCGAATGCACCCGTCTCATAGCAACTGAAGGCGTGAAGCCGCCTGAAAGCGGTTGCTCTGAACCTGATGCCGCGAACACGCATCACAGAACGGAAACACCCATGAACGACGGCCAACGTGCGTTCGAGTGGGGCTTGGCATCGATGTTCGTCGGCGGGGTCACGTCGTACGGCGCAATGCTCTCGAATAACGGACCGCCTTTCCTCCTCACGAATGTCCTGGTGGATGTTCCAGGAATTACGTTGGCGGTTCTCGTGGTTCCGGCGATGATGCAGGTGATTGCGTTCGTCGGTGCGGCGTTCGGTGTCCGGGCGATGATGCTGGCTCGACGATCGCACCGCCCCGTCGCCTTTGGACTTGCGGGCCTGCTGCTGGGCGTCGCCGCTCTGTTCAATTGGGCGATCAGCGGTGCCACGTGGTACCTTGTCTTGGCGGAATAAGAGACCCCGCCCCTGTGAGGCCCCACTCCGCTCCTTGGAACATTCTGATCCATGACCATCGCACTCACGGGAGGCACCGGGTTCCTCGGGCATTACCTCGTTCGTCAACTCGCCGAAGCGGGGCACGATCTGCGATGTCTCATCCGCCCGACGAGCGATCGCAGCGGGTTCGACGACGTCGGAAATCGCATCGAATGGGTGACCGGCTCGCTGCGTGAGCCGGAGTCGTTTCGCGATCTCGTCGACGGGTGCGACGCGGTCGTCCATGCGGCGCTCGATCGGCCGGGAGCGGGATTTCGCGGGGCGGAGGGCGACGTCGCCACGTTCGTTGAAACGAACTTGGTCGGAACACTGCGGCTGATCGAAGCGGCACGAACAGCCGGCGTCGGGCGGTTCGTCTTCATCTCGACGTGTGCCGTCCACGAGAAGATTCTGCCCGACCGGCCGCTTGACGAAACGCATCCCACTTGGGCGACGAGCCATTACGGGGCGCACAAGGCCGCGATCGAGCAGTTCGTCTATTCCTACGGCCTCGGCGAGGGCTACCCGATCTGTGCGCTGCGCCCCTGCGGGATCTACGGGCTGGCGCGGCCGGCCCGCATGAGCAAGTGGTTCGACCTCGTCCGGCAGGTCGTGCGCGGCGGAACGGTCTCCTGCCGTCGTGGCGGCAAGGAAGTTCATGCCGGCGATGTCGCACGGGCCGCCGAGCTGTTGCTGACGGCGCCGGACGAGAAAATCGCCGGCCAGGCGTTCAACTGCTGCGACCGGTACGTTTCGGAACACGAAGTCGCGACGCTCGCGCAGGAGATCTCCGGCAGCGAGGCGACGATTCGCGGCGAGCGAACGTCGCCGAAGAACATGATCGACACCGGCAAATTGCGACGGCTCGGTATGACCTTCGACAGCGACGAACGGCTGCGAGAAACGATCGCGCAGCTCGCCGAAGCCGTGAAATCGACATGAGCAAACCGGGGTGGCTGGGGCAGCAGCGAATGCGGATGCCCCAGTCGGGCGCGCAGAGGGCGCTTACAACGACCGGCGACCACCGCGCAGTTCACGCACTGGGGCATGCGGCCCCGGCCATCCCGCCGACGTCGTTCGATCGCGGCGCATGAAAGAAGCCCTGCAGGCCGCAGGGCTTCTTTGCATTGGCAGCGACGATGTCGATCAACCGGCAGGCTGGGCAGCCTTGTCGGCGTTGAACGTCTTTTTGAGCAGTGCCGACAACCGGCTCTTGGTGCGGGCAGCGGTGTTCTTGTGGATCAGGTCTTTATCGGCCGACTGGTCGAGCCGTTTGACGGCGACGCGAAAGGCGTCCTTCGCAGCGGTTTCGTCCTGGGCTTCGACGGCCTTGCGAACCTTCTTTACGGCGGTCCGCAGGGCGCTCCGCTGGGGTCGGTTCAACTCCCGCTTCTTGAGGCTCTTCCGCAGAGCCTTTTTCGCGCTGGGTGAATTGGGCATACGTCCTGATCGCTTACGAAACGGATTTTCTTCGGAAGGAGGAGAGTTTAGCGGGTTTCGATGTGAGTTTCCAGCGAACGAGACGGGAGCGGGGGACGGGGAGAGGC
>JBAQZJ010000219.1:0-6839 GCA_049790855.1 Planctomycetaceae bacterium | reverse complement strand
CTCCCTGACGGTCGCGGCTCTGATGGCGACCCGTGCGATCGCGGGGCACGCGAACGGCGCCGACAACTCCGGTAGACCGTGCGGTTCGGCAGGAGCGTCACCTTCCCGTCGTAAAACAGTGTCCAGGACAATGCCGGCGATCTTGGCAGCCCCCTCTCCGCCGCGATCGGCCAGCGTAGAATGTTTGCGGTGCTCCATCCGCGACGGCGGTTGGCGTCGCCCGGTTCGTTCGCGGTCGCGATGACCACATGAGGTGCCGTTCCTTGTCGTGAGAGGCCCGTTCCGTGCCAGACCTCCCCAGCGTTGAACTCCTCGAGTCGACGCACGCATTTCCGTGCGATTACATGTTCAAGGTGATCGGCGAAAGCGACGCGCTGCTTGCGGCGCGCGTCATGGACGCCATCCGACAGGAAATTTCAGAAGAGCATGAACCGGCACTCAACGTGCGGCGCACTGCGGGCGGACGTCATATGTGCGTGACGATCGAACCGCGTGTCGCCGATGCCAACCAGGTGCTCGCGATCTACCGACGGATCTACGCCCTCGACGGACTGGTGATGGTGTGGTAGGCAGGCTGGTCCAACAAATCGGACCGACGAGCATTTCTCGATAGAGAATGACGTCGGTCCCCCTCTCCTTGGGGAGAGCGGTCAGGGGTGAGGGGTGAGGGGAGGTTTTGTGCGTTCGCCGGTGAATTGCAAGTGTCCGAAGCGTCATCCCTTCGGTGAGTTTCCGCGACCCTCGCCAAGCGGCTCCCCTCACCCCCAGCCCCTCTCCCCAGGGAGAGGGGGGTCTTGTGAGAAGACTCACGGTGGTTGCCGGTTGCTCTGATCTCTGCCGTACTGGGTCTCTGCCGGGAGGGCACGCCATGACCGAAACGTCGAATCGAAGCTCCTTCAGCGAAGAAGTCGAGGTCGCCGGCCACATCATCGACAGCCTGTTGCTTCCCAAGATCCTCGACGAAATCGCGGCGCTCAACGGCCGGTTCGACATCCGGGAAGTTCGCGTCGGCAATCGTCGAATCGACCCGAGTTACGCCCGGCTGCTGGTCGAGGCCGACAGCGAGTCGCAGCTCGAAACGATCCTGAACGAAATCGGGCAACACGGTGCGGTGCCGGTGCGCCAGGGAGACTGCCGACTGGTCGAAGCCGACATCAACGGCGCGTTTCCCGAAGACTTTTACTCGACGACGAACGAAGACACCGAGATCCGCGTGGACGGGCACTGGATTCCGCTCGTCCGGCAGGAGATGGATTGCGGCATTCGCTACGTTGCGGAAACTCGCCTCGCCGAATGCGTGCCGATGATCGACGTGCATGTCGGCGATCGGATCGTCGTCGGCCGGGGCGGTGTGCGGGTCAAACCGATCGGCCGCGATCGCGAGGCCAGCGGCGCGTTCGGCTTCATGAACAGCGCCGTCAGTAGCGAGAAGCCCAAGCATGTCACGGTCCGCGAGATCGCCGCTGAGATGCGACGTGCGAAGGACGGCACCGGCAAGATTCTCGTCGTCGGCGGGCCGGCGATCGTTCACACCGGCAGTCGCGACCACTTGTCGGCGCTCATTCGCAACGGTTACGTCAACCTGCTGTTCGCCGGCAACGCGCTCGCCACACACGACATCGAACAACACTTCTTCGAAACGAGCCTCGGCATCTCGATGAAGCACGGCGGCAGCATCGAGGAAGGCCACGAGCACCATTTGCGAAGCATCAACCGCATTCGCCGCTTGGGAGGCATCCGGCAGGCGGTCGAACAGGGCGTGCTGACGAGCGGCATCATGTACGAGTGCGTCCACCGTGACGTTCCGTACCTGCTCGCCGGCAGCATTCGCGACGACGGGCCGCTGCCTGACGTCGTCACCGACGCCATCGAGGCCCAGCAGCGGATGCGCGAGATGATCGAAGGCGTCACGCTGGCCCTGATGATCGCCACGACGCTGCACTCGATTGCCGTCGGCAACCTGCTGCCCGCGCGGGTCAAGGTGGTGTGCGTCGACATCAACCCGGCGACGGTCATCAAGCTCGCCGACCGCGGTTCGTTCCAGACGATCGGCCTGGTCACCGATGTTGAACCGTTTCTCCGCATTCTGACGAATGAACTGGGCCTGGGTTAGCGAACGCCGTTCGTGATTGCTACAACCTTCAGAGCCGCGACCGTCAGGGAGCGCTTGCCGGCGAGTCCGAGCCGATGAACGCTCCCTGACGGTCGCGGCTCTGATAATTCGCCGAGATCATCGTTCCATGACGAAGCTTCGTGAAGATGCCCGCACGATCTGGCAGGCTGCCGTCGACGCCGTCGACTCGAAACGCCTTGTACAGAACGCGATCTCCGTCGCTGGCGACGTGCTGACGATCGCCGGCGAGTCGATCGAGTTGAACGGGCTTGGCCGGATCGTCGTGGTCGGGGCCGGCAAGGCCGGGGCGGGGATGGCGGAAGGCGTCGAAGCGGCGCTCGGCTCGGCTCTGCTCGATCGCGTGACCGGTTGGGTGAACGTTCCTGCCGATTGCGTTCGTCCGCTAAAGAAGATCACGCTTCACGCCGCTCGCCCCGCGGGTGTGAACGAGCCGACGGAAGCCGCCGTCACCGGAACGCGCTCGATCCTTGAGCTCATCGCAGATCTCAATCAGGAGGATCTCTGCATCGTCCTGATTTCCGGCGGCGGCAGCGCATTGCTGACGGCACCGGCCGATCCGGTGACGCTCGACGACAAGCTTCAGATCACACGCAAGCTGACGGCCGCCGGCGCGACGATTCAGGAATTGAACACCGTCCGCAAGCAGCTTTCGGCCGTGAAGGGCGGGCGATTGGCCGCGGCGTGTCATGCCGGGCGCGTGGTGGCGCTCGTCATCAGCGACATCATCGGTGACCCGCTCGATTTGATTGCATCCGGTCCGACGGTGCCTGATCCGTCCACGCCGAGCGATGCCGTTGCGGTGCTCGAACGGTATCTGCACCCCGACGAAGTCCCCGAAACCGTCCGGCAGCGGTTGAGGTCGGAGGCTGATAGTTCCCACCAAACCACCAGACACCAGACACCAGACACCACACCACCCACCGTCGTCATCGGCAGCAATCGGACCGCCGTCGCGGCCGCCGTCGCCGAGGCCCGACGCCGCGGCTACGACGTTAAGGACGTCGGCTCCGAGAACGCCGGCGAAGCGGCCGACTGGGGGCGAACGCTGGCCGAAGCGGCGCTCGACGCCCGTCGCCGAACGTCGCGACCGTTCTGCATGATCGGCGGCGGCGAGACGACGGTGCGACTCGCGGGAGCCACGCATCCCGGCAAAGGCGGACGGAATCAGGAGATTGTTCTGGCCGCGGCCGAGCGGCTGTGGAACGAGCGGAACGAAGGCCTCATCGTGCTGTCGGGCGGCACCGATGGCGAAGACGGTCCTACCGACGCGGCCGGTGCGTTCGTCGACGCCGTCATCCTGGCGGAAGGCCGTCGCAAACGGCTGTCGCCGCGAGACTTTCTCTCGGGGCACGACAGTTACTGGTATTTCGAGGCGACCGGCGGGCTGATCAAGACCGGGCCGACGCACACGAACGTCATGGACGTGCAGGTAGTGATCGCGGAGCCGCGTCGGAAGAAGGTCTGGGTGCGTCGGTCTCGGCAACCGGCCGATGCCGCCCGCCGCCCGCGAGGAAAAGCCGCACGCACAGACCGCCGAGAATGATCGCGCCGCCCGCCCAGGTCGTCCACGCGGTCGGCTCGCCCCACACCAGCAGCACCCACACGGGGTTCAACACCGGCTCGACCAGCAGCAGCAGCGAGGCCTCGCCGGCGGGCACTCGTTTGATGCCGATGGCGAACAGCACGTAGGGCAGGGCGAGCTGAACGGCCCCCAGAAACGCGATCAGAGCGATCTGAACGAGCGTCAGGTTCAGCGGACCGAACAGCAACCACGGCAGGATGATGACGGCGCAGACGGCCTGATTCAGGAACGACAGCCAGTACGGATCCTGATCGCGCAAGGCCCGCAGGCTGATCACGACGCCGGCGTAAGCCACGCCGCTGCCGAGTGCCAGAGCGTTGCCGAGCGGTGAGCCGAGATCATGCGCAAGGATGATTCCGATGCCGGCGGCGACGCAGGCGAGGGCGACGGCGTCGTGTCGTCCTGGCCGCTCCTTCAGAATCAGCCAGCCCAGCAGGCAGGCCCAGACGACGCTCGTGTATTGCAGAAAGATGGTCGCCGCGGCGGTCGTCTGCATCAGCGCCGAAATGAACAGGATGCTCATCGCCGCGAAGCAGAAGGTCATCGGGATCAGTCCGCGATGCCAGCGCACGGCACGCGGCCGCACCATCGGCAACAGGACCAATGCCGCGAACACAGCCCGCAGGCCGGCGACGACCGGCCCTCGACTCTCGGCGGGCAGGTCGGCGAACGCCGGCGACTTGAGCACGACCCCGCTTAGACTCCAGAGCACCGCGGCCGAGATCACGAGCAACCGGGCCGACCAGGGAGATTCCGCGGACACGTGGTCTCACTTTCCGGAACCGGCCGTGCGGATCGCTTCGGCGAGATCGAGCCGTCCTTCGTAAAGCGTGCGGCCGACGATCGCACCGACGAGTTGCGGATGGTCGCCGGCGATCGCCGCCAGCCGACGAACGTCGTCGAGCGTCGTCACGCCTCCCGAGGCGATCACCGGATGCGCTCCGGCGGCGAGTTCCGCGAGATCGGCCAGCGTGCCGTCGTCGACGCCCTGCATCATGCCGTCGTTGGCGATGTTCGTGTAGATAATGCCGGCCAGCGGCACGTCGTCGAATTGCCGGGCGAGTTCGACGGCGGTCGTTTCCGAAACGTCGAGCCAGCCTGACGTCGCGACGCGACCGTCGCGGGCGTCGAGTCCGAGCAGCAGACGCTGCGGCCGCCGCTCGGCCGCTTTCCGAAACCAGTCGGGATTTTTCAGCGCCGCGGTTCCGATAATCGCGCGGTCGACGCCCAGATCGTCGAACGCCTCGTCGAGCGCCGCGTCGTCGCGAAGCCCTCCTCCAAGCTGGCAGGGAATCGTCAGTTCCGAGGTGATGTCACGAATGATCGTCGCGTTCTGCGGACGCCCGGCCTTGGCTCCGTCGAGGTCTACCAGATGCAGTCGCGTCGCACCGGCCTCGGCCCAGCGTCGGGCCACGACAAGCGGATCGTCGCCGAACACGGTTTCGGCGGCGTAGTCTCCCTGTCGCAACCGCACGCACTTACCGCCCCGCAGGTCGATCGCGGGAATGATCTGAATCACGAGTGTCTCCCTCTCACCGGCTTTTCGGTAGGCCTCAATGACGACAATGTCGTTGCGTTATCGATTTGATCGTCGAGTTCAGCATCACGAGATATGGAATCTGTAGTGACCTGAACTCAACACTACTCATTTGGAAAGCACAGCCGTTCCAGTAGCAACCACGTAAAATAAGTTCGCCTCTCCACTTGTTTCCCCATATTGAAGCGAGATACCAATGACTGCATTTGCGCCCTTATTAAAGGCTAGAGATTTAATCTGCTTGAAACACTCCTGTTCCATGGCTGCAAAATCTTTCTCCAGTGCTCCACTTCGCTTGCCAAGGGCATCAGAGCCCATCAACATCTTAAAATTCTTCCACATGCCCTGGCCCCGCACGACTCTCCCCGAGACAACCCCCTTTGAATCTATAATTGTCCGGCCTGGGATTGTTGGCGTTGTCGATAGCTGAACGCGTGAAAAGTGAGCTGCTTCGTCATCGTGGTCTTGCGCAAGACCGGCAAGCGTTGCGAGTGTCTCGTCCGGATTTTTTTCACCGCTCGTCAGAAATTCGTCAATGAACTCATCGAACTCATCGGGTTTTGACATGGCCAGTTCTTCACATCACGTTGTTTGTGGCTTATCAAATCCTACAGGCGGCCAGCAGACGACGTTAGCACAATATTACGCGTGGCATATTTTGCATCATATCTACTCAATTGTAATCTCGGATATCAATTCGGCGAAGTTTTTCAAGATCTGCAAGCCGTGCCGCTGGCTCTTTTCGGGGTGAAACTGCACGGCGAACAGGTTGCCCTTGGCGATCGCCGAGACGAAGGGAATGATGTAATCCGTCGTCGCCGCGACGACCGCGCCGTCGTCGGGCACGACGTGATAGCTGTGTACGAAGTAGAAGTGCGCTTCGGGCGGAATGCCGGCGAAGACGGCACAGTCGGTGTCGCGCTTCAGCCGGTTCCAGCCCATGTGGGGCACCTTGAAACCCGGTTCATCGGGGAACCGGCGAACTCGACCGGGAACGACGCCCAGCCCCTCGTACTCGCCGCCCTCTTCGCTGACGTCGAACAGCATTTGCAGCCCGAGGCAAATGCCGAGAAACGGCCGCCCGGCACCGATATGGTCGAGAATCGGCGCGACGAGATCGGCCCGGCGCAACTCGGCGATCGCATCGCGGAACGCTCCGACGCCGGGCAGAACGAGTTGCTCGGCGGCGGCCACCTCGCGCGGCGTCGACGCAATCACCGCTTCGGCACCGATGCGCTCGAACGCTTTCTGAACGCTTCGCAGATTGCCCATTCCGTAATCGACGATCGTGATCATGGCTTCACAGTCTCGGACGGCAAGAAACGATTCAGGGCGATGGAACAAAACCTCAAAGCGTGTCGAAACGGGTTGCGTCATCGGTCCCTCTCCCCAGAGGAGAGGGGTCAGGGGTGAGGGGATGCCCTGTGGGTCCGCTTGTGTTTTGCAACCGTCCATAGTGGTAGAACGTCAATCACCTTTCACGACGCCAGCCAAACGGCTCCCCTCACCCCCGGCCCCTCTCCCCAGAGGAGAGGGGGGTTCACTCCGCGATCTTCTCGCCCCGATCGACACCGACGGAACGAACC